>CANDBG010000021.1 GCA_947382875.1 uncultured Oscillibacter sp. | reverse complement strand
ACAGCCGCCAGACCGGCCCCGTGAGCACAGTCGTAGAAGGCGGAAAGCTCATGCTCAATCTGGTGACTGGCCCAGTCCTGCACGCGGCCTACGCCGCAGGAGTTGTTATGCGCCAGCATCCCGGCCCACATGAGGTCCGCACGGGCGGCGTAGTCATTTGGATCGGCAAGGGCCTTCGGCGCGGCGTCTGCTACGGTTTTCAAAAGCGCCTCGCAAAGACGGTCCGTAAGACCCACATCGGGGGTGTTGGTGAAATAACGCTCGCAGATATGCGCCATCATGTCCACAGCGCCGCAGGCGGTTTGATACGGCGGCAAAGAGCAGGTGTAGCGCGGGTCCAGAACGGAGAACCGCGGACGAACGGCATCGGACTTATCGGTTCTGGGAATACCCCATTTCAGGTTGCCGTTTTCGTGGGTGATAACACAGCTGTTGCTGCCCTCGCTTCCGGCGGCGGCAATCGTCAGCACCGTTCCCACCGGAACCATTTCGCCAATCTCCGCCTCGCCGGAGAAAAAGTCCCAGAAATCGCCGTCGTAGCGTGCGCCCATGCCGATGGCTTTGGCGGTATCAATGACGGAACCGCCGCCCAGAGCGACCAGGAAATCGATCCCTTCCTCACGCACGATCGCAATTCCTTCGTAGACCTTGCCGCTGCGGGGATTGGCCTGAATGCCGGAAAGCTCCTGGAAGGGAATTCCGGCGTCTTTCAGGGAAGCCGTCACGGCGTCGTATGCGCCGTTGCGCTTGACGGAACCGCCGCCGTAAACCAGCAGGGCCTTCGTGCCGCCAAACTGACGGACCAGTCTGCCTGTCGCCTTTGCCTGTCCCTCGCCGAAGGCGAATAACGTGGGGGAATAGAACGTAAAATTATCCATAGTGATGCTCCCTTTCTTTTCGGTTTTTATCAATAGCCTTTTTTGCGGTCTACCAGATTTCTGAGCGGCTTGCCTGCCGCATAGTTTTTCAAATCGGCGCAGAACAGATCAACATTCGCATCGCAGGTATAGCCCAGGGTAAGATTTCCGGAGATATGAGGCGTCAGAATCAGGTTTTTTGCACTCCACAGAGGGTCGTCCGCCGGAAGCGGCTCCGGAACCGTTACGTCCAGCGCCGCACCCGCCAGGGCTCCGCGGTTCAGCGCATCGGCAAGGGCCTCCTGATCCACCGCCGTGCCCCGGCCTACGTTGATCACATAGGCATCCGACGGCAGAAGTCCAATGCGTTCCCGGCTTAAAATGCCGGTGGTTTCCGGCGTGCCGGGCAGCGCCATAATCAGTACTTTTGTCTTTGTCAGAACGCGGTCCAGTTCCGAAATCGAAAGCACTTCATCAAAAACCGGTTCCTCCGATTTCCCGCTGCGGCAAAGGGCCGTAATTTTCGCCGCGCCCATAGCCTTCAGACGTGCCGCAACCGTTTTTCCAATGTCGCCCGCGCCCAGGAGGGTGAATTCGCCGTCCCGGATGGACTGAACCGGGAACTGATCGCCCCACCCCCGGTTCCGTACAATTTCCTCATACGCCGGCATACGCCGCAGAAGCATCAGCAGTACCATGACCACGTGTTCAGAAATTGTCACGCCGTAGCAGTTGGAATTGGTAAGCATACAATCGGGGTTTGCGAACAGCGTCGGGTCAGTGCAATAAACGTCCACGCCCGCCGAGGACGCACAATACCATTTCAGCGCAGCAGGGGCGGCGCGGAGCAGGTCCGGACGCTGGGCGTAAAGCACCTCGCAGCTGCAATCGTGCAGGCAGGCTTTCGCCTCTTCAAACTGGCTCTCGGTGAAAAAGTGAGGGGTAAAGCCCGTTTCAGCGGCAGCCGCTTCAATTTGGTTCTTGTGGGCACCTGTCAGAAAGTTCTGAAAAATGCAGATATCACGACTCATAGGGTTCTTTTGACCTCCTTCAAAGTTTCGGGCTGTATGCCGGAACAATCCATTTATTTGGAAAGCGCGGAAGCGCCTTTTCCCAACAGGTTTTCCGCACAGCGCATTCCGTCGGCCGCGGCGGAAAGAATGCCTCCGGCGTAGCCAGCGCCCTCGCCGCAGGGGAACAGGCCTTGAATATTGGCCTCGCCGGCCGCGTCCCGCGGGATTCGTACAGGCGACGAACTGCGGCTTTCTACGGCGGTCAGCACGGCGTCGGGGGCGTCGAATCCCCGGAGCTTTTGGCCAAGAATTGGCAGCGCTTGCGTCAGGGCGTCCGCCACAAAGGGCGGCAGACACTTCCGCAGGTCCGTCCAGACAACGCCGGGACGATAGCTGGGCCGTACGCGGCCCGGGCCGTCGGAGGCGCGGTTTTGGAGGAAGTCCTCCACCCGCTGAACAGGAGCGCAATAGCCTCCGCCGCCCAGGGCGTAGGCGGACGCTTCCAATTTCCGCTGGAATTCCACCCCCGCCAGGGGCGACGCCCCGCCGAAGTCCTCCGGCTTGACGTTCACAAGAAGCGCGCCGTTGATGTTTTCGCGATTTCGTGCAAATTCGCTCATGCCGTTGGTGACAAGCCGTTCCGCCTCTGACGCAGCGGCCACGACCTCCCCGCCCGGACAGACGCAGAAGGAAAACACGGATCTTCCGTCCGGCAAATGGCAGGAGAGCTTATAGGAAGACGCCGGGAGCCCGGGATGCCCGGCATATTCCCGGTACTGGACGGCGTCGCAGTCCGCCTGCCGGTGTTCAATCCGTACGCCTACCGCAAACGGCTTTGCCTCCATCTGTACGCCGCGTTTGTACAGCATTTCAAAGGTATCCCGTGCGGAGTGTCCGGGCGCAAGAATCAGGTTCCGGCATGGCAGTTCATACGCGCCCTCCGGACCTTCCACTGTAATGCCGGCCAATGCGCCGTTCTCGATGTGCAGGTCCGTCAGGCAGGTCTCAAAACGGATATCCGTTTTCATTTTCAACAGCGATTTCCGGAGATTTTGCAGGACAGCATATAAATAATCCGTTCCGATATGCGGTTTTGCGTCGATGAGAATGTCCCTGGGCGCGCCGTGGGCGGTCAGCGTTTTCAGAATAAAACGATGACGCGGGTCTCTGGTGCCGGTGTTCAGCTTGCCGTCCGAAAAGGCTCCCGCACCGCCTTCGCCAAATTGTACATTGCTGTTCAAATTCAGCC
This sequence comes from uncultured Oscillibacter sp., assembly GCA_947382875.1. Classification (GTDB taxonomy): domain Bacteria; phylum Bacillota; class Clostridia; order Oscillospirales; family Oscillospiraceae; genus Oscillibacter. The sequence continues at coordinate 35,361 of CANDBG010000021.1, read as the reverse complement.
TGCCTGTCGACCAGAATCGCTCCACGTCGGCCCTGCGGGCTTCCACGGCGCGGCCGCGTTCCAGCAAAACCGGCTCCTGTCCGGACAGCGCCAGCACCCAGGCCGCAAACAATCCTGCCGGTCCCGCACCTGCAATGACCGGACGTACATCTGAGGAACCCCGGGTGTCTGAGAACGGAATATGATAGTCCGATTCCGGTTCCCAGCGGCGAATCTTCTTGTTCCGGCAGCGGCGCAGCACCGCATTTTCCCGCTCCACCGCCGCCCGGACCGTATAAATCATGGTCACATTCTCCCGGGCATCGACGCTTCGCCGGAGAATTTCCAGACATTGTACGGACTCCGGCGAAACCCGTAAAGCCCTCGCCGCTGCAAGTGTCAGCTTCTCCGGTCCGGCCCCGGGCGGCAGGCGGAGATTTTCAATTTTCAGCACAAGTCAAACCTCCTCCATCTGCGGTAAAATTTTCCCGTCTCCCTATTCTAACACAGCTTTACAAATACTTCAAACCGCTTTCATAATTTCTTCAAAATACTTTCAGGCATTTTTAAGATAAACCGCTTATACTAAAGCCATCGATTCGGGGAACGGCAAAATTCAAAAAACCGACAAACCCCTGTCACATCTTTGACATAATCCTGTGCTATCTTAATCCTATGGACAAAAGATGCGGGATACATAATAAGGAGGAAGCAATTATGTATAACGATGACCGGAATCTTTACCATCATTCCTACAACCACGGCGGCGGCGAACCCGGACAGCGGGAAGTTCTCCGCCCCACTCCGGCAGGTCCGGAGATTCCCCTTCAGCAGCCGAAGCCTGTGAAGAAAAAACGGGGCGGCATGAAAATCGCCGCTTTCGCTTTGAGCTGCGCCCTGCTGGGCGGCGCGGCGGGAGGCACAGCCGTCTGGGTCTTCGGAAACCGTCCCGGCTCCACCGAGATCAACCAAAGCAGCCGTCCGGTCACACAGGTGGCCCTGCACAGCGTCGATGGAAAAACCCGCCTGAGCGATGCGGAAGTTTACGCCGCCAACGTCAACAGCGTGGTTTCCATCAACACCTCCGTCAGCGCCGGCTACAACATTTACGGACAGCCTGTGGAAAACGCCTCCGCCGGATCCGGCTTCATTCTGACCCGGGACGGCTATATCGTCACAAACTACCATGTGGTGAAAAATGCCAACACCATCAAGGTGAACCTCTACAACGGCGATACCTATGACGCTGTTTTCGTCAACGGCGACGAGGAATACGACATTGCCGTCATCAAGGTGGAGGCGTCGGACCTCCAGGCCGTCACCCTGGGCGACAGCAGCAAGCTCAACGTAGGCGACCGGGTTCTCGCCATCGGCAACCCCCTGGGCGAACTCACCTTCTCCATGACTGGCGGTATGGTCTCCTGCATGGACCGGGCGATCAACGTCGACGGCACGCCCTTCAACATGATTCAGACGGACGCCTCCATCAACCCCGGCAACTCCGGCGGCCCGCTCTTTAATGAGTACGGTGAAGTGGTTGGCATTGTCTCCGCGAAATACTCCGCCTCCTCCAACGGCACCGCGGCCGAGGGCCTGGGCTTCGCCATTCCGATGAACGATGTGTTTGCCATGATTAAAGACATTATGACCAACGGCTACGTCACAAACAAACCGTTCCTTGGCATCACCCCCGGCACCATGACCCAGCAAATGGCCGCGCAGTACCGGTATGACATCAGCAAGGGCGTGTTTGTGTACTCCGTAGAGGAAGGCACCGCCGCGGCAGACGCCGGACTTCAAATGGGCGATGTCATCACGAAAGTGGACGGCGCCAGCGTTTCCAGCGTGGAGGAGCTGAACGCGGCAAAGAAAAAGTACTCTGCCGGAGATACTTCCACCCTGGAAGTCTACCGGGGCGGCGAGACCATCACCCTGACCATCACCTGGGGCGCGACGCCCGAAGAAAACCAGGTTGCCGCTCAGCAGCAACAGCAGCAAAATCAAAACCAGAATACCCCCAACAATCAGTATCCCTCCAACGAGGACGTCATTCCTTACAACCCCTTTGAGGATTTCTTCCGCTACTTCTACGGCGGCAACTACTAATTTGCACTTTTCAGAAACTCCCGTACCGAAGCGGCTTCGCGGCAATTGCTGCGGCAAGGCAAACAGCCGCTATGCGGCGGGCGGGACCGATTTGCGGCGCAGGAACGCCGGCGGCACAGCCGAAATTTTCAGATAGATTCCCCCAGGGCCGGAAGGACGCCATTTGTCCTCACGGCCCTGGGGCCAATTTTTCCGGACTGGAAAAAAATCGTAAATTTTTATGTCGGATTTATCAAAAATACATTGACCCGCGGAACGGTTTGTGTATAATAAAGAGAGAAATATCAGTCGTGGACTGAAGAATGATGGAGGCGTCACCAAATGTTTAATTTCCTGATTCACAAGCTGAAAGAGCATCCCCGCAAAATCGTCTTTACGGAGGGTACGGACCCCCGTATCCTGGAAGCATCCGCCCGTTTGCTGTCCGGTACGTTCCTGACTCCCGTCCTGGTGGGCAACGCGGACGAAGTGCAGGCCGCCGCCGAGGACATTGGCTTCAACATCCGCGGCGCGGAGATCATGGACCCCGCCACCTTCCCGGATATGGACAAGATGGTTGCCGCCCTGGTGGAACTGCGCAGGGGCAAAATGACTGAAGAACAGTGCCGCGATCTTCTGAAACAGGGCAACTATTTCGGTACCATGCTGGTAAAAATGGGCTACGCGGACGCTCTCCTCGGCGGCGCTACTTACTCCACCGCTGACACCGTACGCCCCGCCCTTCAGATCATCAAGACCAAGCCCGGATGCAGCATCGTATCTTCCTGCTTCATTCTGGTGCGTCCCTCCGCCACCGGCGACCGCGAAGTTCTGGCCATGGCGGACTGCGCCATCAACATCAAGCCCTCCGAGGATGAGCTGGTCGAAATTGCCGCGGAAACCGTCTCCACGGCGAAAATCTTCGGCATTGACCCGAAGGTTGCCTTCCTCAGTTACTCCACCCATGGTTCCGGCAAAGGCGAGGATGTTGATAAGATGCGCAATGCCTGCGTCAAGGCGAAAGCGAAGCTGCCTGACACAATCATTGACGGTGAACTGCAGTTTGACGCGGCGGTGTCTCCCACCGTGGCGCATACCAAGTGCCCCGAATCCCCCCTCACCGGCCACGCCAACACCTTCATTTTCCCGGACATCAACGCCGGCAACATCGGCTATAAGATCTGTCAGCGCATGGGTTCCTTTGACGCGTACGGCCCGATTCTCCAGGGCCTGAACGCGCCGATCAACGACCTTTCCCGCGGCTGCAACGCCCAGGAAGTCTATTCCATGGCGATCATCACCGCCGGCCTCTGCGAAGACTGACCCGTATGGGCGGCGGAGTGTTTACACTCCGCCGCCTTTTTCCTCCGTCGAAATCGGCAGGTCCACCACCTTCACGCCTTGCTTCATGGCGTATTCGATGGTGTAGCGCGTTCCGCCGGGGCTTCCGTCAAAGACCGCAACGACCAGCGACGCATGGTCCACCATGTACCGGTTCCGGCGCAGCATACAATAGGGGGTGTAGCTGGCGGAAACCATGGTTTCCACGTCGCAGGCGGCCACAAGACGGCGGTAACGCTCCTGTTGCTGCGGCGGCCAGGCGTTGGCCTGGGTTGGGCACGGAATCGCGGCTTCCAGGGTGACATCCGGGTATTTTTCCCGCAGAGCCAGGACGCTTTCACAAAAATACAAATCGCTCCCCAGGGCCATCCCGCAGAGAAAATGGCGGAAGCCCTCGGCATACGCCGATTCCACCGCCCCGGCGATGCAGCGCTTGAGGGCGGCGCAGCGCGGGTCTTTTTCATCGTAGCGCCATGGCAGCTTCTCCGGCCGGTGCCCGGTAAAGCAGCAGCTTACTTGTCTTGCTCTCACGACAAAGCCTCCTGTCTTTTGATTTACCCCTATTATAGAACATGAGTTTTTATTTGTCAAGAGCAGCTTTGCGTCAGAATATGGCAGAGGCGAAAGCGGCAATTGGGGTTTTGCACAAAAACAGACGGGGAATCCGTCCGAAACTTTATTAGGGTAAAAAAGAAAGAGCCATTGACGGCACGTTAAAAAAAAAGCATAATAACATAGAATCATTCAAAGCTGCCGAATTGTGTTCAGCGATGGGAGGGCTTCATGGAAAAAGGTTATTTAGTGCTTCAGGATGGACAGGTCTTCGAGGGGCTTCGCTTCGGCGCAGAGACCGAAGCCGTGGGCGAACTGGTATTTACCACCGGTATGGGCGGCTACGTCGAAACTCTGACCGACCCCAGCTATGCCGGACAAATCGTTCTGCAAACTTACCCTTTGATTGGGAACTATGGCGTCATGCGGGCGGATTTCGAAGGAGCGTGCCGTGTGGAGGGCTACATCGTGCGGGAATTCTGCAAATCCCCTTCCAATTTCCGTACGGACTGCACCCTGGAAGAATTTTTGAAGGAACAGAACGTTCCGGGACTTTGCGGCATCGATACCCGGGAGCTGACCCGCATCATCCGGGAACAAGGCGTGATGAACGCCGCCATCTGCACCGACGTAAACGCCGGGCTGGCCGCCGCCGCTGCCCACACCTCCGCCAACATGATGCAGACCGTCACCTGTAAGGAACCGTCTCTCCATCCGGCGGAGGGCGGAACGCGTTTCCGCGTCGCGCTGCTGGATTACGGCGCAAAGCGTTACATCGTCCGGCAGCTGCAAAAACGGGGCTGTGAAGTGACGGTTCTCCCCGCCGGAACCTCCGCAGAGGAAATCCTGGCGGCCTCGCCGGATGGCGTCATGCTTTCCAACGGACCCGGCGACCCGGCGGAAAACGTCTATCAGATTGAACAGATTCGCAGGCTGCTGGGCAAGGTTCCCATGTTTGGCATCTGTCTTGGACACCAGCTCATGGCCTTGGCGGTTGGCGGGTCCACCTTCAAGCTCAAGTACGGACACCGGGGCGTCAATCAGCCGGTACGGGACCTGAACGGGCTCCGCACGTACATCACCAGTCAGAACCATGGCTATGCGGTGGATGCAGAGCATCTCAAAGCCGGAAAAGTCTCCTTCGCAAACGCCAACGACGGCACCTGCGAAGGCATTGATTATCCTGATTTGCAAGCGTTTACCGTCCAGTTTCACCCGGAAGCCCGCGGCGGCCCCCTCGACACCGCGTTCCTCTTTGACCGCTTCACCGCTTTGATGGAAGGAGGCCACCTGTAATGCCGTTGGATCGTAAAATCAAAAAAGTGCTGGTAATAGGCTCCGGCCCGATTGTCATTGGTCAGGCCGCGGAATTCGACTACGCAGGCGCACAGGCGTGCCGTGTGCTGAAAGAGGCGGGCGTCAACGTTGTTCTCTGCAACTCCAACCCCGCCACCATCATGACCGATCAGGCCATGGCGGACGAAATTTACCTGGAACCGCTGGCCATAGAGACCATCAAACGCATTATCCGAAAGGAAAAGCCGGACTCCATTCTCGCGGGTCTGGGCGGTCAGACTGGCCTGACGTTGGCTATGCAGCTGGACAAGGAAGGTTTTCTGGCCGAAGAAAACGTCCGTCTGCTGGGTACCGATGCCAAGGCCATTTCCCGCGCCGAAGACCGTGAACTGTTCAAGGAAGCCATGGCGGAAATTGGACAGCCGGTCATTGCCTCCGACATTGCGGAAACGGTGGACGGCGCGTTGGAAGCTGCCGCCCGGATTGGCTATCCGGTCATCGTACGGCCCGCCTTTACGCTGGGCGGCGCAGGCGGCGGAGCGGCGCAGAACGAAGCTGAGCTTCGTGTCATTGCCCAGACAGGCCTGGACGCTTCGCCCATCACCCAGGTACTGGTTGAAAAGGCCATATTCGGCTGGAAGGAAATCGAATTCGAGACCATGCGGGACAGCATCGGCAATGTGATTGCGATTTGCTCCATGGAAAACATGGACCCGGTTGGCATCCACACCGGCGATTCCATCGTCGTGGCTCCCACCCAGACCCTGGCGGACAAGGAATTTCAAATGCTCCGTTCCGCTTCTCTGGACATTATCACCAATCTGGGCATCGTTGGCGGCTGCAACGTACAGTTCGCCCTGAACCCCGACAGCTTTGAGTATGCCGTAATCGAGGTAAACCCGCGGGTTTCACGGTCTTCGGCGCTGGCGTCCAAAGCCACCGGCTACCCGATTGCCAAAATTACCACCAAAATAGCCCTGGGCTACACGCTGGACGAGATCAAAAATGACATTACCGGCAAAACCTGCGCCTGCTTTGAGCCTACGGTGGATTACATTGTCGTCAAAATGCCGAAGTGGCCTTTCGATAAGTTTGCCGACGCCTCCCGCACGCTGGGCACGCAAATGAAGGCCACCGGCGAAGTCATGTCGATTGCCCCCAGCTTTGAGATGGCGCTGATGAAGGCGGTCCGGGGCGCGGAGATCGGCATGGATACGCTGAACCGGAAAGACACGTCCGGCATTCCGCTCATGGAGCGTTTGAAGCAGGTGGACGATCACCGTCTGTTCACCATTTTCGAGGCCCTGAAAGCCGGCGTTGACGTAGAGGAAATTTATCAGATTACCAAAATTGACCGGTGGTTCCTGCATAAGATCGAAAATCTGGCAGGCTTTGAGTGGGATTTGGAGCGGATGGACAAGCTGCATCCCGAGGATTACCAGCGTGGCAAGCAGCTGGGCTACACGGATGAGGCCCTGCTCCGTCTCTCTTACAATAAGGAGCTTCCCTGTGAACCCCAAAAGGCCGTATACAAGATGGTGGATACCTGCGGCGCGGAATTCGACGCGGAAACGCCGTACTTCTACTCCAGCTTTGACCATTACTGTGAATCCCGCGCGTTCCCGCGTTCCGGACGCCCTGTGATTATGGTACTTGGTTCCGGTCCGATTCGGATTGGACAAGGCATTGAGTTCGATTATTCTTCTGTTCACTGCGTCTGGACGCTGAAAGAGATGGGGTATGACGTGGTAATCGTCAACAACAACCCCGAAACTGTCTCCACGGACTACGACACCGCGGACCGTCTGTATTTTGAACCGCTCTGTCCCGAGGACGTCATGCAGATCATTGATGTGGAAAAACCCGTCGGTGTGGTCGTGGCTTTCGGCGGTCAGACGGCCATCAAGCTGACGAAATTTCTGGACAGCCAAGGCATTTCGATCATGGGCACCAGTGCGGAATCCATCGACATGGCGGAGGACCGGGAACGGTTTGACGAACTCCTGGAACGCTTCCACATCAAGCGTCCGCAAGGCCGGGGCGTTCTTGGAATGCAGGAGGCCCTGGACGCGGCCAACGAATTGGGGTATCCCGTTCTGCTGCGTCCCAGTTACGTCATCGGCGGTCAGAATATGGTCATTGCCCACAACGACGAGGACGTTCGTACCTACATGGAAATCATTCTTTCCGGCAAGGTAGAGAATCCGGTTTTAGTCGATCAGTATCTGATGGGCAAGGAATTAGAGGTCGACGTCATTTCCGACGGCGTGGACGTCCTGATTCCCGGCGTCATGCAGCACATTGAGCGCACCGGCGTTCACTCCGGCGACTCCATCGCGGTATACCCGCCCTTTTCCATCGGAGACCGGATGTTGAAAACCATCATTGATTGTTCGGAAAAGCTGGCGTTGTCCCTGGGCACCAAGGGCCTGATTAATATACAGTATTTGATATACCAAGGCGGGCTGTACGTCATAGAGGTCAACCCCCGGGCCAGCCGTACGGTTCCATATATTTCCAAAGTCACCGGTGTGCCGATGGTGGAGCTGGCGACAAAGGTCATGGTCGGACGCCCTCTCAAGTCTCTTGGCTACGGCGTGGGCTTGTATAAGCAGCCGCCTTATGTGGCGGTTAAGGTTCCGGTTTTCTCCTTTGAGAAAATCACCGACGCAAACGCGGCGCTGTCCCCGGAAATGAAATCCACAGGCGAGGTTCTGGGTCTTGGCAAAGATATGCAGGAAGCCTTGTTCAAGGGGTTGGTTTCGGCGGGCTACCGGGTCGAAAAGGAGCAGCGCGGCGGCGTATTGATCTCCGTCAACCACCGGGATCAGCCGGAGGTTGTAAACATTGCCCGGAAGCTGGACGACATGGGCTACAAGCTCTACGCCACCGATGGCACAGCACGGGAGATTTCCCAGCTGGGCGCGGACGTGGAAATCGTCGGCAAGCTGGGCAAGGACAACCAGGTTTTTGATCTGTTGGAAAATGGCAGAATTGATTATGTAATTCTCACCGGCTCCACAGAGCCCGATTATATCCGCGATTTTATTCATTTGAATCATCGGTGCGTCCAGCTGGGCATTCCCTGCCTCACTTCTCTGGACACCGCCAACGCCCTCACAGATATTTTAGCTTCGCGTTACACGCAGAAGAACACGGAGCTCGTGGATATCTGTCATCTCCGGAGCGGCCGCCAGCGCCTGACATTTGCCAAAATGCAGACTTGTGGGAATGATTATATATTCCTGGAAAATTTCCATGGAGAAATCACCTGTCCGGAATCGCTCTGCATCACGCTCTGCGACCGTCATTACGGCATCGGTGCAGATGGCATTATTTTGATGGAGGCTTCGGAAGCAGCCGACGCAAAAATGCGGATGTTCAACAGCGACGGCAGCGAAGGCAAAATGGCCGGCAACGCGCTGCGCTGCATGGGCAAGTATTTGTATGACAATGGTTTTGTAAAGGGGGAAACGCTGACGGTGGAAACCGGCAGCGGCATCAGGACGGTAACGCTGTACACCACAAGCGGAAAGGTGACGTCCGCCTGTGTGGACATGGGAAAGGCAACGTTGGATACGGCAGCGTTGAAGTTTACGATACCAGAAAAGACGGTGGTAAATTATCCCGTCCGCATAGCAGGACGGCCTTATAACATCACCTGTGTTGATATGGGCAACCCGCATTGTGTGGTTTTCTGTCCCCGTGTGGATGCAGTGGATGTAGATTTTATTGGTCCGCGTTTTGAGCACGCGCCTTATTTCCCGGAGCGCATCAACACAGAATTTATCCGGGTAGTCAACCCCAGCACGATCAAGATGCGCGTATGGGAGCGCGGCAGCGGCGAAACGATGGCATGCGGTACCGGAGCATGCGCAGCGGTCACGGCAGCGATTGCGAACGGTTTATGTCCGAAGGACACGGACATAACGGTTCGAGTCCGCGGCGGGGATTTAATTGTTCACTATACGGATGAATCCGTAACCCTCACCGGCGACGCGAAGCTGATATATGTTGGAGAGGTGGAATACTGAGACCTCCCAGGGACGCTGCCCCTGGACCCCGGCAGGGGAACCGAGTTCCCCTGCACCCCGTCAAAAACGGCACAGCCTTCAGGCTGTGCCGTTACGTTTTTTTGCGGTTAGGTTCCGTTGCCCTGCAAGTATTGGTATTCCAGCAAGAGCCGTCCCGCGCCATTTGAGAGGTTATAGAATTGATAGGGCTGATCGGCGGCAAAGCGCAGGGCATCCCGTTCCAGAAGCTGGAAGGTTTTCCCGCCCACCGTCAGGTTGACGCTCCCCGCCAGGACCGTAGCATGACAGATACACCCCGGCCGCGAGGGCGACGGCGCGTAACGTGCGCCGATGTATAGGTCCAGGAAGCAGCTTGCCAGACGGGTTGTTTCGTCAAAAGGCAGGCTGGGCCGCAGCACGGTCCGACCTCCGTCAAGCCGTCTGGGTTTGGTATCCTGCACCCGGGCTAAAACCAAATGCGGGTCAAGCTCACCGGTTTCTTCTGGGAGATCCCGCTCCATAAAATCCTCCATAATGCTGTTTCCCCTCCTGTTCTTCCAACTATACTACCCGTTCCATCCAAATTTGTCAAGAAAAACCGAACTCCTGTCACGCCGGCAAAATCAGATGGTTTCCACCGGCAAACCGGTCAGCCAGCGGCGCACCACGTCGAAGGCATGATTCGCCGCTAAGCCTTGAATGCGGTCGCGCCGCCGCCGGCCGGAATCCATTTTCCGGCAAAAGGTGCCCTCAGGCGTTGCCAGACCGATGTACACAATGCCCACAGGCACGCCGCGTTCGTCCGGGTCCGGCCCCGCCACGCCTGTGACGGAAACGCCCACATCGGCTCCGGTAACGCGGCAGACGCCCTCAGCCATAGCCCGTGCGGTTTCCTCGGAAACGGCTCCATAGGCGTCCAGAATTTCCTGCGGCACTCCCAGTACTTCCGCCTTGACGGAGGTCCAGTAGCTCACGACGCCGCCCCGATAGACTTTTGACGCGCCTGGAATTGCCGTCATACGTTCCGCAGCCATGCCGCCGGTACAGCTTTCCGCGGTGGCGAGGGTCAGCCCGCGCCGCAGAAGCTGCGCATAGCACACCTCCGCCAGCCCTGACACATCCACGCCGTAAACCACATTACCCAGGGTTTTGCAGACCATTTCCCAGACCGGAATCAGCATGGCGTTTGCTTCTTCTTCCGTGGCGGCCTTGGCCGTGGCCCGGAGGCGCACTTCACTGGGCTTGGCATAAGTGGCAAGGGTCGGATTGGTCATTTTGGACATGGTTTCATGAAGAAGCTCATCCACGGAGCTTTCCCCCATACCGAAGGTCATGATATCCCGTGAAACGATCACTTCTTTGGACAGCTTCCGGAGATACGGTTCCCCGCAGCGGCGGAGCATGGTTTCCATTTCGTGAGGCGGTCCGGGGAACATGAGGACATGAACGCCGTCCGCCTCAAAGGCGCAGCCGGGGGCCGTGCCGACGGGGTTGTCAAAAACGGTACAGCCCTCCGGCAATTCGGCCTGCTGGGTGTTGTTCTCCGGCATCGGAACATGGAGCGCGGATTCATAAAAAGAACGGATATCCTCCAAAATGTCCGGATGTAATACCAGTTTTTGATGGAAGGTCTCACAGATGGTTTGTTTGGTGAGGTCGTCGTAAGTGGGACCAAGACCGCCGGTTGTGAGAATGATATCCGCCCGGCGTCGTGCAATCTCAAGGGCCTCCCGGAGACGTTCCGGGTTGTCGCCTACGACCGTATGCCAGAAAACGTTAATGCCTAACGTGGAGAGGCTTTCCGAAAGCGTCCGCGCATTGGTATTGGTGATATTGCCAAGGAGCAGCTCGGTTCCCACGGCAATAATTTCCGCGGTGTGTGACATGGAAAAATTCCTCCTTTATTTGGATTGAAATTCGGCTTTTACCTCTTTGCGGACTTTTTTACAGGCTTTCTTAAACCGTTTGAAATTCTTCTTGCCGCCAAGCAGGTGACTTTTTTTTATGTCATGCAAGTGCTTTTTATAGGCTTTTTTTGCTTTTTTCTCCGCGCGGGCAGTCTTATCAATTTTGTCCGCCATCCGTAAAACTGCCGCCTCCAGAGCCACAGACTTTGGAGGGTCAAATGTTCCCTTGTGGGCCTTGATTACTGCCCCCAGCTCTTTCAGCTCCTGCTTGTCCATATCTTTTTGGGTGTACTTTTTGTACTCCTTGGCTATGGCTTTCTTTGCTTTTCTGTTGTGTTTTTTCTCATCGTCAAATTTGGCGATATCGTGCAGCAAAGCGGCCTTGTTCAGCAAATCGGAATCAAGCCACATTCCTTTTTCTTCCAACTGGTCCACAATCTGCTCACTGAATCTGCGAACCCGTTTACTATGCTGCGCTTTCTTCTTGAGACGCTTCATCGCATGACTGCGATTCATCTTCCTGCACAGATTTTCGTCAAGCTGCATAGTTAGTTCCTCCTTCAACCATTACGGCTTCACCCAGACCCATTGTTCACCTTCCAGAGACTTTGCAATCAATTTCTCTACATCCAGAGCGGCCTCCGCTGCCCGTACGTCCTCCGCGCGGGGCTGTGTTGCAGGGTGACGGGGCGTGAACACCGTGCAGCAATCCTCGTAGGGCAGAATCGAGGTCTCGTAGGTTCCAATCCGCTGTGCCATGTGAATGATTTCCACCTTGTCCATGCCAATCAGGGGCCGCAGAACCGGCAGGGTGATTCCATCTTCCGTAACGCCCAAAGCGGCCATGGTTTGACTTGCCACCTGTCCCAGCGATTCTCCGGTAATCAGAGCCTTGGCGCCTGCACGTTTTGCAATCGTCTCCGAAATGCGCATCATAAAACGACGCATAATCAGGGTAAAGAATTCCTCCGGACAATTTCGGCGGATTTCCTCCTGGATTTCTGTAAACGGAACAATGTGAACCCGTAAACGGCCGCACCAGGCCGTCAGGAGCCGTGCCAGTTCCAGTACCTTGTCCTGGGCCTGCTGCGAGGTATACGGCGGCGATACAAAATGCACCATCTCAAGCTCCACGCCCCGCCGAGCCATCATCCAGGAAGATACGGGGCTGTCCAGCCCGCCCGACAGCAGACTGATTGCATGGCCTCCCATTCCTACCGGCAGCCCGCCCGCGCCGGGAATGGCCGGCGCATGGACATAGGCATATTTTTCGCGGATCTCGACAAATACCGTCAGGTCCGGGTTGTGTACGTCCACCGCTACGCGGGGAAACGCCTCTGCCAGATCGCCTCCTACCGCCTGGGAAATCTGGATGGAATTCATCGGGAAATTTTTGTCCGCCCGTTTGCTCTCCACCTTGAAGCTCCGGGCCAATGCAAACGCCTCTGACAAATACTCCTTTGCCGTCTCAACAATGGCCTCCACCGTTTTCTCACAAGGAACCGCCCGCGCAACCGATACCACGCCAAATACCTGCCCGCAGGCGGTCCAAGCCGCGTCCATGTCGCAGGATTCGCTGACCGGCTCAACGTATATCGTGCTTTGCCGGATGTAAATTTGAAAACTTCCAAGGCCCTTCAGCCGTCGCTTGACGTTGGCCGTCAGACGGTCTTCAAAGGCGCGGCGGTTCTGGCCCTTGAGAACCACTTCTCCCAGTTTGAGCAAAAGCGTTTCGTTGTTTTTCATAAAGTCCCTCCAAAAAATTTGTACTCACAGGCATAATACCACATTCCGGCCCGAAGGAAAAGAAAAAAATGCATCGCCCTTCCAGAATCAAGCATTATCCTTCCACCCTTCGCCGTTACACGTCGCCGCGCAAAAGAAATAACTGTAAAACCTTCTCCGCAAGACACAGCTCACACGGAGAACAGCGGTCCAAGAGCACCCGTATGTTTCCCTGGGCCGACAGTTCCCCTCCTTCTCCGAACAAAATGCATTCCATTAAGCTATTTCACCCACCAACTGCACCAGGCCCGTTCACCCGCCCAATTGCACCGCACTATTTCGCCTGCCAATGCAGCGGCAGCGGAGTCAGACGCAGAGGCAAGTCGATTTGGACTTCTCGTTTAACTTCCACCAGTCCAGAGTCTTTCGCCAAGCCTGACAAACGCTCTTTTCTTTTGGACCGTGAACGGCCCGTTTTCTTTTCTCTCGTGAGAGAAAAGAAAATGGGGGGTTCAAATTTGGACCAGCCATTTCAAATGGCTGTCCTGTGCCCGCGCCGCAAGGCGCGACCTCCCTGTTCTCCTGTGAAGGGAGGCAAAATTTTTGCAAATAATGAATGAAACCAAAAATTCCTGGGATTCTAAAGAGCGAAAGACCCTATACGGTCAAGTGTGAAAAGGAGTGACTATATTGGAAACAGGAATCCATAACACCTCCGAAATCGGACGGTTGAAAAAAGTGCTTCTGCATCGCCCCGGTACGGAACTGGAAAACCTGATGCCTGAATACCTGGAGCGTTTGCTTTTTGACGACATCCCTTACCTGCGTGAAGCCCAGAAGGAACATGACGCTTTCGCAGATTGCCTGCGACAGCAAGGCGTCGAAGTCGTCTACCTGACCGATCTCGTTGTTAATTCCCTCACCTCTGATGACGTCCGCAGGGACTTCCTTCAGCAGTTCCTGAATGAATCCGGGGTCCAAGATCAGCGTACCTGTGAATTGCTCGCTGACTACCTGGGCAAAATGCCTGACAAGGAAATGGTTTCTACCATGATGGCCGGCGTACGCAAAAGCCAGCTCCGGCACGAAAGCGATAAACTTGGCGACTTCCTCTCTGCCGCCGAAGCGGAATACCCTTTCGCCGTCGATCCAATGCCGAACCTCTATTTTACCCGTGACCCCTTCGCTACAATCGGTACCGGCGTCTCCATCCACAAAATGCACACCGCTACGCGGAATCGTGAAACCTTATTCGGTAAGTTTATCTTTGAACACAATCCCGAATTTATGAACACACCCCGCTGGTATGACCGCGGCGAAGTCTCCTCCCTTGAGGGCGGTGATATCCTGATCCTCTCCCCGCAGGTCCTCGCCGTCGGTATCTCGCAGCGTACCCGCGGCGATTCCATTGACACCCTCGCAGAAGCCGTTTTGTCTCATAGCAAAACGTTCAAAAAAATCCTCGCGTTCAATATCCCGAAAACCCGCTCCTTTATGCACCTCGATACCGTCTTTACTATGGTCGACCGGGATAAGTTTACTGTACACCCTAATATTTTAAGCAGTATTACCGTTTTTGTTATGGAACTTGACGAAAATCGTAAAATGAGAATCGAACAGGAGGATGCCCGGCTGGAGGATATCCTCAAGGAACACCTGAACCTCGATCATGTTTCCCTGATCCCCTGCGGACAGGGCAGCGAAATCGATGCCGCCCGGGAACAGTGGAGCGATGGCAGCAATACCCTCGCAATCGCTCCCGGTGAGGTTGTTGTCTATTCCCGTAACTACGTGACAAATCGCTCCCTCGAAGAAGCCGGTATCCGTGTCCACACAATCCCCAGTGCAGAGCTTTCTCGTGGACGCGGCGGCCCGCGCTGTATGTCTATGCCCCTCTGGAGAGAGGACCCTTGACCTTTTTCCTTCGTTCTTCCCCCGCAAGCCTCGCAAATCTATTCGGCTTGCCTTAAATTTTCAAATCGTAAAAGGAGTACCCTAATTATGGCAGTTAATCTGAAAGGCCGCAGCTTCCTTACCCTCGAAGACTTTACCCCCGCTGAAATCCGTTACCTCCTTGACCTTGGCCACGCCCTGAAAGCAAAACGCCGCGCCGGTATTTGTGAGCCGACTATGAAAGGCAAGCATATCGTTTTGCTGTTTGAAAAAACTTCTACCAGAACCCGCTGCTCCTTTGAAGTCGCCGCTACGCAGGAGGGCGCGCATGTCACTTACCTTGATGCCGGCAGTTCCCAAATGGGTAAAAAAGAATCCCTCGAGGACTCCGCCAAGGTCCTTGGCCGCTTCTTTGACGGTATCGAATACCGCGGCTATGAACAATCGGTCGTGGAAAACCTCGCAAAATGGGCCGGCGTCCCCGTCTGGAACGGCCTTACCGATGCCGACCATCCCACCCAAATTTTGGCAGACATGATGACTATTGAGGAACATTGCAAAAAACCTCTCAATAAAATCAAAATCGTTTTCCCCGGCGACGTGCGCAACAATATGTGCTATGCCTGGATGATCGGCGCGGCAAAGATGGGGATGCATTTCGTCGGAATCGGTCCTCAGGAGCTGGCCCAGGATATGGACCATGAGCTCGTGAAGCGCGTCTTTGCTGAAGCGCGCGAAAATGGTGCGCTTTTGGAAATTACCGACGATAAAAATTCCGTCAAGGGCGCGGACGTCATTTATGGCGATATCTGGGCCTCTATGGGCGAGGAAGACCTGATTCCCAAACGTGCGGAACTGCTTTCCCCTTACCGTGTGACCGATGAAACCATTCAGGCCACCGGAAACCCAGACGTCCTGTATATGCACTGCCTCCCTTCTTTCCATGATTTTGAAACCAAACTCGCAAAAGAATGGCAGGAAAAAGGCGTCGATATCCGTGAAGTTACCGATGAGGTGTTCCGCAGCCGTCACAGCGTCGTGTTTGATGAGGCCGAAAACCGTATGCATTCCATTAAGGCCGTCATGGTCGCCACCATTGGAAAATAAAGGGGGTTGTCCCTTTGATGAAGCCTAAGTTCCGAATGCCTACCGCGTACACCATCTTGTTTTTGCTCATTATCCTTGTCGCCGTCTCTACCTGGCTGATCCCTGCGGGCGCGTATGATTATGAAAACGATATCCCCCTTGCCGGAACCTATCACGCCGCAGAGCAAAATCCACAGGGTGTCGAGGCCGTTTTGAAAGCCGCTTTCTCCGGGTTCTATGACGCCGTGGATGTCTGCGTCTTTATCTTGATGGTAGGCGGTTTTCTCGGGATTGTGATGAAAACCGGCGCGGTCGACGCGGGCGTCGGCAATATAATTCGTCTGCTCGGCGGTCACGAAAAATGGCTTATCCCTATCCTTATGGTACTCTTTGGTCTGGGTGGTACCACTTATGGTATGTGGGAAGAAACCATGGCCTTTTATCCGCTTCTCATTCCTGTCTTTCTTGCCGCCGGTTATGATGCCGTCGTTGGTATTTCGGTCATTCTTCTGGGCGCGGGCGCCGGTATTATCAGCTCTACCGTTAATCCCTTTGCTACTGGTATCGCCGCTGGTTTTGCCGGAGTCTCCTTGGGCGAGGGAATCGTTTTGCGCGTGATTCAATGGATCGTTTTTGAAAGCGCCGCTATTTGGTTCGTTATGGCTTATGCCGCCCGGGTCAAAAAAAATCCTGCCAAGTCGGTTGTCGGCGTCGGCGCGGGCAGAATTTCCGCTAATATGGAGGATACTACCGAATTTACCATGCGGCGGAAAATTATTATGGTCGTCTTTACCTCCACTTTTTTGATTATGGTTTATGGCGTTATCCCTTTTGATGAAATGGGTCTGCCTTTTCCTGTCCTGGGTTGGTGGTTCCCGGAGTTGAGCGCTCTGTTTTTGACAAGCGGCGTTCTTGTCGGGTTGATTGAGCAAATGCGTGAGGATGAAATCGCTGAAATTTTTGTCGCCGGCTGCGCGGATTTGTTGGGTGTTGCGCTCATTATCGGTATCAGCCGCGGTATTACCGTGCTGATGAATGATGGCGCTATTACGGATACCGTACTGCATTGGGGTGAACAAGCGCTTTCCGGCGCTGGCCCGATTAGCTTCGTGCTGCTGGTCTACCTGATTTATCTGCCTTTGACTATATTGATTCCTTCATCTTCCGGCCTTGCTACGCTTTCGGTGCCAGTTATGGCCCCGTTGGGACGATTTGCGGGCGTGGGCGGTGATTTGGTCGTGACCGCGTTTCAGTCGGCGTCCGGTCTCGTCAATATGGTTACGCCTACGGCCGCTGTTGTTATGGGCGCTTTGGCTTTGGGTCATGTCCCTTATGACCGCTGGATTAAGTATGTCTGGAAATTGATTTTGTATTTCTTCCTGCTAACCCTTATCTTCTTGATTATCGGCGTCCTAATTGGATAGCAATAATGCAAAGCAGCATGGTATTCTCCATGCTGCTTTCGCATATAAAAACAAACCAGGGGGAAATGGCAATCGAAAAGGAGGAGCGGACACGCGGGCCCGCCCCTGCAACGCGCACTCAATAGCATCCTGCCCGTTCACCTGCCCAATACGCCAAGTCATTTCGCGCAATGGAGCTAGACACAGAGACAAGTCGATTGGGTTTTCTCGTTTGGCATCCTCCAAGTTATTTCAAACGCATGATTCCACCGCACTATTTCGCCCACCAATGCAGCGGCAGCGGAGTTAGACGCAGAGACAAGTCGATTTGGACTTCTCGTTTAACTTCCACCAGTCCAGAGTCTTTCGCCAAGCCTGACAAACGCTCTTTTCTTTTGGACCGTGAACGGCCCGTTTTCTTTTCTCTCGTGAGAGAAAAGAAAATGGGGGGTTCAAATTTGGACCAGCCATTTCAAATGGCTGTCCTGCGCCCGCGCCGCAAGGCGCGTTTTCTCACTGAGAGGAATGAAAATCCTTTGACACTTGTATGGATATCGGTTATAATAAAGAGCGATCAATCCTGAGTCATTTCGAGGGGATTCTTGCAGAGAGAAAGGGGGTGCCCGCAGGAACTGGTATTCCAACATAATTCCGGCTGGCCCCCTGGCCCGACCGTCCTCTTCGCTGGCGCAGGACGGCAAACAAGGAGACGCAATCATACGTAGAGAGGTGTCCTATGAAAAAAAAGTATGTCGTTATGGACGGAAATACCGCCGCGGCACACGTCGCTTACGCTTTTACCGAAGTTGCGGCAATCTATCCGATCACGCCCTCCTCGCCAATGGCGGAAAAGGTGGACGAGTGGTCCGCCAAGGGCCGTAAGAACTTGTTCGGGTCCACGGTCGACGTCATCCAAATGCAGTCCGAAGCCGGCGCCGCGGGTACTTGTCATGGTTCCCTTCAGGCCGGCGCTCTGACCACTACCTTCACTTCCTCCCAGGGCTTGATGCTCATGATTCCCGCTATGTACGCTATGGGCGGTCAGTTCCTTCCCAGCGTCATGCATATCGCATCCCGTGTGGTGACTTCAAATCATCACTCCATTTTCGGCGATCATACCGACTTCATGACCTGCCGTATGACCGGTTATGGTATGCTGATGTCCTCCTCTCCCCAGGAGGCTATGGACCTGGGCGCAGTGGCGCACTTGTCCGCTATCAGCTCCCGCTACGCCTTCATGCACTGCTTCGACGGCTTCCGTACCTCTCATGAAATGCAGCGCATTGAAGCCCTCGATTATGAAGACCTCCGCGGTCTCATCGACTACGATGCCCTGAACGCATTCCGCCGTCAGGCGCTCAATCCCGAACATCCTACAAACCGCGGCAACAACGTCAATCCCGATGTGTACTTCCAGTGCAAAGAGGGCGCAAACGTCAA
This sequence comes from uncultured Oscillibacter sp., assembly GCA_947382875.1. GTDB lineage: Bacteria > Bacillota > Clostridia > Oscillospirales > Oscillospiraceae > Oscillibacter. Next base: position 16,641 of record CANDBG010000021.1, on the reverse strand, counting down.
AAGCGCCGCTGTGCCGGATACCGTCCAGCACTATATGGACGAAATCAATAAACTTACCGGCCGCGATTATAAGCTCTTTAACTACTATGGCGCGCCTGACGCTGAGGAAGTCATCGTCGTGATGTGCTCCGCTTCGGAGGCCGTCAAGGAAACCGTCGATTACCTGAACGCGCAGGGCCGTAAGGTTGGCCTGGTGCAGATTCACCTGTATCGCCCATTCTCTGTCAAGCACTTCACTGACGCGATTCCTGCTGCCTGCAAGAAAATCGCCGTCCTCGACCGCTCCAAGGAAACCGGTTCCGTTGGCGAACCCGTTTACCTCGACGTTGTCACCGCCCTGAATCAGGCGGGACGAACCAATATCCAGGTTGTGGGCGGACGCTACGGTCTCAGCTCCAAAGACACCACCCCCGGTCAGATCATCGCCGTTTACGACAATCTCAAGCAGGAACAGCCGAAAAATAATTTTACCATCGGCATTATTGACGATGTGACCCACACCTCCCTCGACTACACAGAAGTCGAAATGGCGCACCCCGGCGAGGTCTCCTGCAAGCTGTGGGGCCTGGGCGGCGACGGTACCGTCGGCGCAAACAAAAACGCCATCAGCACCATCGGCCTCGTTGCGGACAAGTACGCACAAGCCTATTTCTCCTATGACTCCATGAAGTCCGGCGGCCTTACACAAAGTCACCTGCGTTTCGGTGATACGCCAATCCGCTCTACTTACACTGTTTCCTCCGCCGACTTCGTGGCCGTCCACGCGCCGACTTACGTCAACAAATACGACACCACCGAAGACCTCAAGGAAGGCGGTACATTCCTCCTGAACTGCCCCTGGAGCGCCGACGAACTGGATGCCCGCCTTCCCGGCAAGATGAAACGGGACCTTGCCCGTAAACACGCGCAGTTCTATATCATCGACGCCGCCAAGCTGGCCGTGGAGGTCGGTCTGGGCGCAAACCGCACCAACAGTATTTTACAGGCCGCTTTCTTTGCCCTCACAAAAGTCATTCCGCTGGAAATGGCCGTCGAGGACATGAAGCAGAATAACTATAACTCCTACTTCAAAAAAGCCGGACAGAAAATCGTCGACATGAATAACCAGGCCGTCGACGTGGGCGTGAGCGCCGCCGTCAAGGTGGATATCCCCGCCGGCTGGGCCGACGCTCCCGACACCCCCGCCGCTGAAATCAATGCGACGCCCTTTGTCAAGGAAATCGTCATTCCTATGGACCGCCAGCAGGGAGATAAGCTGCCTGTCTCCGTGTTCCAGAAACACGGCGTTCTGGACGGCACCTGGGAAAACGGCACCTCCGCTTATTCCAAGCGCGGCGTCGCCCTCAAGGTGCCGAAGTGGAACGCCGAAAGCTGCATCCAGTGCAACCGCTGCGCGATGTGCTGCCCTCATGCGGCCATTCGTCCCGTGCTGCTGACCGAAGAGGAAAAAGCACAGGTTCCCGCTTCCTTTGTCACCGTACCCGCCAAGGGCTTGGGCAAGGACGCCCCCGCTTACTCCTTCCGGATGCAGGTGTCTCCTTATGACTGCCTTGGCTGCGGCGTGTGCCTGACGGCCTGCCCCGCCAACAAAAACGAAAAGTCCGCCGACGCCCTCGTCATGACCCCCTTCGAGGAAATGAAGCCCGAACAGGAGAACTTCGACAAGGTTGCCATGAACGACGCCTATCTCAAGAAGGATGTCATCAACAACAAGAGCGTCAAGAATATCCAGTTCGCAAAGCCTTACTTCCAGTTCTCCGCCGCCTGCGCGGGCTGTGCGGAAACAACCTATATTAAGCTCCTCAGCCAGCTGGTGGGCGACCGGATGTATGCAGGCAATGCAGCAGGGTGCTCCTCTGCCATCAGCGGCGGCGCGCCGATTCTGCCTTACTGCAAGGACAGCCGGGGCTGGGGTCCCGCCTGGGAGCACTCCCTGTTTGAAGACAATGCCGAATTCGCTTACGGCTACTTCCATGCCCAGGACGCCATCCGTAAGGAACTGCTGGTCCGTATGGACGCGCTGAAAGAGGCCGGTATTGCCGCGGACGCCATCAGCGCCTATCAGGCCGACTGGAACGACGGCGAAAAATCCCGCGCCGTTTCCGACGCCCTGATCGCTGCTCTGGAAACCTCTGAGCAGACCGAAGATGTGAAGTATATCCTGGAAAACAAGGAATATCTGTCGAAAAAGTCCGTCTGGGCCATCGGCGGCGACGGCTGGGCTTACGACATCGGCTTTGGCGGCATTGACCACGTTATGGCGCAGAACCGTGACGTAAACCTGCTCGTTCTCGATACCGAAGTCTACTCCAACACCGGCGGTCAGTCCTCCAAGTCTACGCCTACCTCTGCCGTGGCGAAGTTCGCTGCCGGCGGCAAGCAGGTTTCCAAGAAAGATTTGGGCGGTATCCTGATACAGTACGGTTATGTATACGTCGCACAGGTGGCTATGGGTTACGATCAGGCACAGACTTTGAAGGCCCTGCGGGAAGCCGAAGCCTATCCCGGTCCCTCCATCGTCATTTGCTACTGCCCCTGCCTGGAGCAGCACATCAAAGCCGGTATGAGCTGCTCTCAGGATGAAATGAAAAAGGCCGTCGAGTGCGGCTACTGGCACTTGTACCGCTATGATCCCCGCCGCATCGCCGAGGGCAAGAATCCGTTCCAGCTGGATTCTCCCGAACCGGATACGGAAAAGCTCATGGACTTCCTCATGGGTGAAAATCGGTTTGCCTCCTTGAAGAACAACTTCCCCGGCAAGGCCGACGCCCTGTATGCAAAGGAAATTGCCGACGTCAAGGCGCGCTATGCCAAATACCGCAAAATGGCGGAAGACTAATCCGTATTTTGCAGCAAAACAAAAACGCCGGACCACAGGTTCTCTGTGGTCCGGCATTATTTATGCGCAGTCGCTGCGGCTTTCCAGTCCGCTCACGCGTACCCGCCCCTGGCGGAGACGCTGGAACGTTGTGACGGTCAGCGCACCGTCCTTCCAGCGATACCGGAGACGTGCGCTGCCGTGTTCCAGGCAGTGTTCCAGGGCGGAACGGCAGTGCTGAAGGTAAAGGAGACGTTCAATGAGAACGCATTCCCTCTGCACTTCGCCGCCGTACTCCGAGCAGGGCAGCGAGTCGCAGGAGGTGAGGCGTCCAACGGAGCGGTTGAGCCGCTGGGCCTGAGCGGCGGCCTCCTGTCGGAGCTGCTCACGCAATACCTGGCGGGCGTAAACGGAGAAAGCGGGCGTCTTGGCGGTGCGGTTGTTGGAATTCAGTTCTTTCATAATGGAGTCACCTTTCTTGAAAAATTTTCGTAAGCACACAAAAAAGGACGCAAAAATCCTGTATGTTACGATTCCTGCATCCTCATCTTACTATTTCATTTTTCAAAAAGGCGCTCCCTGCGCGGCTGGATTTACCTACTTACGATACCACATGTAACCCGATTTGTCAAGGGGCTTCTTAAAATTTTGGCCGCAGGGGCGGACCTATGTGTCCGCCCCCTCCCCTTGAAGGAATGGCCTGCCTTCCATGCAGACGCTTTTCAGGCCGAACCATCCGCTTCATACCGGGCAAGCAAATAGGAACGGTTCAACCGCTGTTCCTTCTCCGGCCACCACACAAGATCATACTTCAAAATTACGGTATAATCCGGTTCCGTGCCCTCCGGTCCCCGTGGAAGGTGAAAGAAAACCGCCTGTGTCGGCATATCTTCCCTCGTCCGAATTTCCTGCCGCAGAAACCATTTATACTTACTCACAACATCCACCTCCCCGCCTGTGGAATCCTGATTTTTCTATACAGTACGTATTATAGCACACTTCCGCTCCATTCGAAAGAGTCTTTTTTTGATTGGACGGGTAAAATAAATTCCTGAAAAGGAGTTGCCGCAAGGGAACTGCTGTGTTAAACTAAGCATAACTTTTCGGGGAAACCCGGCATAGGGGGAATCTCAATGATAGAAACGATCCATTCGGAAACCTGGAAACAGGAGCTGCCTGCCTTCCGGGAGAAAACCGCCGCCTTTTACGCCGGTGAACTGGACAAGGCCGCCTATAAAGGCTTTTCCGGTTTTTACGGCAGCTACGCTCAGCGGGACGGCAAATCCAGCATGCTCCGCCTGCGGATGCCCGCCGGGCGGGTCACGCGGGAAAAGCTCGCCTTTGTTGCCAGAGTCCTGCGGGAATATCACGTGCCGCGGGCGCATTTCACCACCTGCCAGACCATCCAGCTCCACGACCTGAACTGTGAGCAGGTCTGCGCCATCATGGAGCAGGCTCTGGACGCGGGAATCGTCACCTTGGGCGGCGGCGGGGATTTTCCGCGGAACGTCATGTGCTCTCCCCTCTCCGGCGTGGAGCAGGGCGAGTATTTTGACGTGATGCCCTGGGCCGAGGCCGCTGGGGAATACCTGCTGCATTTCATTAAGGCGGAAAAAATGCCGCGCAAACTGAAAGTCGGCTTTTCCAACTCCCCCAGCAACCTCACGCACGCCACTTACCGCGATCTGGGCTTTGCCGCCCGGCCCGACGGAACCTTCGACGTATACAGCGCCGGCGGCCTGGGTGGAAATCCACGGTTTGGCGTCCGGGTGGCGGAGGCCGTGGAGCCGCGAAAAATTCTTTATTATATCAAAGCCATGTGGTTAACCTTCCGGGCCTATGGCAACTACGAAAACCGTGCCAAAGCCCGTACCCGCTATATGCAGGAAGTTCTGGGCGGTCCGGAAAATTACGTCAGGGCTTACAACGAAAAACTCGCTGAAGTCCTTGCCTCCGGCGAAAACCTTGACATCACCCGTCTCGAAGCGCCTGCGGACCTGGCCGGGGACGGATCATCCATTTCCGGTCCCCGGGTCATTGCACAGAAACAGCCGGGACGCTATGCCGTTGTGTGGCATCCTCTGGGGGGACAGCCGAACCTGGAAACCCTCTGCGCTCTCAGCGACGCTCTGGCGGAAATGGACGCGGCAGAGCTGCGGCTCGCGCCGGATGAATCGGTTTATATCATCAACCTCACCGGAACCCAGGCCCAAACGGTACGGGACTTGACGGCCAGCGACAGCGCGCAAAGCCTGTTTGAAACCTCCGTCAGCTGCATCGGCGGGGCTACCTGTCAAGTGGGTGTCCGGGACTCCCAAAAGCTGTTGGCGGCGTGTGTGGCCGCCGTGCGGGACGCCAGACTCCCCGACGGCGCGCTCCCACAGATTCACATTTCCGGATGTCCTTCCTCCTGCGGTACGCACCAGACCGGCGTCATTGGCTTCCGGGGCGCGTCCAGGATGGTTGACGGCAAACCGCAGGCTGCCTTTACGCTCTACGTGGGCGGCCAGAGCCGCCAGGGTGAGGAAGCGATGGGACAAGAACTGGGCGTCCTTCTGGAAACGGAAATTCCGGCGTTCCTGGTGGAAGTCGGACAGGCTGCCGCGGCCGCCGGACAGGATTACGTCTCCTGGCGGAACGCCAACCCTGATGCGTTGGAGAAAATCGCCGCCAAATATCTCCCTTAATGAAACACGCGGCGAAAAAAGGACGGGTACGCTGTACCCGTCCTTTTTTCGTCTTGCAAATTCTGCCGTGACGTTTACGCAAGTCCGTTCAATTTCTTGAACAGGTTTTCCGCGTCCGCGCCTGCGACGATCTGATCCGTGTCCTCCTCCGTGGAGGCAATCGCCACAATACGGCCAAGAATTTCCAGATGTTCGTCGCCCTTGGCGGCAATGCCAACCACCAGCTTGACCTTATCGCCGTTCCAGTCAATGCCCTCGGGGTACGTCATAACCACAATGCCCGTACGCTTGATGGTAGGCTTTACATCGTTGGTGCCGTGGGGAATCGCCACATGGTTGCCGATCGCTACGGAGAAACTGGCTTCCCGGTCCAGCATGCCCTGGATGTAGCCCTCACCGACATAACCGCTCTCCACCATCAGTCTGCCGCAGGCTTTGATGGCTTCTTCCGGCGTGACGGGCTTACAGCCAAGCACGATGTTTTTCTTCTCCAGCATCGTACCGCTGTCGGCGGCAGGCGTTTCCGCGGGCTTCGTTTCCGCCGCCGGGGCGGGAGCCGGTTCCGCACCGCCCTTGCGGCCTTCTACCATTTCCTTCACCAGCTTGTCGTACTCCGGCGCGCCCATGAAGTTCTTGATCGGAATAATCCGCGCCTGGGGCGCACGCTGCGCCGCGCGTCCGGACAGCTCGTGATGTGTCACAACAATCTGACAGTCGCCCGGAATCTCGGAAACCGGATAGTGGATAACTTCGATATCCGTGATCCCCGCGTCCTTGAGCTTGTTGCGAAGCATCGTCGCGCCCATGGCGGAGGAACCCATACCGGCATCGCAGGCAAAGACGATCTTCTTCACGTCCTTGGGGGATACGGAAACCCCGGTGCTGGCAGGAGCCTTCTCTCCCTTGGAAGCCGCTTTGCTGGCGGCAACCTGTGCCTGCGCCTCTTCCAGACTGGCGTCCTTGCCAAAGAACCGCAGCAGGAACACCGAGACGGCAAAGCTGACCGCCGCCGCCACGCCGATTCCGGCAAAGTTGGCGAGATAACCGCCCTTGGGCGTCATGAGAATCTCAGCAATGATGCTGCCGGGAGATGCCGCCGCTACCAGTCCGCCGCCCAGCAGGGACAGCGTGAAGATACCGGCGATGTTGCCGATCATTGGCCCCAGGATTACGATAGGGTTCATAAGGACATAGGGGAAATAAATCTCGTGAATGCCGCCGACAAACTGGATGAACGCCGCCGCGCCCGCAGAGGAACGGGTTTCGCCCTTACCGGCCACGCAGTAGGCCAGCAGCAGGCCCAGACCAGGACCGGGGTTGGACTCAATCATGAACAGGATGGACTTGCCGACTTCCTGGGCCTCCGCCGTGCCAATCGGCGTGAAAACACCGTGGTTGATGGCGTTGTTCAGGAACAGAACCTTCGCAGGTTCCACCAGAATCGCGGTGAGGGGCAGCAGGCCGTTGCTCACCAGAATGCCGACGCCCTTTTCCAGAATGCCGGTGAGTCCCACGCAGGCGGGACCGATCACAAAGATGGACAGAACCGCCAGGACGCCACCGATAATGCCGACCGAGAAGTTATTGACCACCATCTCAAAGCCGGCGGGGATATGGCCTTCCATGGCCTTGTCAAACTTCTTGATGCACCAGCCGCCCAGAGGGCCGCAGATCATGGCGCCGATGAACATGGTGCTGCTTGTGGAGGCAATCGCGCCCAGCGTTGCCAGCGCGCCGGTGACGGCGCCCTTCTGGCCGCCGACGGCCTTGCCGCCGGTGTAGCCAATCAGAATCGGGAGCAGGTAGGAGAGCATCGGACCCACCATGCTGTTGATGGTCTCGGCCGGTCCCCACTTGCCTAACCAGCCGTCGGGGATGAACAGGGCGGCAATCAGGCCCCAGGCGATAAACGCGCCGATGTTGGGCATGACCATTCCGCTCAGGAAGCGCCCGAATTTTTGCACGCGCTCTTTCAAAGGAAATCAGACCTTTCTATTCGGTTTGTTGTCATTGCGCCACAGAGGCCGCCAGATATCCCTCCACGCCGGTGGCGGTGGAAAGGCTCATGGCCTCGTCGGTGACGCGGGCCGCGTCGGCGGACAGCCAGCGGCGGATGTTTGCGCGGGTTGCCAGAACCGCCGACGCGCTCACGGAAAACTCGTCCAGCCCCCACGTCATGAGCAGAGGCAGCAGACGGGGGTCCGCCGCGGCTTCGCCGCACATTCCCACCGGAATTCCGGCGTCCCTGGCGGCGGCGATGACGTTCTTGATGGACCGCAGCACCGCGGGCTGGAGGGGCGAATACAATTTTTCCACTTTTGCATTGCCCCGGTCCACAGCCATGGTGTACTGGGTCAGGTCGTTGGTGCCGATAGAGAAAAAGTCGCACTCCTTCGCCAGCAGGTCCGCAATCAGCGCCGCGGAGGGCGTTTCGATCATTGCGCCGAGAGCGATATCCTTGTCAAAAGGAATCTGGGCCTCCTCCAGCTCTTTCTTGCACTGCTCCAACAGCTCCCGCGCCGCGCGGACTTCGTCCACACAGGTCACGAGGGGAATCATGATTTTGATGTTATGTCCTTCCGCTCCGGCCCGCAGCAGCGCCCGCAGCTGCACCTTGTACAGCTCGGGACGGTCCAGGCAGTAGCGGACAGCGCGGTAGCCAAGGAAGGGGTTTTCTTCCTTTTCCATGCCAAGGTACTCAATGGCCTTGTCTCCGCCGACATCCAGCGTACGGATGATGACCTCTTTGCCCTCCATGATCTGGGACACGGCCTTATACGCTTCGTATTGGACGGTTTCATCCGGCAGACTGGTGCGGTTCATGAACAGGAACTCCGTCCGGAACAGACCGATGCCCTCCGCGCCGGATTTGGCGGCGGCTTCGGCGTCCTTCACCGAGCCGATGTTTGCATACAGACTGTATTGTTTTCCGTCAGCGTTTACAGTGGGTTGATCGCGGTAGACCTCCAGGGCCGCCCGCTGCTTCAAAAACGCCTCCTGACGGTCCAGGTACTCGTTCCGGGTACGCTCGTCGGGGTTCAGAATGGCAATGCCCTCGCCGCCGTCAACAATCAGTCCGTCGCCATCCTTCACGGCCTCCATCACGTTCGACACGCTCAGCACAGCCGGCAGCTCCAGCGCCCGGGCCAGAATCGCCGAATGGCTCGTTTTGCCGCCCGTAGCGGTGAGAATGGCGGCGACGTTCTCCTTTTTCAGCCCTACCGTCATGGAGGGCGTCAGGTCCTGGGCCACCAGCACGCTTCCGGCAGGCAGGTCGGACAGGTCCACGCCCGCCGTACCCAGCAGAATCGACAGCAGACGGCTCCGCACATCCCGCACGTCCGTCGCGCGCTGGCGCATGAGTTCATCCTCCACGGCGGCGAACATATCGGCGTACATGGTGCAGATGGCATCCACCGCCGCCTCCGCGCAGGACCCGTTGTCAATGGATTCCTGCATTTGGGAGAGCATGAAGGGGTCTGCCAGCATTGCAATCTGCCCGGTGAGAATTTCGGACTCCTTCTGCCCTACCTGCTTGCGGATATGTTCCGCCATGTGGGCGGTGCGCTCGTTAAACTGGTCGATGGCGCTTTGCAGCCGGGCCTTCTCCGTTTCCTTGCCGGAGTAAGTGACGGCGGAATAATCCAGGCTTTCCTCCCGGATGCACACCGCCCGGCCCAGGCCCACGCCGTCGGACGCGGCAATTCCTCGCAGAATCATCCCGTACCTCCTTGGTTACATGTCGCCCAGGCCGGACTCGACCAGCTTCACGGCGGCGGCCAGGGCTTCGGCTTCCTGCTCGCCGCTGCACTGGATTTCAATTTCACTGCCCTGCTTGATGCAGGATGCCATGAGGTTCATGATGCTTTTGGCGTTGATGCTCTTGCCGTTGAACACGATGGTTACGTCGCTCTGATACTTGCCCATCTCCGTGACGAAGAGCTGTGCGGGACGCATATGCAGCCCCTGGGGATTGATAACCTTTGTCGTTGCAGATACCATGATGATGCTTCCTTTCTACTTTTGAAATATTATCATTATGACCTTTCAATCATAAATCACGCAGTTAAACCACCACAACGCTGGTGTAATCCAGATATTCCCTGCCAAGGGGTTTGTCGGTGACAATGGCCGCCTCCTCCGCCGGGAAAACCACCGCCGCGCCGGAGCGTCCGAATTTGCTGGAATCCACCAGCATATAAACCTGTCGCGCACGCTCGGCGGCCAGGGCCTTGAGCGCCGCGTCCTCGGGGTCGGACACGGTGAAGCCGTGCTCCACGGTGACGCCGCTGGCGCCCAGAAACGCTTTCGTGAAATTATACCGCCGCAGGGCGTCCATGGCCTGCGCCCCTACGGTGGCGGCGGTGTCGCGCTTCAGCGCGCCGCCCAGGACATACACCCGCAGTCCTCGTTCCAGCAGCCAGAAGGCGCACTCCACGCCATTGGTTACAAACAGGGCCTTGGTAGGCTTCAGGTGTTCGGTCATTCGCATGACGGTGCTTCCGCCGTCCAGAAACACGATATCCTCGTCCTGGATGAGACCGGCGGCATACTGGGCAATCCGTTCCTTTTCCGGAATGTGCTGCGCCCGCTTGACGGACATCTCCGGGTCCTCCGCAAGAAATTCCCCGTTCACCTGTACCGCGCCGCCGTGGACCTTGCTCAGCTTTCCCTGTTTGGCCAGGGCGTTCAGGTCCCGCCGGATGGTGGCCTCGGAAGCGCCTGTGATCTGGCAGAGATCCGTTACGCTGGCGGCCCGGTGGGTTTCCAGCTCCTGCAAAATGACTTCCGCCCGTTGTTCGGCCAACAGTGCCATCTGTCTCACCTCTTTTTGATTGTTTTTTATCGTTTTGCTCTTTGCATTTTTAGATTATCACTATTTTCAATCAAAGTCAATATTTTTCAATCAATTTCAATCACAAAAAACCTCCTCCGTTTTTGTGCAACTTCACGGCAACGCTCGGAACCGGGAGAACCCCTTTTCTTTTGCCGCAAAATGTGTTATGCTGTGAGAAAGCGGCTATTCACCGCATAAGGAGGAACCGTCATGCCAGCATCTGCCGCAAACGAAGACCCGATCCTGTCCCGCATCCGCGCAGCGGCGGCGCGGGGCACGCTCTCCCATGCCCTGCTCATCACTGGCAGCGGCGACCGGCTCCATGCCGCTCGTTACGCCGCCGCCGCCATGCAGTGCGAGGGCAGCGGGCCCCCCTGCGGCGTCTGCGCCGCCTGCCGGAAGGTTCTGGCCGAGATCCATCCGGATGTTTCCACCGTTCAGGACCCGCAGCATAAAAACATTGCCGTGGAAGTGGTGCGGGCCGTGCGGGCCGACGCCTACATCCAGCCCAACGAGGGCCGCCGGAAGGTCTACCTCTTTCCGGACTGCACCCTTTTGACGGAACAGGATCAAAACGTCCTTCTGAAGCTGGTGGAGGAAGGCCCGCCGTATGCCGCCTTTCTTTTCTGTGCGGAAAATCCGGCGGTGGTCCTGCAAACCCTTCGTTCCCGCTGCGTCGAATTGAAGCTGCGTCCCGCCGGGCCGGGAACCGCCGACGCCCTTGAGGACGCGGAAGCCTTGTGTCGTGCGGCGGTACGCCGGCGGGGCGCGGCGGCGGAAATTGCCGTGCGTCTGGAACGCCGGAAAATCAGCCGGGACGACCTGTCGGCCCTCCTGGACCGCTGCCGCGACGCCTTTTCCGCCGCGCTGCTGCTCCAGTACGGACGGGAACCGGAGGACCCAAACCGGGAAATTGCGCCATTTTTAGCGAAGAACTTGACAAATGTACAAATCATGCGCACAATAGAGCTATTCAAAAAGTATCACGGCGAATGCGCTTACAACGTCGGCCCCGGCCACGTGCTGGGCGCCCTCGCCGCAGAATTGGAGTGTGAACCTCTTTGACGGAAGTAATCAGCGTCCGTTTTCGGAACGGAAGCAAAAACTATTTTTTTGATTCCCAGGGAATTTTTGTGCGGGCGGGCGAACAGGTTGTCGTCCAGACCGCCCAGGGCCTGGAAGTGGCCGTCTGCACCCAGGGAAACCATGAAGTGGAGGATGAGGCTATCGTCAAGCCTTTGAGCGTCATGGTGCGGATCGCCGACGACAACGACCTCCGTATTTTGGAGTACAACCACAAAAAAGAGCGGGAAGCCTTTTCCATCTGTGAACGGAAAATCGCAGAGCATGGACTGGTGATGAAGCTGGTAAGCGTCTCCGCCGGGTTCGACAGCAACAAAATCGTTTTCTATTTCACCGCTGACGGACGGGTAGATTTCCGGGAGCTGGTGCGGGACCTGGCGTCGGTCTTCCGGGCCAGAATTGAACTGCGTCAGATCGGCGTGCGGGACGAGGCCAAGATGATCGGCGGTCTTGGCATTTGCGGACGCCCTTTCTGCTGTTCCTCCTTTCTGGAAGGTTTTATGCCGGTTTCCATTAAGATGGCGAAAACCCAAAACCTCAGCCTGAATCCCACCAAAATTTCCGGCACCTGCGGACGGCTGATGTGCTGTCTGAAATATGAGCAGAACGTTTACGAGGACGCCTCCAGGCGGATGCCGAAAGTGGAATCCTTCGTTCAAACGCCCGACGGCCCCGGCAACGTCAAAGGAATTGACCTGCTGCGGGAGATGGTGAAGGTCAGCCTGGACAGCGCGCCGGAAACCCTCAAAAGTTATCACAATTGTGAAATTCAGGTTCTGCGGAACGGCAAGGGCAGCCGCGACGGTATTGAGCTTCCTGACCGTCCCGCGCGGTTCGTGGAGGAAACCCAGGAGGAAGAACTGATGCCGCCCGTCTTTTCCGTTCCCTTCCATATGGACACGCCCCTCCCGCCGGAAAAGGGAGAGGAAAAGCCTCTTTCCCACCGACGGCGGAACAACAACCGCAAGCCGCCGCGTCCCTCCGGCGGAAAGCCGCCCCGTTCCGGCAAGCCGCCCGCAAAGGGCGAGGGCCGGAACAATGACGGAAAACGGCGTCCGCCCTACCGCGGGGGACGCCGCTGGAACAAGGGCGAACAGCCGAACAAGGGCTGAAGAAAGGGGACGCATAAGATGGGAAAATTTGACGGTGTTTTGCTGGCAAGCGACTTCGACAACACCCTTATTTACACAGAGGACGCCCTGCGTTCCGGTACGCCGGTGCCGCCTTTGCCGGAACGAAACCGAAAGGCGCTGGAATACTTCATGGCGGAGGGCGGACGGTTTGCCATAGCCACAGGCCGGGCGCTGGCGGCGTTTTTGAATTACGCAAACGAAGTGCCGATGAACAGTCCGGGCGTGGTGTGCAACGGCGCGGCAATTTACGATTTCATCAAGGATGAGTACCTGGAAGCCGCCCTTCTGGATGAACGCGCCCGGGAACGCGGACAGGCCGTTCTGGACCGTTTCCCCGGCGCGGCGATTGAAGCGTATCATATTGACAACGTGATTCACGCGGTACATCCCAACGAAATCACCCGCCAGCATGAACGGATTACCAAGGTTTCCGTTGTGGAACTGCCGTCCATGGCGGATGTGCCGCTTCCGCTGGGAAAGCTGCTTTACGAGGCGGACCGCCAGACGCTGGAAGGCATTGTCGCGTTTTTGCACGAGCAGGGCTGGGCAGCGGATTACGAGTTGATTTTCTCTGGAAAAACGTTGCTGGAAATGACCGCCAAGGGGGCCAATAAGGGAGATATGCTGCGGCGTCTGGCGGCGCGTTTGAGCATTTCTATGGAACACGTCTACTGCGCCGGCGACGAGGCCAACGACATCTCTATGCTCACAGCCGCCGCGGAAGGCTTCGCGCCGGAGAACTGCATTCCGGCGGTACGGGCCTGCGGCGCAACCATCGTCCGCCACGCCCGGGACGGGGCCATCGGGGACGTAATTGAGCGCCTGAACCAAAAATATTGAAACGGCGTTTCGGCAAACACAAAACCGGTGTGGTTTTCCACACCGGTTTCTTATTTTGCCGGGAATTCACGCTCCCGCCTCCGGGAACCGCCGGACCGGTTTTTGACCGTCCATATGTGTCCCGATGATTTTTTCCATCCAAATCATGTCATACCAGCGGCCGAATTTGTAACCGCACTTGCGGAAGCGTCCCGCTAGGGAAAAACCCATGTGCGCGTGAAAATCCGCGCTGTTCCGGGTCAGATACTCGTCTTCTTCCTCCGGATATCCAATGCAGGCGTAAAGGTTCAGAATTCCCATGTCTTTCAGAGATTTTTCCATGGTCTCATAGAGCTTTCGTCCAAAACCTTTCCCCTTGGCTTCCGGCGACAGGTAAACCGTCAGCTCCGCCGACCAGTTGTAAGCCTCCCGTGCCGCAAACGGTCCCGCGTAGGCGTAGCCCAGGATTTTGCCGTTTTCTGTCGCCGCATAATAGGGATATTTCTGCAGCGCCCGGGCAATCCGCCCCCGGAATTCTTCCAGCGACGGAACTTCGTATTCAAACGAAATCGCCGTGTGTTCGACGTAATATTGATAAACGTTCAAAAGTCCCGGCGCATCGTTCTCCGTAACCAGCCGGATCTCAACCTGATCCATTTTTGTTACCCCTCTTTTCCCAACGCAGCGGCGTACAGCTCATTTTTGCTCAATCCCGTGTAGGACGCAACTTCTTTTGCGGCGTCTTTCAGCCGCAGGCCCTCCCTCTGGAGCGCCAACACCTGCGCGACGGCTTCTTCCAGCGTCACGGCGGGTTCCGAACGTTCCTCCGCGCCCGCTATCACAAGCACATATTCCCCCCGCGGGGTATGTTCCGCATAAAAGGCGGCGGCTTCCTCCAGCGTGCAGCGGAACGTTTCTTCATGGAGCTTCGTCATCTCCCGGCAGAGAGTTATTCGCCGTTCCGGACCAAAGGTCTTTGCGAAATCGTCCAGCGTCCCGCGGAGCTTGTGAGGGGCCTCGTGAAAAATCATCGTCCGGGTTTCCGTCCGAAGACTGTTCAGGTGTTCCCGACGGTTCTTTTTGTTGACGGCAAGAAAGCCCTCAAAGGTAAAGCGTCCGGTCGGCAGGCCGCTGACTGCCAGGGCGTTCACCGCCGCACAGCAGCCGGGCACCGCCAATACCTCCACATGGCTTTCGGCGCACAGACGCACTAAATCTTCCCCGGGATCCGAGACGGCCGGAGTGCCCGCATCCGTGACCAGCGCACAGGACTCGCCCGCCAGCAGCCGCGCCAGAATCGTCTGTCCCGCCGTGACGTGATTGTGTTCATGGTAACTGACCAAAGGCTTTTTGATTTGAAAATGGTTCAGCAGCTTCAAGGATACCCGTGTGTCCTCCGCTGCGACAAAATCCACGGTTTGCAATGTCTCCACGGCTCGGGGGGAAAAGTCTCCCAGGTTGCCGATGGGCGTTGCAACCAGATACAGTGTTCCGCTCATAGAGGGGCCTCCTGTCGAAAATAAATGCGTTCCAGCTCCGAAGACGGTTTTCCGTCCGAGGCTTGCAGAAGCAAGGGCGGTCCCATCGTCAAGCCAGGTTTTCCGCCCCGCCGGGCTTCCAGAAGCGCCAGCGACGGGACCGACTCCGGCGTTTGGCTCACGAACCGCAGACGTTTCGCTTCCCAGCCGGTTTCCCGCAAGGTGCAGAACAGGTCGGCAAGGCGTTCCGGCTTGTGGACGAGGCAGAACGCTCCGCCCCAGCGAACCAGCCGCGCCGCTGTGCGGCAGACATCCGCCAGTGTGCAGACGGACTCCGAACGGGCCGCTCGGCGGGCGGCGTCCGCGGTGGCGCAGCCGCTTTGCAGAGGATAATACGGCGGGTTGCAGACCGCCAGATCAAAGCTCCCGGCGGGCAGGGCGCTTTCCCGTAAGTCTTCCAGACGAATTGTGAAACGATCCTGCAGGCCGTTTTCCCGTACAGCTTCTTCCGCCAACTGAACAGCCTCCGTTTGAATTTCAACGCCGGTTACAAAAATCCCCGTTTCCCGCTGCAACAGCAAAAGCCCCAGCAGACCCGTCCCACAGCCCAGGTCACATACCCGTAAGCCCGGTTTCAGCCGCGGCAGCGACGACAGAAGAAATGTATCAGTTCCCGGACGGAACAAATCGTCCGCCCAGACGAACCGGAAACCGCCGGGCTTGAGTTCTTCCCAGTG
The DNA here is from genome assembly GCA_947382875.1 of uncultured Oscillibacter sp. Classification (GTDB taxonomy): domain Bacteria; phylum Bacillota; class Clostridia; order Oscillospirales; family Oscillospiraceae; genus Oscillibacter. The sequence continues at coordinate 1,049 of CANDBG010000021.1, read as the reverse complement.
TTCCATCAGGATTTTCCTCCGCAAATGTAATACAGGAAATTTTACAACAGAATGCGGGTTCTGTCAAATGTGCAGACTTGCGGGAGGAGGTATTTTATGATAGAATGATGGAACAAAGAAAGGGGCGTGTTATTATGTATCCAGGCTATGGCATGGGATTTTTTTCGAATTTCGGCCTTTTTGGCGTTATTTGGCTGCTGATTGCCGGTTTGTTTTTAGGCTGTGTCATATTATTTCTCGTGCAGGGCCTGCGCCAGCGAAGCAAGGACAATCACTCTCCCAAACTCACCGTATCCGCCGTGGTTATCACCAAGCGCACGAAGGTCAGCGGCGGACACGGCAGCGCCTCCGCTTCCACATGGTATTACGTCACCTTCCAGGTCGACAGCGGCGACCGCATGGAATTTAGCGTAACCGGCCAGGAATACGGCCAGCTGGCCGAGGGCGACCGGGGCAGCCTTACCTTTCAAGGTTCCCGTTACCTGGGCTTCAAGCGCGGCTGAAAAACAAAAAATCCCGTTTATCTTTTGTGTTACTGGAGTATAGCTTTGGCAGTTTCACCAAATACAGGTTAAAATGGACTGTGGCATAATGGAAACGACAAATCGGTATTTATGGAGAGAATGTTATGGAAAGCAGGAAATGCCCAAAATGCGGGAGCGTAGATGTTATAAGCGGAAGTCTAACAGCTCCATACGGATTTACGTTTATCCCTAACAACCAAAAAGGCTTAGTTAAAAAGAGTTCCTTCCTTATATGCTCCGCTTGCAGGGATTGCGGGGCTGTATTTGATTTCGCTTTAACGGATAAACCGAATAAACTCACCAACCGATAACTTCCAGTTTATAAAGCCGTTATCCGCAATTGATAACGGCCCATTTGGCTATTTTAACAGGAAATTTAGAAAATGGAGCGACAACACGAAAGGGAAAAGGGAGAAACAAAAAACCCCGCAGGCACGCAGCCGGCGGGGTTTTATGTATCCCGTTCTTATTCCTCGGGAACAATGGCGCCGTTGGGGCAGCTGTCGCAGCAAGAACCGCAGTCCA
>CANDBG010000020.1 GCA_947382875.1 uncultured Oscillibacter sp. | reverse complement strand
TGTCCATCAGGTCAATACGGATTTTTTCTCCGTCCCCGTCCGCAAAGAGGACGTTGTCCGGCAGCACCACAGCGGCACGGGCTTTGCCGTCCGCGTTCAGGCTGCGGTAGATATGCTGCAAAAAATTGAGCTGCTTGTTGCTGGTGGTATAGGTGAAGTCGTCCCGGGTGGTGCGCTCACCGCCCTTTTTGGTCCCGAACGGGGGATTGGTAAGAACCACATCATACCCCCGCATACTCTTACCCAGATTGGACAGGGTATCCCCCAAGAGAATTTCCCCTTCTATATTGTGCAGCATGGCGTTCATCAGCGCCAGACGGTGGGTGTCGTGTACCAGCTCCGTGCCGGTAAAAGCCCCTGTGCGCTCAAAGACGGCGGTATCCGAATCGAGGTCAAAAAAGTCATCGGTCTGCTCCGCGACGTATTGATGTGCCGCAATCATAAAACCGAACGTGCCGCAGGCAGGGTCGTTGCAGCGTTCCTTCGGCTGCGGCTTTACCAGACGGGTCATCACATCAATCAGCACACGGGGCGTAAAATACTGCCCCGCTCCGGATTTTTTCTCATTGGCGTTCTTCTCCAAAAGCCCCTCGTACAGATTGCCGAGTCCTTCTTCACGGGCGGAAAACCAGTCCAGCTCGTCAATGGCGGTGATGATTTTTTCCAGATTTTTCGGTTCGTCAATGTTGGTGGCGGCTCCCTGGTAGATTTCCCGCACGCGGCCCGTGCAGTTCTCACCCAGATGGTTCAGCAGCTCTTTATAGAACTTTTTCAGTTCAATTCCGCTCTTGGCCGTCAGCTTGTTCCAGCGGTAATCCTCAGGAATCGGATTCTCATTCCCGGTCTCCTTCGCCATTTTCAGAAACAGAATATAGGTCAGCTCTGTGACGTACTGATGATACGTGATTCCGTCATCACGAAGAACATTGCAGAGGTTCCAGAGCTTGGAAACAATTTCCTGTGTCGTCATGCGCTTCTCCCTCCATCATCGTACAGATACTCGTTAAGTTCCAAAACAATATTTTCAAGATTATTTCCAAACACTTTGTTGATTTTTGCGAAACCGCCCTGCGCCTTAAAGCGTCCATCTTCATCAAATACAGTCACATTCAACACAGATTCTTCCATCAGATATTTTTCCATCCTGCCAATCCAGTTCAGTTCCTGCTTGGAGAATGGATGCGCTTTTTTCAGCTTGTCCACCGCCCGCTTGATTCTGGCCTCATGCGAAATCAGGGTGGAGCCGATGGCATACCGGCGGATCAAACTGATCATATCGGCGGCAATTTCTTCATTGGTCATCTGGGAAACAGCGGTGTTGAGCTGCCGGGTGGTAAACCCCTCACGGTCCAGCGTCAGGCGCAGGGAACGCAGGCTTTCACGGGTCAGCTCTTTTGGTCTGGTGCAAACGATATTCAGCGCAGCAATCTCGTTCAGATTGGACTTTACAAAGTCCGCGAATGCGTCCAGATAATCTTCGGGTTTGCTGCCTTTCCCGTAGCCTCTGCTATGCTCCAAAAGTTCATCCGCATGGTCGGAAATCACAACCGGACGGCGGTTGTCCGGAGTGAACTGCCCCAGCATTTTGAACAGTTCCATATTGGCAAGCAGGCAATCCTTTGCATCCGCTGGCTTGCGCTGCTGAATACCGGCAATGAACTGAGTTGGGTTTTGCCCTCCGGTCAGGCTGATAAAATGCTCCATGGCTTTACGGTCCATGTGCCGCTTGCTCCGCTGCAATTTTGCGACAATTTGGTCAACCTGATTCTGCACTTGTTTTTCATCTTCCAAAACTTCCAACCCTTCTAAAAGCTGTGCAAATGTTGCGGCAGGGTTGACCGCAACCGGCTTCATGGTGTTGACTTCTTTCAGAGAATCATAAACGCCAACAGGATCATAGATTTCAAAATGTGTCTTATGAATTTCAGGACACAGACGGGTCGCGCGGCCCATCATCTGCTCAAACAGAATGCGGGACTTCACCCGGCGCATGAATACCAACGTTGTAATTTCGGGAATATCGACTCCTGTTGTCAGCAAGTCAACCGTAACAGCCACACTGGGAAAGCGTTCGTTCTTAAAATGCTTGATCGCATCCCGGACCTTCTTTTTGTTGCCGCCGCCAACCGAACCGGTGATTTTCATAATGGCGTCATTATCCACACCCTTTTTTGTATAAATCTCCTTCAGGATTTTTACAATCATATCCGCATGATCATCATTAACGGCATAAATCAGGGTTTTGCCCTGTATATCCGGACTTTCCGGGTCAATGTCACGGGCAATTTCGGCCAAAACCGCACGATTGAACGATTCAACAATGACTTTCTTGTTGAATGCTTCTACATCAAAATCCAATTCATCGGCCAGCAGTTCCGAATTCGTGATCTCTCCCGTCACGGGGTCATAGAGTGTGACGGTGTCGCCCTTTTCATAGTGGATGCCCTCTGTGCTCAGTTTCGTGGACAGTTTATGAGGCGCGTCGTGGTCAACCAGATAGCCTTCAATCACCGCCTCACGGTATGTATATTTGAATACAGGCTGTCCAAAAATTTCCGTTGTCTGCAAAGCCGGGGTTGCGGTCAGCGCAATTTTAACGGCGTCAAAGTATTCCACGACGCTGCGGTATTTGCTTTGGTAATCGAGCTGGTCACGATAGAGGATTTCATCCTCCCCCATTTCTTTATCCAGAATGTAACCTCTGTGCGCCTCGTCAATGATGACCAAATCAAAGTCCGAGACCGCGGGCATCGTATCCCCGTCATTGTACAGAATTCGCTTTACCATGCTTTGAACCGTAGCAATCTGGATGCGCGTTTCACGGTCGGTCTCTTTGTCTTCCAGCCCCTTGATGCTGTATATGTTGTCAAGGGTCCTCAATTCTTCCAGCCTGACCTCTTTGAATACGTCGGACGCCTGCTCTCCCAAAGCGTTTCTGTCCACGAGAAACAAAATCCTGCGAAAACGCTCGGTCTTCAGAAAACGATAGATCATGCCCAGGATGGTACGGGTCTTGCCGGTACCCGTTGCCATAGCAAGCAAAATGCTGGTCTGCCCGTTGATGACCGCTTTCTCGGCTTCTTCAATCGCCTTGATCTGGTACGCGCGAAGGTTCAGGCCATCTTTGTCCCGCAGCAAATCATAGGACATTTTCTGTAACTCCTGGTTTCGCGCGGGAATGTCTTTTTCCAGCAGCTCCAACATACCCTGCGGACTCATCCAGCCTCGCAGCGCTTTGGGTGCATTGTCGGGCTGTCTCAGATCCAGAAACCATATGCCGCTCTTTGTGTCGTACTGCTCTAAATAGGGCCTGCCGTTGGTGGCAAAGGTGAACGGTACCTTATAGCTGCCCCATGTACCAAATTGATAGGCTTGATCAGCATTCCGGATGTTTTTGGAATAATCCTTGCACTGATAATCGATAACCGAGGGAATATCTTTATGGATGGCTTTCGCCTCGATGACAGCCGCCATTTGTGTTCCAATAAACAGGGCATAGTCCACATGACCTGTACCAATTGTGGAATCGGTGGGCCATTCGGCAATTGCAAGATTGCGCCCCTTTGCGGGACGGGTTCCCTTGGAATAGCGCAGCAATTCCGTATCAGCCTCCCAGCCAACCTTGCGGAGCTGTTCGTCAATCAGATAGCGTGTCTCCGCCTCAGATTTCATTCGCTGGCTTGCCGCTTTGCCAGACCGCCTTTTTCTCGTTTCTTTTTCAACGGCGGGAGCCGCTGCCGCTATCTTTTCCGCTTCTTCTATCAAATGTTCTTCCTGGTCTTTTTCATTCTGTGTATCGCTGCTGACGGGTTTCGATGTTTCAGAGGGCAGAAGAAACGGCTGATTCTGATAGCTCCAATCACCGTAGGTCTGCATGAACCATTCACAAAGGCCGTGCGCCATTTCCAGGAGCGCTTTGCTGTCGGAGATGGATTCGTAATTCTCATGAACCGCCCGGTTTCTGGCCTTCCGAAGCGCATGGAGGATATCCGTCAGATCTTTTGTCAGAAATCCCTCTCGGCTTAGAATGTCAATCCGCTTGACGGCAGTATTTTCGACCGGCAGAGGGATTCTGTCATAGGTAAACATCAAATTAACGATGGTTTCCCCTATCATTCCCAACTTCATTAAACAGGAATTGGAATCGGAATAAAGATAGGCTTCCGCATTCTCTCCAAACTGAGCAAGAACAGGAAAATCCTTTTCTAAAAAAAGAAAGTTGCTTTTCATAGAATCACTCCCTTGCATAAAACCGCATCATTGGTGAAAATTGCTTGTTTTTTTACATTATAGTACAGTTTTTGTAATATTACAACTAAAATTCCGAAACGGTACCCTTCTTTGCATATGGGCTGCCTGTTATTTCTGCAATCTGCTAAAAAATTCTTCAGGGGGAATAAGTCTAATTCTTTGTTTACTGCGGCGCAGTTTCTGAATGGGAGAACGCCTGACATTTATTTTCTGCATATCTTAACAGAAGAAGGAAAAGCGGCTGTCTCCTGCAATGGGAAACAGCCGCACGAAATAAGTTGGTGGTAATTGGCATGGAAGTTACGTCCATCTATGGGGACGCGCTTTGCGAGGACGTCAAACTGGTCCAATACCCCGGGGAAATCCACGCACTCAATCCCAAGCAGGTCCGCAAATTCAAGGAAGCCTATTCCGACCTGCCCAAGAACGACGATATGGATGCCTTTGCCTATCAAATCTGGCAAACCGTTTCCTCCTATATTATCTGAAAGCAACCAACTCAGCGAGAGGACGAGGCTCCGAATTCCGACGCTGCTATGCCCTCTAACCGCCCCTTGACTTCATACCACTGGACTTGCGTTTCTGTACGTATACACATTGAACAAAGAGAAATAACTCCGGTCAAACGACCTGAAACAAATAAAATTTCAAATAATTCGTTTCCTCCACGCCCCAGAGGATGGGATGATCACCGCTTTGCTGCCGCGCCTCAATCTGCCGCAGCCGGACGTTTGCATCCTTCGCGGCGGCTTTCAGCATAGAAACGAAGGCTTCCTCCGACGCAAAGTGCGAGCAGGAACAGGTTGCCAGATAGCCCCCGCGGGGCAGGAGCTTCATTGCGCGGTAGTTGATTTCCTTATAGCCGGCCATGGCGTTGGCTGCGGTCTTCCGGGATTTGGTAAACGCGGGCGGGTCCAGGATGATAAAATCATAACAGGATGGCTCTTTTTCCAGCGCGGGCAAAAAATCGAACACATTCGCCGCCACGCATTCTACCACGTCGGATAAACCATTTCGTTCCACGTTGGCCCGCGCCAGTTCCACCGCCGCCCTGGATACATCCACCGCGGTTACATGCTTCGCGCCGCCCCGCGCCGCGTTGAGCGCAAAGGAGCCGGTATGGGTAAAACAATCCAGCACCGCCCGGCCCTTCGCCAGACGCGCCACGGCTCGGCGGTTATACTTCTGGTCCAGGAAAAAGCCGGTTTTCTGTCCGTTTTCAATGTCTACCAAATATTTGACACCATTTTCGACAATCTCCGTCACCGCGGATTCCGGCACGGCCTCGCCCGGCAGGGAAAACCAGCCTTTGAACTGTGTCAAACCCTCTTTTTCCCGCAGGGCAACGTCGTTGCGTTCATAAACGCCGCGAATTGCCTGCCCGTCTTCCCGCAGAATTTGCACCAGCTTAGGCAGTAACTCACCTTTTATGCGCTCCATGCCCACTGACAAAATCTGTACGCTCAACAGGTCGTGGAACTTGTCAGCTGTCAGGCCGGGAAAGGCGTCGGCCTCGCCGAACACCACCCGACAGGCGTCCAAATCCTCCGGTTCCAGAACCGTTTTCCGGAACTCCCAGGCCCAGCGGAGCTTTCGTTCCCAGAAGGCGGCGTCAAAACGGTCGTTGGCGTTGCGGGTCAGCAGACGAACCCGGATTTTCGATGCGCCGGAAAAAAATCCGGTGCCCAGATACTGTCCCTTTCGCCCCAATACATCCACATATCCGCCGTTCTCGGGCGTGCCGGAAACAGCCACAATTTCGGCGTCATAAACCCAAGGGTGCCCCCGCCGGATGGCGGCCTCCGCTTTGGAGGTGACGGAAACGCTTGGATACGCGCGTTCTGTTCTCATAAGCTCGGTCTTCCTTTTTCGGACAAATTATGCCTGCAGATCCAACGCGCCATCGGCGGAGACCTCCGGCGCGGCGGCTGCCTGCGTGGCGGCGTACTCCTGCGCCACCGTTTCCGGCGGCGGCTGAAACGCTGCCGACAACGCCTGCGCCTGATTCCGCAGCTCCGCCTGTGTGGCGGCTATGTGGGACTGCATCCGTTTATCAATTTCCGCTTCCCGCACATAGCCGGATTCCCGAAGCATCCGTGCCGTCTGTTTCCGGCGCAGCTCCAAGCGTTCCCGCTTTGCCTGACGCGTACGGTGTTCCGCTTCCAGCTTTTTCTGCCGGGATTCCGCCAGCTTTTCACGGTCCAGCTCGCGGTTTTTCTTTCCGGCGCGGGTGACGGCCTTTTGCAGCTGGTTAATGGCCGCCTGAATTTGTTTGGCATTGTCGCTGTCGGTGTGTTTAGCGGCCTTGAGACGCGCAATCTGTCGTCGGGCGTAGCCAGCCGCCGCGTTCACCTGCGCACGGTTTTTGGCGCGGGACAAACGCGAATAGGCCATCATTGGCACGTCGCCATAAGACGTCTTCGGCTTTGCGGCCTTCAGACGGTCCTTGTGCGCGCCGATTTTCTCCTGTGCGTCCCGCATCATTTCGTAGAGCGTTTTTTCGTCGCTGCCGCCGGACGTGCCGGCGGGTTTCTCCCTTGCGGCGGGAGCGGTTTGCGGCTGGACCTGCGGAGCCGCTGCCGGTACGCTGGTAATGTCCATTGCAATCCTCCTGATCGAATCAAGGCAAACGTCAAAAACGACGGTTTGCGGGCCTGACGGCCAGCTGCATACGCCTCTGACCGGACGGGTTTCGTTTTTACAAACACTCTTTATATAGTATATCGGCACATTCTACAAAAAACAATAGGCCATCCGGCAAATTTTACCCATCCTGTCAGGATGAGGAAAGCGGGTCCGTTGTTGGACGGACCCGCTTTCCTATGGTTTAGGAAGATTGGATGAAAAGAAGTTTTGTCTCTTGCAAGTATTAAGATATCGGAAAGATGTTAAACAAACTAGCGTCAATTGTTACAAAAGTCTTAAATTTACCCGCGGCCCTTTTTCCGCAGCCTGAGGGACACACCCTGCGTCTCCGCCGCCGTCTGGAAAAGCTGCGCCGCCTGTGCGCTTTTTACCTTTGCCGGGCCGTCGGACGCCTCCAGCGCCGCCAGGATTTCACGGAGACTTTGCAGCTCCAGCAGGTTCGCCGCCAAGCAAAAAAGCGTTTTTTGCCGTCCGTTGTTGCAGCCCTCCATCAGACGCCCCAGAATACGCACCCGCTCCATCTGCTCTCGCTGATAAGCCTCCACGCCCATCTGACGGACCTTTTCCAGATCAGCCCGCTGACGTTGGTGGGTGATGAAGGAATCGTATTCGTCAATTCCGTCGTAGCGTTCGCAGGGAAATTCAGCGCATAGGCAACAATATTCCATCCCGCCGTGCTCCAAGCTGCATTTTGCAATTTTACACGACGCATTCCCTTCCCCGCCGCCGCAGCCGGGACAGTGCTTTCCCAAATGCATCGGACACAGTCCGCAGTTCAGCCCGCAAAGGGACAACCATGGATCTTTGCGTTCAAATCCTTTTATACCGCATCCGCCTTTCCGTGGTACGTACCGGTTTTGAACCGGAAATCTGCGTCTTTACTTCCAGCGTTTGCATATGCTATACTTTTCCTGTAAATTTCAGAATTCAGGAGCGGATAAACAACATGAACAACGAGAAAGTGTTTCAAATGAGCTTCCCAAAAGTGTATCAGCTTCTTGTGAACAAAGCGGAACGCAAGGGCCGTACTAAAGAAGATGTGGACGAAATCATTTGCTGGCTGACCGGTTACAGTCAGGATACGCTTACGGAATGCTGCCGGAAGGAAGTTGCCTATGGCGATTTCTTTCGCAATGCTCCCGCGCCTAACGAAAACCGTCAGTTGATCAGAGGCGTGGTCTGCGGGGTACGGGTGGAGAACGTCGACGACCCTCTGATGCGGGAAATCCGATATCTGGATAAGCTGATTGACGAACTGGCAAAAGGCAAATCGATGGACAAAATCCTGAGAAAACACCCCTGATTTCTCACTGCCTCATTTCCGGTTTTTCCAGAATGCTGCTGCAAAGCGCGACGCATTGCTCGCATATGCACACGCCCGCACCGGCAATCAGCCGGGCAACGTCCTCCTGCCGCCTGCCGCAGAAATTACAGCGGATTCCCCATTGTCCGCTGCAGCTGTACGGCGTTCCCTCCAGCCCCTTTACCTTGCCGTCCAACTCGTTCTCCGCACGCTGAAGCTCCAGGAGCTTTTTCAGGTACTTCCACGCCTTTTCTTTGTATTCCTGCGGGAGTCCACGATAGTCCCGCAGAAAGGCTTCCTCTGATTCATTCGTCATACCGGCCCCCGCCTTTCCTCCGAATTGCGGCGTCCGCCGCAGGTCACACAGCCGCCTTACCGGACCTCCGGCAGACTGGCGGCGGCCATGGATTGTCCTACCCGACGGAACTTTTCGTCCGGCAGCTCGGGGGTGATTTTGCCGTTCAGCTCCGGATACTCGTCAGCCAGCACCTTTTTTGCGGTGTCCAGAATGAGGTCGCCGCCCTTTCCGCTCATGACGCGGCCCAGCAGCAGAACATGACGGCAGTTGTACAGCTCGTAGTAATACGCCAGAGTGTGGCCCAGGTACACGCCAATGGATTCGTAAACCCTGGCGGCAGCCTCACTGCCCTCGGCCATCAGCTTTTGCACAGCTTTCAGCTTTTCAGCCGGAGACGCACTTTCGTCCAGCTGAATCCCCGCCCGGGGCGCCAGCTTGATTACGCCGTCCTGGGAGAAATATTTGACGCCGCAGCCAATGTCGCCGCTCCACTCGTCCCGCATGGCGTCGGGCTGGGCGTCCACGGGAACAAACGCCAACTCGTTCAGCCAGCCGGTGATACGGCCTTCCTCGTCCACATAGCCCACGGCTTCACTGGTGCCCATGGCAATGCCAAGCACGCTGTTGTCGTTCAGGCTCATGGCTCCGGCCAGAGCCGACACGTCGCCGTCATTGATGACGCAATAGGGCACGCCGCCAAAGGTGTCGCGGATTGCCCGCATATAAATATCCTTGACCTTTTCGTCGTAAATTTCCTTGGGAACCTTGAGGAACAGCGAGGCGCTCATAGTCCGGTTATTGATGAACACGCCCGCAGAGCTTACGCCCACGGCGTCAACACGCGGCATATGTTCGGCGGCGGATTTCAGGGCGCTTACAATGCCGTCGTAATGATAATCCGGGTCGGAATTGATTTTCGGGAACCACACCACTTCTTCGGAGTAAACGGTTTCGCCGTCGATGACCGCGGAAACCTTCCGATCGGAACCGCCGGCGTCGAAGCCGATGCGGCAGCCTTCCAGATGACCGCCGATGGCTTTGGGGGCGTCCTTGGCCGCCGGAATCGTATCCACCAGCACCACCTCAAAGGGGCGCTCGAAGACATTTGCCATATAGTCCCAGTCAAATTCCTGCCGGCCTCCGGCGCAGTAGACGGAGTTCAGGTATTCGTAAACGCCCTCGTCGCCGCTGACGTAAACCTTGAAGCCGCCCTTCATCCATAGAAGCGTCTTCACTAACCGCTCGATGTAGTAGTGATCTGCCTGAGCCATTTCCGGCGTGCCGTGGATAAAAGTCTCACAGGAAGCCATTTGGCCGTCGGCCCGCTCCACGGCAATGGCTACCGGCTTTTTGGCCGTGGCCAGAAAAGCGCGGTTGAATCGCATGAGAGGAATAAAATCCGGGTCCAGGGGAGGCGTGTGTTTCAGAGTCACATTGATGCCAAATCGATCCATAATGACGCTCCTTTATCCGTTATTTGTTTCGCGGCGCACCGCAGGGACGTGCAAGGGGTAATAAGAGGATGATATCACAAATTTATCCAGTTTTCAATCCCAATTCCTTTTTGTACGTCCACACCGTTCCAGTGACATAAAATCGTCCCCTTATCCGCGCCGGACGGACAAGGGGAATCGTTTTTTCAGGATTGGTTTTTATGCTGCATACGCCACTCCCGCGGCGAGATGCCGTAACGCTTTTTGAAGGCGCGGGAGAAATGGAGCTGGTTCGGATACCCGCAGACCGAGGCAATGTCACCGATGGAGTTTGCGCTGGTTTTCATAAGTTCGGTCGCTTTGGACAGACGCATCCGAATCAGAAACTCCTGCGGCGAACAGCCCAGGTGATCCTTGAATAACTTGCTGAAATAGCTGCGGTTCAGATTGCACACATCGGCAATTTCCTCAACGGTCAGGCTGCGCTTATAATTCTGCTCCATATACGTGACGGCCTCATGGATGTAGAAGTCATGAAGCTGATTGCCGGCGGTTGTGCGGCGAGAGGACGACGATTGAATCAGAGCGTCGAGAAAGAGGAAAAACTGTCCGACGAGGTGCAGGGGCGACGCCTTCGCATGTTCTGTGATATACAGCATCCGGTCGCGGACGGCCTCGCCCTGTGGGATGGTTTGAGGAATGTAAATCGGTTTTGCCGGGCCAAGACCGGCGCAGTTCAGGTACTCCTGTGCGCGGAGACCGTCGAATTCCACCCACGTGTATTTCCAGGGGTCGTATTTGTCAGCGGAATAGGTGTTGACCAGTCCGGGACAGATCAAAAAGCCCTGGTTCGCTCCAAGTTCATAACGACGGTCAATTCCGTCAGGGGCGGTTGCGTCCAGGCTGCCGCGGCCCGAAATGACGTAATGAAAAAGGTAGTGATTCCGGACAAAGGGACCAAAGGAATGAAGCGGGGCGCATTGCTCCCAGCCGTACTGGTAAGGGCGGAGGTCCAGAAAATTTTCGTTCGGGAAAATGGAGAAGGATATATCATCCATGGGGACCCTTCCTTTCCGCTTGTAGAAATTTTAGATGCAGTATATCACACTTTTTTCAGAATCCAATACAAAATGCAAAAAATGCAAATTACCGGTGAAAAACTCAACTATTTACTGATATTTGGAAGAATGCAAAAAGGAAATTCCTTCCGTTCCTTTGCGAAAAAGCGAGTTTGACGCAAAAAACAACTGCCGGTCAGAATCTTCTGACCAGCAGCTGCTTTCCCGTTTTTTGGGAGTATGAGATTATTTCAGCCCGTTGGTGACGTCGCCGAAGATGACCGCCAGACCATAAGCGCCTGCGTCGGCCCAGCCGATGCTGCGCTCGCCTACCGTGCCGGCACGGCCCATACGGGCGGCAATCTTTTCCGTGCTCTTGGCGCCTGCCATGGCTGCCTCCGCACCCGCGGAAAAGCCGTCCTTCCAGGAGATGCCCTTCTTGGCGTTTTCCGTCCAGGCGTCGGCGCAGGGAACCAGCGCGTCAATCAGCGTCTTGTCGCCCACGACGGCGCCGCGTCCGAAGGAACGCTCGCCAGTGGCCTGAATGCCGCTTACAGCCGCCTGCATCAGCTCTGCAAAGTCGCTGACAGACAGCGTTTCCTTGCCCCGTGCGCTCCGGGCCGCGGCGCGGAACGCACTGCCCCAAATCGGGCCGGACGCGCCGCCGCAATGCTCCATGATTACCAGAGAGCAGGCGTTGAGGAAGCTGGAAATATCCAGATTCTCCGCCGACACGATGGATTTCCATTCCGCTTTCAGCTGACGGAAGCCCTTGGCAATGCTCATGCCGAAGTCGCCGTCGCCGGCGTGGGAGTCAAGTTCGCAGAACGGAACCTCGTTCCGAATGGCAGACTCACACATCGCGTCCACCATGTACATGACGTTTTTCAGCGTCAGGGACTCGCCCACGACTGCGTAATCCGCCGGCGTTTCGATGCCGTAGTCCGCCTCGCCCGCAGAGGCGGTCTGCGCAATGTCCAGCAGCTCCGTAGCCGCCACCGGACCGCTCACCTTGAACGCCGGCGCGTCGCTTGGAGCGTTCAGATAGCTTTCCAGCTCGTCGTCCAGCTTCAAAATGGACAGGGACGCGCCCGCCATGTCGATACTGGTCATGTAGTTGCCTGCAAACACGCGGGCAATGGTCACGCCCTTCTTGGCGAGTTCTTTCGTGACCGCATGGTTGAACAGATACAGCTCCATCAGGGGCGTCGCGCCGAAGCCGTTCACCAGAACGGCAACCCGCTCCTTGCCCTGAAGTCCCAGCTCCTGGCTGAGAGATTCCACCATCCGGGACGCCAGTTCCGCCGCAGACGCCACCGCTTCCCGGCGAATGCCCGGTTCACCGTGAATGCCCACGCCGTATTCCATTTCACCCTCGCCAATATCAAAGGTAGGCGTGCCCTTGGCCGGGACCGTGCAGGAGGTGAAGGCGAAGCCGATGCTCTTGACATTGGCCGCGGCCTTTTCCGCGACGGCCTTGACTTCCGCCAGGTTCTTACCGGCTTCCGCCGCCGCGCCGGCGATCTTATGGACAAACACGGTGCCCGCCACGCCCCGGCGGCCTACGGTGTACAGGCTGTCCTTGACGGCAATATCGTCGTCGACCTTCACATAGTCAACGTGAATGCCGTCTTCCTGGGCGAGAAACGCGGCGTTGCGGAAGTTCATGATGTCGCCGCTGTAATTCTTGATGATGAGCAGCGTGCCCGCGTCGCTGGCAGTCTGCTGGATGGCCTTGTATACCTGAATCTGGGACGGAGACGCAAACACGTCGCCGCATACCGCCGCATCCAGCATGCCCTTGCCGACAAATCCGGCGTGCGCGGGTTCGTGACCGCTGCCGCCGCCGCTGATGAGGGTCACTTTGCCCTTGTTCAGCTCTTTTTTGTGGATGACTTTATACTTGACATCCATGGTCAGTTCGGGATGCGCCTCGACGATACCGGCGCACATTTCCCGGACGACGGTCAAGGGATCATTGATAATCTTTTTCATGCCGTATGCTCCTGTTTGAAGGTGCTGCCAATTTTATCGGCGGCAACAATCGCGGCGGCCACGGTCTCCGGTGTGACGGGGAACGGCATGGCGTGGGTGGATTCCTCGGGGATGCTGGCCTTTTCGGCCACCTGACGCAGTTCTTCGGGGCTTACGCTGTCGACGCCCAGATCTTTCAGGCAGACCGGCAGACCCACGGACAGGCAGAATTCCAGAACTTCCTCAATCTCCGCGCTGGGAGCATTCTCCAGCATCAAATGGCAGAGGGTGCCGAAGGCCACTTCTTCGCCATGCATATACTTATGCGTGCCGGGGAGGATGGTCAGACCGTCGACGATGCCGTGCGCCGCCGCCAGGCCGCCGCTCTCAAAGCCAAGGCCGGAGAGGAGGATGTTGGCTTCAATAATATTTTCCAGAGCCGGCGTCACAATGTTCATGTCGCAGGCCTGCTTTGCCTTTACGCCGTCTTCCAGCAAAGTCTGGTAGCACTGGGCTGCCAGGGCAAACGCCGCGTTGGTGCCCATGCCGGGGGCGCAGAGTCCTTCCCGTGCGCCGCAGGGGAGGCTGGCGTTGACGCGGGAGAACGAACGAACATTGGCCCGGGCCTCGAAATAGGTGGACAGGGCGTCGCCCATACCGGAGACCAGAAACCGGGACGGCGCGTTGGCAACGACCGTCGTGTCAACCAGCACCACGCTGGGGCTTTGCTTGAAGTAAGCGTAATCGTCAAACTCGCCTTCCTCGGTGTACAACACGGCGGAATGGCTCGTCGGGGCGTCAGTGGCGGCGATGGTGGGGACAATAATCACGCCGTCGCCCTGTCCCACACACTTGGAGGTGTCAATGGCTTTGCCGCCGCCCATGCCGACAATGCAGGCGCACTTGTTCTGGGCGGCCACTTCCTTGAGCCGCTCCACTTCCTGACGGGAGCACTGGCCGCGGAAGTTGCTCGGCACAAACTTCACGCCGAATTTTTCCGCCGTTTTGTCCAGCTTGTCTTTCACGCGCTCCACATCGCTGTCCAGCGCGATCAGCAGGGCGGAATCGCCAAAGGTCTTGACAAAGTAGCCAAGGTTCAGCAGTTCGTCCTCGCCCTGTACATACTTCGTCGGGCAGATAAAGGCTTTTCTCATAACTAGAAACCTCCATATTAAATTTTGCAGACCGCTTCCGGCGGCTGCGTTTGAACTTGCTTAATAGCGGCAGACTTCCATGCCCAGCATATGGGCGAGTTTTTCCAGCTCGTTTTTCACATCGGCGTAAACCACCACGAAATGAGGTTCCCAGCCGTCCTTTACGCTGTTGTATACCAGTTCCTTTGCGCTGCCCTCTGGCTTCACCACGACGGACGTGCCGCAGAACTGCTTCGGCTTATCCATGGCCTCGCCGCCCGCGATGAAGAAACGGAACGTGCCGTCAGGCTTGCGGCCCACGCGGAAAATGGTGGCTTCGCCGCAGGCTTTGCAGCCGAAGTCCATTGCCGGACCCAGCTTGCGGTTTGGGTGGACGCCCACCTGCGCGCCGGTGTCTTCCCGGGCCAGGGAGCAGGCCGCCATGCCGCAGTGCCAGAAGGTAACAGTATTTTCTTTTTCGTCCATGGAAACGGGGTCGCCAAAGAAAGCGGCCTTCCCGGAGAGCTGGGAGCCAATGTACATGGACAGCGCGCCGTAGGTATCGGACTCGCAGCTTGCGACGGTCTTGCCGTTGTTCAGCAGGGACAGAACCGCACAGACCGGCGTGCCGTAAGACGTGAACAGGTCGGGCCAGCAGCGGGAGGAAACCGCCCCGATGTCGTTTTCCTGAATGTACGCCTTGTATGCCTTATACAGCCGTGCAAAGTCCTTGACGTTCTTTTCCGGGGTCTTGTCCAGGCCGACGAGAATCTTTTTGGCTTCCGCCAGGTCCTCAGCGCACTCCTCGTCGCTGTAACCCTTGGCCCGGTCGATCAGCTCGCGGACTTCGATGGATTCCAGCGTAACGCCGAACTTGCTGGCGATTTCCGAATCCAGCGCCCGTCCAAAGCCGAAGCCCTGGGGCGTATGGCCGATGGAGGCCAGTTTCAGATGCCGCAGGTCGTATTTGATCTTCGCCGCCTGAATCGCCGCGCCAATCTCCTGACGGGTTTCCTCGTCGCCGGGCGCGCCGAACAGGTACTCAAACTCGCCTTCCCGGAACGCCCGGATGGCGTTGGCGGCGGAATACGCGCCGGTCAAGGAGTTCAGACGCAGACGGCCGCCGTCAATGACGGGTTCCCGCAGGGTCCACAGCAAAATGGGGCACTCAAAACGCTTCAGAACCTCCGTCGCATAAGCGGCGTTGGCGAATGTGATGTTTTGCAGCACAATCAGGCTGGGCTGAATGGTGTCTAGATACGCGTTGAGGTCATCCAGAGTCAGCAGCATTTTATCGGGATATGCCCCGCTGTCCGTCAGGGACTTGATGAGCTGAACGGACTGGTCAAACTGCACCTGTGCGCTTTCCAGATGGAAGGTACCCACACCGATGGGCACATAGGCAACCTGAAAGCTCATTGGTTGTCATCTCCTTTTTTGGAGCGGCCGCCCAGTTTTGCTCCGAGCGGCCGCGGATATGGGTTCGGTTATTTGGGTTTGTCCGCTGGACTTTCGACCGGCTTTTCCGCCGCCTCGTCCAGTTTTTCCAGACCGGCCCAGTCGGTACCCTTTTCGCGGGGCTCCTCGGAGGGCTTTCCGGTTTCTTCATGTTCTTTCTGCATTTCCTCGAGCTGAGCCTTGTTGAGGGCTTCCACCTTCTTGTTAATGCGGATCATGGAGATAACCAGAATAACGGTCAGAATCAGAATGACGCAGGAAATGGGACGCTTGAAGAAAATCAGATAGTCCCGGTCATAGCTCATCATGCTGGTGACAAAGTTCATTTCCATGATGTCCGCCAGAATCATACCCAGCATGAGGGGCGTGGAGGAAATATCCAGCACAACCAGCACATAGCTGAACACCAGAATCGCTGCAACCAGAACAAGCTCCTTGGTGTTGCCGGTGGCGGCGAACGCGCCCGCGAAGCAGAACATGATAATCACAGGAGCAAGGTAAGTATACCGCACCTGAATGATTTTTGCAACCGCCCGGGTCAGCAGCATACCGATGGGATACAGGAACAGGTTCGCCACGAGGCAGCCCAGGATGATCGAATAGGCAATGACGCCCTGCTTTGTGAACATCGTGGGGCCGGGCTGAATGCCGTGGAGGATGAATGCGCCCAGCAGCAGAGCCGTAACGCCGTCGCCGGGGATGCCGAGGGTCAGCAGGGGAATCATGGCGGAGCCAACGACGGCATTGTTGCTGGATTCCGCAGCGGCAATGCCTTCCAGACTGCCCTTGCCGAACATTTCCGGGTGTTTGGAGGCCCGGCGGCACTCGTTGTAGCACATGAACTGCGCCACGCCGCCGCCCACGCCGGGCATTGCGCCCAGAATGGAGGCAATCGCGGAAGAACGGGTGCAGGCGGGGGTAATCGCCTTCATCTCTTTGAGAGTCAGGCCCTCGTTGTCGATTTTGTTTGCGTCGTCGAGCTTGCCGTGACTGACCACGAAATCCCGCAGCTTCTGCACCACCTGGGTCAGAGCGATCAGGGCAATCATGGCGGGCAGCATATCGACGCCGAATTTCAGCGTATCCAGGCCAAAGGAGAACCGGGTCACGCCGGTGATGGCGTCCATGCCGATGGAGGCAATCAGGATGCCCAGCAGACCCGACAGCACGCCTTTGGGCAGGCTGTCGCCGCTGACGCCGGCAATCAGGGAGATACCCAGAATGGCCATGGAGAAATATTCAACCGAGGCGAAGTTTGCCACCAGCTTCGTGATGAAGGAGGCGCAGACCAGCAGAAGCACAGCGGAGAACAATCCGCCGAAGGTGGAGGCGAACAAAGACGTATCCAGCGCCTTTTTCACCTTGCCCTGCTTCGCCAGGGGATAGCCGTCGAAAGTGGTTGCGATGGCGGAGTTTGTACCGGGGGTGTTCAGCGTGATGGCGCTGATGGAACCGCCGTACATACCGCCCACGTATACCGCCAGCAGGGCAATGATGGCCGTGTCAGCGGAGGGGAAGGAATAGGTCAGGGGCAGCAGCAGAATAATACCCAGGGTAACGCTCAGGCCGGGGATGCAGCCCACGATCATGCCCAGAACCAGACCGCCGAAAATCATGGCGATGTTCAGGGGACTGAAGACCATGCCAACAGCCTGAATAATCATTTGAATGTCGCCCATAGCGTTAACCTCCTAAGAACGGAATCGCGGGGAGGGACACATGGAACACAAACTTGAACAGGAAGAAAATGCCGACAGCCGCCGCAACGGTAAAGATATAGATCGGGGGCTTGCGCTCGCCGCAATAGAAAAGCATCAGGGGGAAGATGACAACGGAGGCAATCACAAAGCCCAGGTAAATAATCATGGCCGTGTAAACGCACAGCATCAGAATCATGAGGATACAGGGCTTTTCGACTGCCCAATCGAATTCAAATTCCTTTTCCTTTTTGAATACCAGGCTCTGGATGATCAGGGCCGCGGCGCAGATCAGCATACCGACCAGGCAGATCGCAGGAATAATCCGGGGGCTTGGCGCACCGGAATCGTAAGCGGGCACCCGTACCTGGGTGGGCAGCAGCAGCAGCATGATAATGCTGAACGCGCCCATAACAATGCCTGACCAGAGGTTGGTTTTGATTTTGACCTTCATAGAAAAATCTCCCTCTGTCGTTCAGTTTCCCGGAGGCGCACACACGCGCCTCCGGGGCTGGGTTCAAAATCAGCCGGCGCTCATGAGGTCATAAGCGGCCACGGCCTTTTCGCAAGCCTGATTCAGACCTGCCACGGCGTCCTCGCCGTATTCCTCAAACTTGTTGAGGAGGATGGAAGCAATCCAGTCGGAATATTCGGGGTCGGCCCAAACGTCCTTGGCAATCTGAACCATCTCGTCAATCCAGGCCTGATCCGCACCGGTGCGGGTGGCAATGTAGCCGCCGCCACGGAGGATGGAACCGGTGAAGTCCTTGCTGGAATCCAGTTCGGGAGCCATGCCGGAACCGGCGATGGAAGGAACGCTGATGGCGCCATTGGGCGTGGTGAAGCCTTCGAAGGTGTTTTCAGAGAAAGCCAGGATAGGAACCAGGGTGCCCGCTTCGACTTCGTCCTGAGCGGCCTGGGTGGTGCCGACAAACACGTCGACTTCGCCGTCGGTCAGGCCCTTCTTCTGGGCCGCGCCGCCGTCATAGGGAACAACCATGACCTTGCCGCCCATCTGGGTCATCAGGGAGCCCAGAGCGAGGTGGGGGTCCGAGAGGGGGTTGCCGCCGGACATCTTGATACCGCTCTCCTGGGCCTTGGCAATCACGTCCGCCAGGGTCATGTCGGGAGTGCTGTACAGAATCCAGGTCCGGTCATCGATGGCCGCGATGGGATAAATGTCCTCACGGTCGAAGTCCACGACCTCAGTGCCGTACTTCTTGCCAAGGTCATGACGGTACGCAACGCCGTAGCCATAGACCAGCAGCTCCTTGGTGGAGGGGTCTTGGTCGGTGTAGTAGTCGGCAGCCGCGAAGCCGTCGCCGCCGGTCATGTTCTCAACGATGAAGTTGTATTCGGGGTGGGTCTTGTTGGCAATCAGGGCAAACTTACGGCCAATGGCGTCGGCCGTGCCGCCTACGCCGTAGGGGCAGATGATCTTCACGGTGCCGCCGGCCGCATCGGGATTGCCGCCGGTGTCTTCGCCTTCGGTCTGGGCGTCGCCGCCGGTCGTACCGCCGGTGGTGCCGCCGGAACCGGAGTCGCCGCCGCAGGCGGTCAGGAGCAGGGCCAGAGACATGGCCAGGGTCAGGATGAGCGCTAACGTTCTTTTCTTCATCACAGGATCCTCCTTTAATTTTGTTGCCGGTCACTTGACCAGCAGGGATATACCAGAAATGAGCAGCAGTACATACGTGATTTTCATGAATAACTGCTGGCTCATTCTCGCATACAGTTTGCTTCCGATGAACATTCCCGCAAGAAGGAAGGGGATCGACACCAATTGGACCTTCAGAAGCGAGGGGTTCCACAGCCCCGTACGAATGTCATCAAACAGAACCAGGGTGTTGAGAAATACCCAAACCGTGGAAATGGTCGCCCGGAACGTCACCTTGTCGAGGTTTTTCTTCGTCAGGTAACTCACCAGCAGCGGCCCGCCGGAGACGAAAATACCGTGTACAATACCCGCCGCGGGCAGAAACAGGACGGTGGCTTTGGAGGGCGGTTTCGGAGCATCGGGTTCGCCGTCCTTTGCGGGACGGAACGTCTTATAGATGCCCTGGGCCGCCAGGAATACCACGAACACACCCAGCAGTTTTTGCAAAATCTGCTGTTGTTCAGCAAACAGGCCCTGTATAAAAATACCGCCTGCAATGCCGGCCGCCATCCAGGCGACGATTTTCCATAACTCTTTCCAGTTCACGTTTTTCACGTTGCCGATAAACACGTAAAAACCGGAGATCAGCGCCAGTACGTTCAGCACCGGCTTTGCGACGGGATATCCCACCAGCAGCAGACTGGGAGACATGGCAAGAATCGTACCGGCAAAGCCGGTGATTCCCTGCATGATGTTCGCCCCTAAGATAACCAACAGGAACAGTATGTAATTCAACATGATGGTTCCCCCCCTGCCGCGGGTTTTCCCACAGGCTTACGCCCGGCCATGTTTTTTGCCGATTTCCGCGAAAAGTTCCGCGTACTTGGAATCTTTTTTGTAGAAAACCGGCGTGTCGCCCAGGGCGGCCGGAACGGTGTGATCGCCTTTTCCGCAGGTCTTGCCGGTCCACAGGTGGACCCATTCGCCCTCGGGGAGATAGACGGGCCATTCCGTCTGGTCCGCCAGATACACCGGCGCAACCAACATGTCCGGTCCCAGCAGGTACTGGTACTGGATTTCATAACAGCGCGGGTCGTCCTCGTTGTGGAGGAACAGCGGACGCTGAACCGGAATGCCGTCGGTGCAGTTTTCGTGAACGAGGGCTTTGATGTAGGGCTTGAGCATAGTGTAAACATCCACCAGCCGGGCCAGCTGTTTCATGCAGTCCTCGTCGTCGTAATACTGGAAGTTCTGTTCCGGACGGTTGCATTCATGCGTACGCATCACCGCAGTAAAGGCGGCCATTTCCGCCCAGCGGAGGAACACTTCCTTTGTACGGCAGTTGTCAAACAGGGATGTGTAACCGCCAATATCGCTGTGTGTGAGGCCGCAGCCGGTCATACCGAGACTCAGCGCGCCGCAGACCACGGAAGCCAGACCGTCATGGATGGAGAAGTCAACGGACTGGTCGCCCTCCCACATAAGAACGCAATATTTCTGGTTTCCGGTGTAGCCGGCCCGCATGAAGTACAGGACTTCGCCCAGTCTGCCGGTTTCCGCCAGGGCCTCATAGTTGCACTTCGCCCACAGAGCCGGATAATGGTTATGTTCGATCATGGCGGGCTTGCCGCTGTGCAGAACGATGTCATCGGTCGGCATATATTCGCCGAAATCGGCCATCCAGCCGTCGATGCCGATGTCCAGACTGCACTCCTTGATTACCCGGTCCTTGTACCACTGGTACGCCTCCGGCTTGGTGAGGTCGGGAATGGCGCAGTCAAACTCGCCGAAGTCCACCAGATACACGCTGCCGTCGGATTTTTTCGCGAATACATCCTTTTCGAGACCTTCCTTGTAAAGCTCGCCGTCATTGACGAGGTAAGGGTTGATGTAGCCCAGGAACTTGATGCCCCGCTGGTGCAGCTTTTCAATCTCCTGGGGGAGATTGGGGTACATTTCCTGGTTGAAATGCCAGTCCCATTGCAGGCGTTTTCCGAAACTGGTAATCCGCTTGCCGCTCCAGTCCTGGCACCAGACGCCGCAGACCTTGATGCCATGTTCCAGCGTCTTATCCATCAGGCCGAAGGAACGCTCGCTGCCGCCCTGGACGCCGATAATCAGGCCGTCGTAAACCCAGTCCGGCAGTTCCGGCTGGCGGCCGAAGAACGCGCTTTCCTTTTTCAGCAGGTCCACGAATGTGGAAGCCGCCTCAATGCGGATGGAAGCCGGGACCTCCCAGATTTGCAGTTCATGGAAATCCGCATTCCGGAAGTCAAAATCGGCATAAGCGGTGGTATCTGTGTGCAGATAGTAATGACGGCTGGAAACGTAAGTTGGCTGGGGGAAATAGGTGTTGTAATAATCGCCGCCCGCCTTGTTTTCTACGTCGGACCGCCAGGTAACATAAGTGGTTTTGTCCCGTCCCACGCCCGGCTCGGACGTCCAGAGCGGAAAATGCCGTCCCCGCAGATTGAAGTACGACATCTGCTCGCCGCAGCCGTAGCAGAACTCGTCGGCCTCGGCCTTCACTCGGAACCAGAAACGATTAATCTCCGGATTTTCCTGCCAGAAGCGCAGCGTTGCGCAGTCGCCCTCGATGGTGAGGGAGACCTTCACTTCGCCGAAGTCCAGCGCCGCGCCGTTCTCCGTCTCCGCGATTTCCTTCACCGCCAGCGGGCGGCGTTCGACGACGTAATCTTCAATCTTGTAGTTGCCGCGGTACATATCGACGGTTTCCTTGCCGCAGCCGACATACAGAAGCGGCGTGGATTCCCCGCATTCCAGAAGAATTTTTCCGTCATGCTCCAGGGTCCAGGCGGAACCGTTTCGCACAAATTTCATGGCGCCTCGCCTCCTTTCTGTTCAGCTTGATGATTCAGTAAAACAGCTCTTTGTTTTCGCCCAGCAGGCCGGGATGCGCACCCTGTTTCATCAGCGGTTCCCGGTCCGGGTGAGCCAGAACCCATTTGTTCCGCTGCAAAAGCAGACGGCTTTCCGGGTCGTCGGTCACGTGCTTTTCCGGCAGGGGCGTATTCGTTCCTCTGGGCAGAATGACGACGCCTTTGAATCCCTCGTCCGTCACCTTGCAGGGGGACAAGTGCAGTGTTGTCTGATACATCTCAATGGCGGTACCTTTTTCCACAAAAAAGACCTGAGCATCCTCCGCCTTGAAGGTGAGGTCCCTGATCTGCCAAGTGT
Source organism: uncultured Oscillibacter sp. (assembly GCA_947382875.1). GTDB lineage: Bacteria > Bacillota > Clostridia > Oscillospirales > Oscillospiraceae > Oscillibacter. The sequence continues at coordinate 16,680 of CANDBG010000020.1, read as the reverse complement.
GGCCCAGGACCAGCATGAAGTCCGTCACGGCGATGTTGATTTCACTGCCTTTGTGGTATTCAAAGCCGTTATAGGTGGAATTTCTTCCGTTGCAGTAGCCGATTTCCATGTCCATACCGCCGTAGAAAACGGTTTTCAGCTCGGCGGCCACGGGGTCGGCCTCCATCTCCGGGACGGAGGCAACGTAAATATTGCCCGTCCCGGGGATTTCGGTTTTTTCCGTGAGGTAGGAAATCAAGCCGCTGAAATCATAGCCGGTGATAATCCGTCCGTAGGGGGCGAACGCCGCGTCCTTCACGGACAAAACCGGCACATCATTTACTTGATTCAGCCGTTCAATCATGTTCCCACTCCCCGCTCAGCGCATGGACTGATACATCTTATCCAGAATCTCGTCGGTAATCTCCACGGGATTGTTGAGCATATTGGGGTGATGGCTGGTCTTGACCAGCTCGGCGACCTGCTCGTCAGTGAGGCGGAACTCCTTCAGGTCGGTACGCAGGCCCAGATCCTTTTTCAGCTGGGCAATGGCGTCGGCCATGTCGTACATATCCTTGAAGCCCAGTTCCCGTGCGAACGTGTGAATCCGTCCATCCTTGGGCTCGGCATCGGCGTTGACGCGGGCAAAGTAGTCCAGAGTCAGGCCGCAGGCTTCGCCGTGAGGGATGTGGAACAGGTTCGTCAGGGGGAAGGAGCAGGCATGGGAACTGGTGGTCTTGGGCAGGGTGAAGGCCAGACCCGCAATCACGGAAGCCTCCGCCATTTTAGCCCGGGCCTCTTTGTTCTCCGGCTCCTTGCAGGCCGTGCGCAGATACTGGAACACGATCTTGCTGGCGTGGAGCGCCAGGGCGTCGCAGATGGGCTGATGGCCCTTGCTCCAGAAGCCCTCCACCGCATGGCACAGGACATCAATGCCGGTGCTGGCGGTCATGTAGGGAGGCAGGGTGTAGGTCAGCTCCGGGTCCACCAGGGCCAGGGCCGGATAAAACGCGTTGGACACGATGGGACCTTTTTTCCCCAGCTCGTGGTCGCTCAGGACGGACACGCAGGTAACTTCACTGCCGGTGCCTGCCGTCGTAGGAATGGCAATCAGGGGCAGGTGCTTCTGGGGCATCGGAACGCCGGTGCCGTGGTACTTACGGATGGAGTCCTCGGTAAAGCAGATGGAACCCGCCGCCTTGGCGCAGTCCAGGGCGCTGCCGCCGCCCAGGGCGACCAGGAAGTCAATGTTCTCCTCACGGATTTTCTTCGCACAGGCGTCGACCTCCACGGTTTCCGGGTTCGGGGAAATCTCGCTGTACACGCCGGCCAGGACGCCGCCGCTGGACTGCAGAATGCTGTCCGCAAGACCGCTCTTCATGAAAAAGGGGTCGCTGACCAGCAGGCCGCGCTTACAGCCAAGGGACTCCGCTGCTTTTTGCAGTTCCTTGACAACGCCCTCGCCAAACCGGATCGTTACCGGCTGCAAATACTCCCACATTACTGTGCTCCTCCTCTGTTACGCCTTGCGGGCGACGGCCTTTTTCACCTTGGCGACGATTTCGTCGGCGGTCAGCTTGAAGCGTTCGGCCAGGTACGGGGTGGGGCCGACTTCACCGAACTCGTCCTGCACGCCAACCATCTCCAGGATGGCGGGGCAGTTCTGGGCCAGGGTGGATGCAACCGCGCTGCCCAGGCCGTTCTTGACGTTGTGGTTCTCTGCGGTGACAATCGCGCCGGTTTCCTTCGCGGCCGCGAGGACGGCTTCCTCATCCAGAGGCTTCAAGCACCACATATCCAGCACACGGGCGGAAATGCCTTCCTTTTCCAGGGCCTCGGCGGCCTTCAGAGCCTCAGCCACCAGATAACCCATGGCAATAATGGTAACGTCCTTGCCGTCTTTCAGCAGGTTTGCCTTGCCGACGGTGAAATCGGTGCCTTCCTCATAGACAGTCGGCGCGCCCTTGCGGTGCAGGCGGATGTACCAGCAGCCCTTGGTTTCCTTCGCCAGACGGGTCACTTTGCCCACGGAAACCAGATCGCAGGGCTCCACGACGGTCATTTCGGGAATGGTGCTCATGATGCCCATATCCTCAAAGGGCATATGTGTGCCGCCGTTCAGGGCAGCGGTGATGCCGGGGTCCGAACCCACGACCTTCACGTTCTGCTTTGCATACGCGCAGGACATGAAGATCTGATCGCAGGCGCGGCGGGCCGCGAAGGGTCCGAAAGTATGCGTAAAGGGAACGAACCCGCGGGACGACAGGCCTGCCGCCACGCCAATCATGTTCGCTTCCTGCACGCCACAGTCGAAGGTCCGCTCAGGATAGGCGGCCCGGAACGGCTTTGTACCCGCCGCATTCATCAGGTCCGCGTCCAGCACGACAACCTTATCGTCCTCCGCCGCCATCGCCAGCAGCGTATCGCAGAATTCCTTCCGCAGTTCCTTATCGCTCACCGCATGATTTTGCGCCACTTTTACGCTCATGCTATTATCCTCCTCGTCAAAATTCGGTCCGCAGGCGCTCAGGCGAGGGCTGCGGCGGCTTTGTCCAGTTCGGCCACGGCTTCTTCCACCATCTCGGCCGTTACCGGCATATTGTGGGAGCCGAGGGAACCTTCGATCTTGCTGTAACCCTTGCCCTTCACCGTGTTCAGCACGATGACGGAGGGACGTTCGCCCGCTTCGGCCTTGGCCTTGGCGATGGCGGCGGAAATCTGTTCCACGTCGTTGCCGTCCGCGACGTTCTGAGCGAACCAGCCGAAGCTCTCAAACTTTTTCGCGACATCGCCCAGGGCGCAGAGGTTTTCCGGGGTATCGTCGATCTGGGCCTTGTTGTAGTCGACGAACGCGATCATGTGGGAGAGCTTCTTCGCGGCAGCGAACATGGCGGCTTCCCAGACCTGACCTTCTTCAATTTCGCCGTCACCCAGAATCAGGTATGTATAGTTGTTGTACCCCTTGAGGCGGTTGGCGCAGGCAATGCCCATGGCGGAGCTTGCGCCCTGGCCCAGGGAACCGGTGGTCATATCGATGCCGGGGGTCCGGTTCATGTCGCAGTGGCTGGGAAGCCTGGTGCCGGGCTTGTTCAGCGTGTCCAGCATTTCCATCGGGAAATATCCCTTCAGCGCGAGGGTGGCATACACAGCCGGGCCGGCGTGGCCCTTGGAGCAGACCAGCATATCCCGGTCATCCTTCTGGGGGTTCTTGGGGTCGATGTTCATTTCGCCGCCGTACAGCACCGCCAGCACGTCCACGATGGAGAGGGCGCCGCCGATGTGTCCCACGCCCAGATTACCGATGCACTTGATGGTTTCCTTGCGGATGTCCACGGCAAACTTTTTGACTTCGTTCACGTTCTGCACTTCCTTTCGGTGATTAGCCGTAAATTTCGGCTTCCAGTCCCTTGACCTTTTCCTTTGCGCCCTTGAGGAATTCCTGACGCCATTCTTCCAGGCCCTGGGTGAAATCGGTGGCGAGGAAGGTGTCAGCCATTTCGCAGCCGACTTCGGGAGCGATCTTCCAGCCGCCCATGGTCATGACGTTGGCGTCGTTGATGGCGCGGCACATCCGGGCGTCGTAGATATCGTTGCAGAGGACGGCGTACACGCCCTTGTATTTGTTGGCGACGATCTCCATACCTGCGCCGGTGCCGCAGATGAGGATACCCTTTTCAAACTCGCCGCTCTGCACTCTGGGAGCCAGGGCCGCCGCAGTGACGAAATAAGGCTTTACGTTGTCCAGGTCGAGAGTGCCGCAGTCTTCGACTGTGTGGCCCTTTTCGGTCAGGTGAGCCTTGATGGCTTCCTTCAGGGGGAATCCGGATTTGTCAGAACCGATGATTACTTTCATACTTTCACACCTCATTTTTGTCAACTTTCCCGGTGCGCGGAGGCGCGCCCGAAAAATTAACTAACTTGATTAAATAATAATCTTCCGTACTCCAAATGTCAACTCGCGATTTTCCATGATATTTTCCCTCTTATTTTAGGCATTCTGCACAAATATTTTAACCGCTTCTTTAACAAAATCTATATTGTATCTTTTCCAATTCCCGTATATAATCGTAGTTAAACGATTATATAATTAACTTAAATTACTATTTTCGGCCGTGCCTGTTTTTTTGCATGGCGCGAAGGAGGCGTATCCTATGAAAAACTCCTGGCTGCCGCGGGGCGCGGCGATTCTGATGAACAACCGCTCCCAGACCTTGCAGCTTTTATTTTCCCGCGGCGTCATGTCCCGCACGGACATTGCGCATTACTTGGGAATTACCACCGCCGCCGTCACCTCCATTGTCAGCGATTTTCTGGACGAGGGCTTATTGGTGCAGCAGGAAGCGGTTCTGGAAAGCCAGAAGCCCGTCGGACGCCGCCGTCTGCCCATTGCCATCAACTACGACTGGCGTTATATCCTGGCGATTGACGTACACTCTTACTATATAAATATCGGCGTAACGAACATGAAGGGGGATGTTCTCACAGAGCGCTCTTTAGCCCCCAAGGGCGGCACGCCGGAAGCCCTCTGTTCCGGGATTGCCAAGGAGTGCATCAAAATGCTCTGGGAGTCCGGCATTTCCATGGAGAAGGTTCTGGGGGCCGGCGTGACCGTCATTGGCCCGATCAACCAGCGGGACGGAATTGCGCTTCATGTCTTCCGCCTGTTCGACGACCCGTTTCCGATCCGCAGTTACTTTGAGGCGGAATTTCCATTCCCGGTAGCGGTGGAAAACAACGTCTGCGCCATTTTGCTCAGTGAATTGGTATACACGGACATTACCGAAGATTCGCATAACATTCTGATGTTAAAATGGGGTCCGGGCGTAGGTTCGGCCATGGCGATTCATGACCAGATTTACAAGGGCTATCACTATCAGTCCCCGGAAATCGGCCACAACCTTATTTCCGAACGGAACGGCCTGCGCTGCAACTGCGGAGCGGCAGGCTGTCTGGAGCCTACGGTTTCGGTGGATGCAATCGTCGCTTTCATCGCGGAAGAAATCGCCCAAAATCCCACCGGGGAACTGGCAAAGCTGTCGAACGTTCTGGGAACGCCCACCCGGAAGAATCTGCCCCAATATCTGGAATCCGATTCCGAAACGCTGTGGACGTTCATGCAGGAACGGGCGCACGCGCTTGCATCTGTCACCGGAAACGCAATTCATTTGCTCTCGCCGGATAAGCTGCTTCTGACCGGCGACCTCTTTGCCATGGAGCCGGTAAAAGAGCTGTTTGAAAGTCAGCTTCAGGCGATCAACCCGCGTCTTCAGCCGGACCTCTGCGCCATGGCGCGGGCGTCCGCCGGGAAGAAGTACGCGGGAGCGGCGGCGATTGTGGTGGAGCAGATTCTTCTGCCCTGGAAGGACCTGGGAAGCAGCGCCCGGCAGACGCACCGGAATTCCTGACGCGCACAGAACGGCAAAAAGGAGCGGCCTTTCATGAAAAAAATTCTTTTGATCGGCACCGGCGGCACGATTGCTTCCGAAATGACCTCCAACGGTCTTGCGCCGGAGCTGACGGCCCAACAGCTGGCGGCGCTGGTTCCGGCCCTGACGGAAATCTGTGAGGTTTATTGCGTGGAGCTGATGAACCTGGACAGCACCAACATCAGTCCCCGTCACTGGCTGCAGATGGCCCGCTGTATTCAGACGCATTATGATGCCTGCGACGGCTTTGTTCTGACCCACGGCACGGACACCATGGCATACACGGCGGCGGCGTTAAGTTATCTGATCCAGGGCAGCCCGAAACCGATTGTGCTCACCGGCGCACAGAAACCTATCGGCTTTGAGACCACCGACTCGAAGGACAACCTGACGGACGCCTTCCGCTGCGCTGCGTCGGACCTGCCGGGCGTATCGATTGTGTTCAATCATCAGGTGATTTTAGGCGTCCGGGCGCGGAAGACCCACACCAAAAGTTTCCAAGCGTTTTCCAGCATTAACTATCCAAATCTTGGCATTCTGCGAGACGGCGTTCTTCTGCGCTACATCCGGCAGGAGTGCTATGAAAGGCCGGTATTCTATGACCGTCTGAACAGCCGGGTAGCCCTGATGAAGCTGGTTCCCGGCGCAGGCCGTGAACAGGCGGATTTTCTTCTGGAGCGAAACGACGCTTTAATTATCGAGAGCTTTGGCGTAGGCGGCCTGCCGGATGAGGGCGGCTTTTTCGACTGCATCCGCCGCTGGCGTGACGCGGGAAAGCTGCTAGTTCTGACGACGCAGGTCGCCAACGAGGGCAGCGATCTGGACGTGTACTATGTAGGACGGCGGCTGAAAAGTGACCTCCAGGTTCTGGAAGCCTACGACATGACGACGGAAGCGGTAACGGCAAAACTGATGTGGATTTTAGGCCAGACGCAGGATTTGGCGCAGGCGGAGCGTCTTTTTTACACGCCGGTCGCCCGGGACATCTTATGGCCGGCAGTCAACCCGTGACGCGCCCTGCGGCGTTTCCGCGGAACCGCAGAAAGAAAGAATCCGGGAGGCTGTCCACACCGAACAGCCTCTCGGATTTTATTTCTGTCTATTTGTCTGCCCCGCGGTCTTTTTCAGGGGACGCCGGTTCTTCCACGGGGGCGTCGAAGCGAATCTGAACGCCGCCCTTTCCGTCGGATACGGGGTGATAACATCCAAAAGACTGCAGGTCCTCCTGTTTTTCCGGAACAAATTTGTCGCACGACGGCTTCGACGTTCGAGGGACCTTTGGGGACGTTTCCGCGCCCGTCTGAGGGAGAGCCTGTCCGGGCTTTTCGGCCGCTTTTGTATGGTTCTCGGTTTCGCTGAATATTTCCATACCGGCGAAGTCCTCCAGCGATCCGTCCGTCTCAGCTTCCCGGGCCAGGCGTTCCAGATAGAGCGCCTCTGCCTGCCGCATTCTGATATCCATTCATGACCTCCTGATGAATCCGGGGTTTTACGCTGCTTAGTTAGGATACGCCTGATTCCTTAAAAGAATATGAATAAAGCGTAAAAAAATGCAGCGGGCCTGCAATTTGGGAACAAATGGCCAAAACACCTTGCAAACCGCGAACGAATGTTATAAAATAACTTCCGTACGATACAACCTATACAAACAAGCATTTGTGAAGGCATTCCGATAAAAAACCTGTATTTAATCGGCGGTACGTTGGGCGTTGGAAAAACGGCGGAAACCAGCAGATAAAGAAGGAATTGCCAGACGCGGTATTTCCCGGCGGCGGCTGGCGCTGGGACGCCGATCCATTTCAAGCGACGGCCAAAACGAAAGGAACCCTGGAGGAACGCATTCGGAAGGATATTGCAAAGGGAATCCGCGGCGAGGATGTTCTTGAACGAAGCGCTGTAAGAATTCCCCTGTATGAATCCATTCACAGTATAAAAGCGCATACGGACGGCAAAACCGTTTCACAAATTGCAAGAGAAATCATCAATAAACAACCGAAAGGAAGTGTCCTATGAAGCTGCTTCATCTTTCAGACCTGCATCTGGGAAAACGGATCAAGAATTTTTCATTGCTGGAAGATCAGGCGTACATACTGCAAGCCATTCTGACCATCCTCGACGAAGAGCGTCCGGACGCTGTTCTCATTGCCGGAGATGTCTACGACCGCTCCACGCCGTCCACGGAAGCGGTGGAGCTGCTGGACCGTTTTCTGGTTTCCCTGGCGGAACGAGCGCTCCCGGTGCTGTTGATCAGCGGGAACCACGACTCGCCGGAACGTCTGGCGTTTGGGGCGCAGTTTTTGGAAAAGAGCAAAATTTACATTTCTCCCGTATACAACGGAACGGTCACGCCGGTGACGCTGGAAGACGAATTCGGTCCGGTGGATATCTATTTGCTGCCCTTCCTCAAGCCGATGCACATCCGCCGCTGGTTCCCGGAGGAGCCGGCGGAGAGTTACACGGACGCCATCGCCTGTGCGATTGCGCATATGGACCTGGATGCCAGCCGCCGGAACGTGCTGATAACGCATCAGTTCGTCACCGGCGCGGAACGCTGCGATTCGGAAGATGTATCCGTTGGCGGAACCGACAATGTGGATGCTGCGGTTTTCGCACCCTTCGATTACGTGGCCCTGGGCCACCTGCACGGTCCCCAGAACATCGGGGACGACCGTATCCGGTATTGCGGGACACCATTGAAATATTCCTTTTCCGAGTCCCGACAGGAAAAATCGGTTACACTGGCGGAGCTTGGGGCAAAGGGCCGGCGTACCGTACGGACCATCCCCCTGAAACCCCGCCGGGATATGCTGGAACGCCGCGGGAGTTTCCAGGAGTTTCTCGAACGGCGGATTCCGGAGGAACAGGAGGCATACCTCCACATCATTCTCACCGATGAAAGCATCGTGCCGGACGCCATGAACAAGCTGCGGACGGTCTACCCGAACTTAATGGGCCTGGATTACGATAACCAGCGCACCCGGGGCGGAGGCCCCCGCGCCAGCGCGGAGGTCACGGCGCAGCAATCCCCGATGGAGCTGTTCGCGGCCTTTTATGAGCAGCAAAACGGCGTACCGCTGTTGGATGTGCAGCGGGAATATCTTGCGAAAAAAATGAAGCAGGTACAGGAGGCGGAGGAATGAGACCGGTACGACTGACCATGTCGGCCTTTGGGCCGTACGCAGGCCGGGAAACCCTGGAACTGGACAAGTTGGGAGAGCATGGAATCTACCTGATTTGCGGCGACACCGGCGCAGGCAAAACCACCATTTTTGATGCCGTCACCTACGCCCTCTACGGCGCGGCCAGCGGCGAGGGCCGTGAGGCAAAAATGTTCCGCAGCAAGTACGCCGACCCGAAGACGCCGACCTTTGTGGAACTGGAATTTGTCTGCCGCGGGGAATTATATAAGATTCAGCGGTCTCCGGAGTACATGAAGCCAAAGCAGCGAGGCGAGGGTTTCACAAAGGAGACCCCCAAAGCGTGTCTTTACTGCCCGGACGGAAAAACAGTGGATCACTCCCTTTCGGAGGTGACAGACGCGGTAGAGAAACTGCTTGGCGTGGACAGCAGGCAGTTTTCACAGCTTGCGATGATTGCACAGGGCGAGTTCCGGAAGCTCTTGCAGACGCGCACCAACGAGCGCCGGGAAATTTTCCGCGAGATTTTCAATACCGGTTTCTATCAAAGACTGCAGGAGGCATTGAAAAAGGATGCTTCCGAGCTGGGAAAGGAATGCGCGGAACTTCGTACATCCCTCAGGCAGTACGCGGCCAGGATTCTTTGTGCGGACGACCATCCCCGGCAGGCTGACGCGGAACGGGCGCGGGCCGGACAAATGCTTTGGGGAGAAATCCTCGTGCTGCTGAAGGAGCTGATTGCAGACGACCAAAAACGTCAGGCGGCGCTGGAGCAGGAAAAAGCGGCGCTGGAGCAGGAGCTTTCCGTCTGGATGGCTCAGGCCGCCCAAGGCGCGGAACGCAAAAAGATTGCCGACGGTCTGACAGCGGCGGAACGCGCTTTGGAAAACCACGCGCCAAATCTTGAGGCCGCGGCGCAAAAGCTGTCAGAGGCCCAGACGCGTCAGAAGGACATCGACGGAACCCGTTCCGAAGCCGCCGTATTGGAGAACCAACTTCCGCAGTACGAGATCATGGACGGCCTGGTTCAGAATTTAGACCGTGCAAAGCGGGATCTGGCGGAAAAAGATCGTACACAAGAGACAGTCCTTGCGGCTTTGAAGAAGCTGCGGGAGACCTTGCAGCAGGACAAAGAAAAGGAAAAGGCGTTAAGCGGCGCGGCGGCGGAGGTCGAAAAGGCGCGGCATACGGTGGAAGCCCTGCAAGCAGCCCGAAACGAGCTTTCCAGTCTGACCGCGGACCTCGCCGCGCTGGAAAGGCTGCGCCAGCAATGGAAGCAGGCGCAGGGGGGCTATGAAGCGGCGCGCCAGACGGCCAGCGAGCGTCTGAGAACCTGGGAAGAGTTGAACAAAGCCTTTCTGGACGCCCAGGCGGGCATTTTGGCAAGGGATCTTCAGGAGGGAACCCCATGTCCGGTGTGCGGTTCGCCGCACCATCCAGCTCCGGCGCAGGCGGCACGGGAAGCGCCCAGTGAAGCCGCGCTCAAACAGGCGAAAGCCGCCTCGGATTCCGCCCACCAGAAAGAGGTTGACGCCAGTACAAAAGCGGGGCATCTGCGCGGCGAAGGCCAGAAGCTGAAAGAAGAATTGCTCAAGCGGACGGCGGTACAGTTCCCGGACTTGCCCGCGGGCACGCTGCCGGAACCGTTGGAGGTCGAGCGGGCCGTGAAGGAACAGGAGGCGCGTCTGTGCGAGGCGCAGCAGCAGAAGCAGGAAGCGGAAGTTCGGGCGTCCATGGCCGCCGGGCTGAAAGAGACGATCCCGCAGAGCGAGCAGCGGGAACAGGAGCAGTCCAGGCAAGCGGAAGCGCTGCAAAACGAGCGGGCCGCGCTGCAGGCGAGATGCAGCGAATTGGAACAACAGATTTCCGTCCAGCGGAAGCAGCTCCCTTGCGAAAGCCGTGAGGCGGCACAGGCGAGGCTGTCGGCATTGAAGCAGCAGGCCGCGCTCTGGGAGCGTCAGATTGAGGACGCCCGAAACCGTCAGAAGGAGCTGGAAGCCCGGAAAACGGCATTAGAGAGTCAGATTGAGACCTACAAGAAGCAGCTGGAGGCCGGGGAACCTGTCGACATGGAGGCGGTTGAAGCGGCGCGGGACAAATGCCGTGCAAAGCAGGTGCAGCTGGAGAACGCGCGTAAAAAGCTGTGGGAGCGTCTGGCGTCGAACCAGGAGACGGAAAAAAAGCTGCGGGAATGCAGCGCCCGTCTGGACGAAGCCGAAGCCCGGTCGATCTGGCTGAACGAGCTGTCGGGCACAGCAAACGGCCAGTCCGGCGACGGCCGGGAAAAGCTGATGCTGGAAACGTTTGTGCAGACGGCCTTTCTGGACCGGGTACTGGAGCAGGCCAATACGCGTCTTTTGGTCATGAGCGAAGGACAGTACCGTTTAAGCCGCCGCAAGGCAGCGGACAACAAACGGAGTCAGTTCGGCCTCGACTTGGATGTGATTGACTACTACAACGGAACCGTGCGCGATGTACTGACGCTGTCCGGCGGGGAATCGTTCATGGCGTCGCTGGCGCTGGCGCTGGGAATGTCGGATGAAATTCAGTCTTCCGCCGGGGGCGTGGAGCTTGACACGATGTTTGTCGACGAAGGCTTCGGCTCTCTGGACGAAGATTCCTTACAGCAAGCTTTGCGGGTGTTAACCGGTTTAAGCGAAGGCAGACGGCTCGTCGGAATCATATCCCATGTCAGCGAACTGAAGGAGCGGATTGACCGACAGATTGTTGTTAAAAAGGCCCGTACCGGAGGCAGCCGCACAGAAATCCGCTGTTGAGACGTTTGAAAAAGCAAGAAGCGTAAAAAGCCCCCTTTCCCGTATTTCGCAATGGAGACGGGAAAGGGGGTTTTTCTAAGAGAAATCGACTTTTGCTTACGGCTCCTCCGGCTGGATCGGGATAACGACCACCGGCGGTTCAACCGCAGGTTCTGAAGGGATATCCGTCGGATTGCTGGCGGGCACGTCGACGGGCGGTTCGGTCACAGCCGGCGGATTCGGTTCCGTCGGGTTAGCGGGGGGCGGAGTCGTATCCGCAGGCGGCGCCGTAGTATCGGCAGGCGGTTGTGTTTCGGTCGGAATTTCTTCCGGGGCCGCCGCCGGCGCGGGACCGCGCAGAATTACCTTGTTCCGGGATTTGTAATTGCTCACGGCCTCCAACTCGCTGGAAATGAGTTCACCGCTGGCGCTGTACACGTTCCGGTAGCTCCGCACGGTATGACCGGTGTAAGGCGTGGTTTTCACCTGCTGGGTTCCGGCGGGGAGGCTGGGGTCATCCTGGTAAACGGTTTCGAAGGGCGTAGTCGACAGGACCTTATTGGTCATTTTGACATAACTGCCATCTACATTGGTCCCCAAAATTTTGATGGTTAACTTTCCGCCCTCATAAGAGGTTACAATTTTAATTGGATAATCGGTATTGTTGGTAAAGCGATAATTGGGGCCGCCCCAGGAAACGGTTGCATCCATTCCCCAGTCGATGTAGGAAGGCGTATAGCGATGGGCGTAACGTTCGGTAATTTCGAGGTTGGCCCGGAGACAGGCGAGGTAAAGGGTCGAGGAAGTCTGACAGATTCCTCCGCCAATGGTGTCGACCGTTTCGCCCTGGATGTATGCGGAGGCAAGCTGATACCCTTTGGCCGCCGTCCGCTGGCCGAGGACATCATTGTACGAAAAAACATCTCCGGTATTCATCACGTAGCCATTGATTCCGGCAGAGGACAAACGGATATTGGTCTGACGGCCGCCAGTACCGCCGGCGATGGTGGTGCATTCGCCAAGCACATCCCGGAACAGAACGGCTTCCAAGGTCTCCGCCGTGACGGCGGGGAACTGGATTTGGGCGGAAATGCGTACAGTCTCACCGGGCGCGGCGGCGTCCAGCAGCTTTTGCGCGGCTGGGATATCGAAATCCGCGCCGGTCTGTTCAGGGATGATGCTGCCGGTTTCGATATCGTACCGGGCATTTTTCATTTCGCCGAAAACCTGGTCATGAATCTGCTGGGCGGTTTGATTCTGACCGTTTGTAGTCTGATAGCCGATATCCAGGCTCATGTCCAGGTCCCAGTCGCCGCGGGTCAGGGCGTTTTGAATGTCCTGCGCGTTGACACTCCGTCCATCCTGGGCCATCGTGACCTCAACGGTGTCATCCGTCAGGGTGTAGGAGGTGTCCTGCGCGTCCCAGGAGAGGGCACTGGCCGCTGCTTCGGCGGCAGCGGCGGTTTGAGCCGCGTCGACCTGCAAATGGTTCCCCAGACCGTAACTGGTGGTTCCTTTATTTGTGAGGTAGCGCCATCCGGAAGTAAGGACAGAGCCGTTATGGTTTTGCTGTTGTGCGAGTTCGACCAGGCCAGGCACATCGATTTCCGCGCCCAAGTCGGCCAAAGCGATGGAAGCATCTGGCCTTTCGCCCCGTTCAGGGGCTGCCGCAAGGGTACCGTCGTAGAGGTACAAGCCGATTTCCCTGCCTTCCAGGGAGTCCTCCACGACGGCTACGGCTTCCTCAGGGGTCAGGCCGCCTACGTCCTGGCCAAGAACCTGAGTGTTTCTCCAAAGGCTGCCGCCGTAGGTTGCCAAGGCGCACAAGCCGCCGTAGGCGCCCACCAGGACTGCCGCGGTCACGCCCAGAACGATCCAGGGCAGGCTGCCTCCTTTTTTGACACGGGCACCGCCCGCATGGGGTATTTTGACTTCACCTTTTGTTTGTTCCATGAAGTCCCTCCTGCTGCCGCTATGGAATTTGAGACCGCCACACAAGGTCTCCTTTGCTATTTTAGCACAGTCTGTCGAAAAAAGAGATTACAATGTAGTTACAAACGGAAAAAATTGTTTACGGCTGCCTTCCGGAAAACCGTTATGGTTTTTTTCTTCTGGGAATACGGATGGTGAGGAAGATTTCGTCGTCGGTGTCTTCACGGCGGCACTGGGCGTCGATTCCGGCTTCCTGCACAATACGAATGCCCCGGTCGATGCTGTTGAGGAAGAGACGGACGTCTTTGATAATAAAGGTACGGCGTCCGGCGGGGGGAGTGGTTTGCAGAGCAGTAAGACGGCGTTCTATGTATTGTTCGGTTTGAGCAACGTTCATGTGACGTTCTGCAACATGACGTGCTGCGGCAAGACGTTCCTCCTCGTCCTCCAGGCGCAGGAGGGCGCGGGCGTGACGTTCGGTAAGGCCGCGGGAGATGAGGAGCTCACGGCAAGGCGCGGAAAGCCGCAGAAGGCGGAGCTTATTGGCCACAGCGGAAGGGGAGCGGCCCAATTGGGCGGCGGCTTCCTCCTGGGTGGAGCCGGAACGGTGGAGGTAATCAGCGATCGCGGCAGCTTCTTCGAAGTAGTGGAGGTCCTGACGCTGCAAGTTTTCGACGAGTGCGAGCAAAGCGGACTCACGTTCATCGACAACGGCTTCGATACAGGGCACAAAATCGAGGCCGGCCAGACGTGCGGCACGGAGCCGGCGTTCACCGGCGACCAGCTCCCAGCCGTCGGGGCGGCGGCGGACCGTAAGGGGTTGTAAGATACCATGACGGCGGATGGAGGCCGCCAATTCCCGCAGGGCGGTTTCATCAAAGACTTTCCGGGGCTGACGGGGATTTGGATGCAGTTCATCCACAGGCAGACGCAGCACCCGCTTTTCGTCCCTTCCATCCATGAGAACGCCTCCTTTCAAGTTCCTTTCATTTTACCGTATAAAACGAAAGAAATCCGTCGCATTCCGCCTGCTTTTCTTTCGGGAAAGAAAAGTTCAGTGGTAAGAAGTCAAGGGGTGATTAAAGAAAAACATCAGAGAAAAACAGCGGAAATAGCGTAGTGGTACAGGAAAAGGCAACACTAACCCAAGCCCTGCCTCTGCGAATTTTTGAAACAGGGCCTGTTTGTCAGAGCGGTGAGCGTCCGCTCAGCCCTCCAGTGGCTTATACAGACGGTCGTCCTTCAGCAGTCGAAAGGGTTGATATCGCCGATTTCGGTGATGATACCGGTGGAGCAGACCTTGCCGATGTCGGGGATAGAGGTCAATGTATTCGGAATGATTTCAAATTGCTGCTCAATGTCCTTGTCCAACACCTTGATTTGGCCGTTCAGCGCCCTCATAGTGGCGATGGAAACCGACACGGCCTAGTTCACGGAATCATTCGCCGTCTTAGGCAGGCGGCAGAAACTTCTGGCCGCTGCCTGAACCGCTTTGGCGGTGGCCTCTGGGTCAGCAAACTGCCCCCGGCCAGCCTTGCTGATGAACGCTGTCAGCTCATCCAGGTCACAATAGGACAGAGCATCCGCTGTCTCAAAGTGTTCCATAAGAGCAAGCGTTGCGGCACTGGTGTTGATAATGTCCTTGTCCTGTGCCAAACCAGAGCATTTCAAAGACAAATAATTAACAAATCGCTGTTTTTCTCGGGTCAGGCCCTGAACCGCGTAGAATCTGGATCTGGTTAATGTTTGCAGGGCTTTGTAACGATAATCACCCATGTAACCTCCTTGATGATCCGGCCAAACCGGAGCTTGTCGGCAATCACAAAGGCGTCCACATCGTCGTTCTTTGGCAGATCGGAATAGGATTCCTTGAATTTGCTGACCTGCTTGGGGTTGAGCACATGGATTTTCCTGGGGTACCAGCCCAGCTTCCCGTCCTCTCGGAGCGCGTAGAACAGGCTGTCCCCATAGATGGACGTGGCTTTCATGCCGACCACCACGCCCTCCAACCCCTAGGACTGAACCGCCGACACAATCTCCTCTGTCAACAGTTTCGCACCACCGAGGTTATTTTGCATCCGGAAGCTTTTGACCTTTCGCCGTCCGGCTTCATCAGGTACACCGCATTGCTTTAGCTTCCCACGTCAATGCCAACGAATAGTGGATTCATCATTTTCACCTTCCCTGTGTTGGGATTTCAGGCCGGCAGGCTTTGAGATACCCATGATAACCGGAACATCCGCAGCCTTGTGTATCAGAATCATTCCAGGGTGGGCCAATGCCACTGCTAAAGGAGCGGCCCTGCCGCTGCAAACGGCCAGCGAGTTTGCAGCGAACTGCCGGTTCAGGGGGACGAACTTTTCGTACAGCAGCCTTTCGGCTCTACAGGAGGCAGGAGAGCTTCTCCCTGCTGCTATTGCATCACGGGCATCTCTTAGCCTGCTGATACTTTGATATCTAAAACCGATTAACTTGAAACTTATTATACGAGGAGGCAGAGGTATGCGAGAAACTCTGGAAGATTTATATTTCGGCAACATCGCTCCCTACGACAACCAAATGCCAGCCAACTCGGAGCTAAGGCCGTTGGTGAAAACGAATCTCTGATGTCGAAAAGCAACTGACAAAACAACTCAACAACACGGAGCAGCAGATGCTTCGTGTACGAACAACCGCACAGCATGAGATCAACAGCATCACATCCATGGAAAAATTTATCCTTGGATTCAGGCCGGGCGTCCGATTGATGGCAGAATGCATGGATGAAAACAATGGCAACCTAACAAACGGGGAAGGCAATATCCGCAAGCGAAAGGATGGCCGATGGGAAGGGCGCTACAACGCAGGCTATGATCCCGAAACCGGAAAACGGATCATATGGTGATAGGTAAGCCTCTGATACAATCTCAGGCTTTTCTCCCACCCCACGCCGTGCGCGCGACCTTCACCGCACACGACGTTCCATTGGTTAGAAAATGTTCGCTGTTCATTCAATCAAACCTCAGATATTTTTAGCTGTATTTGTTTTGGTTTTGTCACGTCAACGGGAATAATCCCTCCCCTTCTCGGAATTGATTCAGCTTTTTAAGCTGTTCTTTGTCGAGGTTTAGGATGCTCCGATATTTTGCGATTGTACCCTCAAGCGTGGCGTGTATCAATTCATTTGTCCTTAATGGTACACCTTACTTTCCAACAATCTCTCACTATGCCTGTTTTTACAGGGAAAATAAATGGAAAAAGAATAAGGTCAACCCTGGAAACTATTGCAAACAGGGGATTTCCTGATTTGTCCTTATTATACCGTAAGGGCATAGCTGCGCCGTTACTGCAATCAGGAGCGGAGACGATATCAAAACGGTTCAGGGGAATCTGGAACACGCAACCGCTGCTTTTACGCGATAAGGTAGAATAAATTTCGCAAAAAGAAAGACACGGTTTGCAGACTCGGGT
>CANDBG010000019.1 GCA_947382875.1 uncultured Oscillibacter sp. | reverse complement strand
CGTGGTGCCTGCTTGATACGCCCAGTTTTGGGTGGGTGCTGGGGGGAAGCGCGCTCGGCGCGCTTGCGGACTCAGGGCGCTTTCCAATGGCATGGTCAATCCGACCCTGTTTTCGTGGAGACCTGTTCTTGTGCATGGACGTACTCCCATCGTGGTATTTCCGGCCCGTGTACGAAGCAGATTGTGAACCTGCAATGCGGTGCATCGGTCCGTTTGGGCCGTAACGCTGTGTGCAGCCGTAGCCTGCCTTGCGTGGGGCGGGTGGATTTGGGAACTACGCGGCTTTTGCCCCGGCCAGGGCGGGGCCGTGATCGCCCTTTGAAACCCGTTCTGCAAAAGAGGCTAAAGAAACGGACGGACTGTGGTGGAAATCACCTAGGCTGTCCTAACGGGGCAGAAAAAGGATTGCAGTGCGGACTAAGTGGCAGTCGGGCAGCGCGGACAGGCGACGCCGTGCCGCAGTGCTGAAAGGGAAACCGCCTCCATCGGCAACGAGGGGTGCGCTGCGGGGAAATCCAGCCCGTACCTAAGCCGTAAGATTTACTTTTTCTGCCGCCGCTGTTTTAGCTTTCCTGTTTTGGTTTTCCTCCGCCTTTTTTAGAACGGGCGGATGATTTTTATGGAGGTTTCCTTTTGAAAAATCAGAAAAAAAAGAACGGAATGTCCGCCCAATATCGTTGGGCCTTAACAGTCTTTTTGATGGCGGTGGCCCTGTCGGCGGTGCTGAGTCTGGCGTCGGAATCGATGCTGGAAGGCGCGGGCATGGCGGCCGCTCTTTTGATGCTGGCGCTGTTTATCGGCCTTGGCATTTTATTTGACATCATTGGCGTGGCGGTGACTTCGGCGGACCCGAAGCCCTTCCACGCCATGGCCGCGCACAAGGAAAAGGGCGCGAAGGAATCCCTGATGCTCCTGCGGAACGCGGGGCGGGTTTCCAGCGTGTGCAATGACGTGGTTGGCGATATCTGCGGCATCGTCAGCGGTGCGACAGGAGCCGTGATCGTCGCGCAGCTTCAGCGGGCGCTGAACCTGCGGACGGTCCTGATCTCCGTAGGCGTGACGGCCCTCATCTCCGGTCTGACCATCGGCGGCAAGGCGCTTGGAAAAACCTTCGCCATTCAGAAAAGCACGAAGGTAGTCTACTGCGCCGGACGGGTTCTGCACATTTTCCACCGCTGAGAGGAGGCGCATCATGCTGCTGGAAACGATTCATTCTCCCGCTGATGTGCGCAGGCTTTCCCGGGAAGCGCTTCCCCAGCTTTGCAACGAGCTGCGGGAATTTCTTGTGAAGAGCGTCTCCGAAACGGGCGGGCATCTGGCCTCCAACCTGGGCGCGGTGGAGCTGACCGTAGCCATTCACCGGGTTTTTGACACGGAACGCGACCGTCTCATTTTCGACGTGGGGCACCAGTGCTATGTTCACAAAATTCTCACCGGACGGCGGGAGCAGTTCGGCGGACTCCGGCAGCTGGACGGCCTGTCCGGGTTTCCGAAGCCTCGCGAAAGCGTCCACGACGCCTTTATCGCAGGTCATGCGTCCAATTCGGTTTCGGTAGCCCTGGGCATGGCCCGCGCCCGGACGCTGCAAAAGGAAGAATACAGCGTTCTGGCGCTGATCGGCGACGGCGCGCTGACCGGCGGTCTTGCCTACGAGGGGCTGAACAACGCAGGGGCCTCCGGCGAACCGCTCATTGTGATTTTGAATGACAACGGAATGTCCATCAGCCGCAACGTGGGAGCGATTCCGCGGCATTTGGCGCGGCTGCGGTCGAAGCCGGCTTACTACCATTTCAAAAAATGGTATCGGAGTCTGTTCGGGCGTACGCCGGGGAAAAATGCCTTATACCGTTTCAACCACGGCGTCAAGACGTGGCTGAAACGGACGCTGTGGCCCGGCAGCACCTTGTTTGAGGACATGGGCTTCACGTATCTGGGTCCGATCGACGGACACGACCTGCCCCGTCTCTGCGACGTACTGACCTGGGCGCGGGAGCTGCACTGTCCGGTTTTGGTTCACGTGAACACGGTAAAGGGGAAAGGGTATCCGTATGCGGAGAAAAACCCGGACAAATTTCATGGCATCAGCCCATTTGACCCACTGACGGGCCTGGTAAAAAAGCCGTCGGGCGAAAGCTTTTCCAGTGTGTTCGGCCAAACGCTGTCGGACTGCGCGGCGCAGAACGAACGGGTATGCGCGGTGACGGCAGCGATGGCGGACGGCACTGGTCTGACGGAGTTTGCGAAGCGGTATCCGGACCGCTTTTTCGATGTAGGCATCGCGGAAGGGCATGGCGTTACCATGTCAGCCGGGCTTGCGGCGCAGGGAATGATTCCGGTTTTTGCGGTATACTCGACCTTTTTGCAGCGAAGCTATGATATGCTGATTCACGACGTTGCCCTGGAAAACCTGCACGTGGTATTCGGTGTAGACCGTGCGGGACTGGTGGGAGCCGACGGCGAAACCCATCACGGTTGTTTTGACCCGTTGTTTCTGCCGGGCATTCCCGGTTTTACGGTGTTGTGTCCATCGAACTTTGCAGAACTGCGGCATATGCTGCGGCAGGCGCTGTTTGAAATTTCCGGTCCGGTTGCGATACGTTATCCGCGGGGCGGCGAGGGAGTATTCCGGGAAGACACTTCGGAACAAACCGCCGTACGCCTGCGGGAGGGCAAAAATGTAACGCTTCTTTCTTACGGCATACAGATCAACCACACGCTGGACGCGGCAAAACTGCTGGCAGCGGAGGGCATTGAAGCGGAGGTCATCAAGCTGAACCGCATTGCACCCTTGGACGCAGCGGTTTTGCAGGAGCTTTGCACAACAAGTCTTTTGCTGGTGGTTGAGGATGCGTTTGGCGAGGGCTGCGCAGGCCAACGGGCCGCGGCAGCTCTGGCGGAGGGCTGTTGTTCCCCGAAACGTTTAATATTACAGAATTTGGGCCATACGTTTGCCTCCGAGGGCAGTGTGGAACAATTGGAGCAAAGATTCAAACTGGACGCCGCCGGCATCGCCGGAGCGGTGCGGGAGGCGATAGAGCATGAGTGGTAAGACGCGGCTGGATGTGCTGCTGGTAGAGCGAGGCTTTGAGGAAAGCCGTCAGCGGGCGCAGGCGGTTATCATGAGCGGCCAGGTGTATGTGGAAGGCCGCCGGGTGGACAAGCCCGGCACGGCGGTTTTGCCGGAGGCGGCGGTTGAAGTACGAGGCGGCCTGCGGTATGTAAGCCGGGGCGGTTTGAAACTGGAAAAGGCCATGACGAGTTTTCCGATAGATTTGAAGGGAACCATTTGCGGCGACATTGGCGCATCCACCGGCGGTTTCACGGATTGCATGCTGCAAAACGGTGCGGCGAAGGTTTACGCGGTGGATGTAGGCCGTGGGCAGCTTGCATGGAAGCTGCGGACGAACGAACGGGTTGTCTGCCTGGAACGGACGAACGCCCGGTATTTAAGTCGGGAGCAGGTGCCGGAGGAGCTGGATTTTGCCTCGGTGGACGTGAGCTTCATTTCGTTGAAATTGATATTGCCGCCTCTGGAAGCGCTGTTGCGGAACGGCGGTCAAGTGGTATCCCTTGTCAAACCGCAGTTCGAAGCAGGCCGGGAAAAAGTCGGCAAAAAGGGGGTCGTCCGGGACCCGGCGGTTCACCGGGAGGTTTTGGAACAGTTCCTCGTCCACGCGTCAGAGGCAGGCTTCACCGTCCAGGGCCTGACCTATTCGCCCATCCGCGGACCGGAGGGCAACATTGAATATTTGGGATTTCTGGAAAAAAGCGGAACACCGTCCAGGAGCTTTGACCTGAAGGCTTTGGTGGAGGAATCCCATGAAACCTTGCAGGAGCACGGAGAGGAGAACGTCCAATGAATCCGAAAAAGATCATTCTCTGTCCCAACCCGAACCGGGACCAGGGCATGAAAGCGACCCGCACCGCCGAAAAAATTCTGCGGGAGTCAGGGTTTCAGACTGTGGTCTGTTCACCTTTCCGGGACCGGAAGGAGGGGGCGTTTGCCGGGTACGACGTACAGCCTCTGCCCCAGGAGCTGAAAGGCTCGGACCTGTTAATCACCTTCGGCGGCGACGGCACGATTTTGCACTTGGCGAAACTGGCCGCGCTGCACAAGATGCCGGTACTGGGCGTAAACATGGGCGGTTTAGGCTTTGTGGCGGAGCTGGAGGCCGGAGAGCTGGACGCTCTGCGGAAGCTGAAGAACTGGGATTTTGAGTTGGAGCAGCGGATGATGCTGGACGTATCGGTATTCCGTGACGGGCGTCAGATTTACACGAATCTGGGGTTAAACGACGCTGTGATCCGGGAAGGACCGATTTCTCATGTAATACACCTGAAAATTTCCTCCGACGGGCGGCACTTGGCGGACATAGCCGGCGACGGGGTGATTGTAGCGACGCCCACAGGTTCAACGGCTTATTCCCTGTCAGCAGGCGGGCCGGTAGTGGAACCGGTCGCGCAAACGATGGTGGTATGTCCGATTTGCATACACAATATGCGCTTTTCGTCCTACGTTCTCTCGCCGGAGCACACGCTGACGGTGGAGCTGGAACGAAACGGGCGGAAGCCGGTGTATTTATTTGTGGATGAAAGCCGGGCGTTTGCCCTCCGGGCCGACGACAAGATACAGGTACGTCGTTCGAAGTACGTGACGCGTTTGGTGCGTCTGTCGGAGCGGAGTTTTTGTGAGATATTCGCCCAGAAAATGCTGCCGGGAGGGCTGGAAGGATGAAGAATGACCGTCAGACGATGATTCTGGATATTATTTCCCAGGAAAACATTGAGACGCAGGAGCAGCTTTTGGAGCGGCTTCAGGAGCGCGGAATACACAGCACGCAGGCAACGATATCCCGAGACATCAAGCAGCTGCATTTGATTAAGGAGCCGGTAGGGCAAGGGATGTACAAGTACGCGGTTTCGGGCAACCGGACGAAGCTGAATGTTGCGGAGAAGCTGCAAACGATTTTCCGGGAAAGCATATTGAGTATTGCGTACGCGCAAAACATTGTTGTGATAAAGACCATGCCGGGTTTAGCCAGCGCGGCATGTTCGGCTCTGGATCACATGGAGCTTCCGTATATGGTTGGCTCTCTGGCGGGTGACGACACCGCCTTTTTACTGATGAAGGATTCCGATTCCGCCTCAGACTTCTGTGAGGAACTAAAAGCGATGCTTTAGACATACCGCCCGGTATAATAGGGCGCGCCTCACGGCGCGGGCGCAGGGCAGCCATTTGAAATGGCTGGTCCAATTTGAACCCCCCATTTTCTTTTCTCTGCGAGAGAAAAGAAAACGGGCCGTTCACGGTCCAAAAGAAAAGAGCGTTTATTAGGTGTGGTGGAGAACTACGGATTTCTGCCTCTGGAAACGAGAAGTCCAATTCGACTTGCCGGTGCGTCTAACTCCGCTGTCGCTGCTACAGTGCGTGAAAAGGCTGGGTGCAATTGGCGCTTGAAATGGACCGGCTGAAAGGAAGAGGGAAATCCAATTCAACTTGCCGGTGCGTCTAACTCCGCTGTCGCTGCTGCGGTGCGTGAAAAGGCCGGGTGCAATTGGTGCTGTTGATACAATTGGCGTTGTTGGTCAAAAGAGTCGGACATTGCACAAATAATTTCTTTTGTTGAAAAACACTATCAAAATTAGGGAGAGAAGTGCCATGCTGGAACTGCTGCATATTGAAAATATAGCGGTCATTGAAGAAGCGGACATAGAGTTCCGCCCAGGATTTAACGCTCTCACAGGCGAGACCGGCGCAGGCAAATCCATCGTCATCGACGCTATGGGCGCAGTCCTGGGCGGCCGTACCTCGCGGGACTTAATCCGCACAGGCTCAGCAAAGGCGTTCGTCAGCGCAGAATTTTCAAACGTTCCGACGAACTTACCCGGACTCTCTGAAAACGGCTTTTCTCCTGACGAAGATGGAAACCTGCTCTTACAGCGCGAAATTTCCAGTGAAGGAAAAAACGTCTGCCGGATCAATGGCCGTCCTTTAACAGTAGCACAATTACGTCAAATCGGCAGTGAACTTCTAAACATCCACGGTCAGCACGACGGAACCCAACTTCTGGACGAAGAACAGCACGGCGCATATCTGGACCGTTTTGGGCGAACTGACGCTCCCTTCACTGCATATCGGAAAATCTACGCCGCCATGACGAACCTGCGCAATCAAATCAACGCTCTGCAAATGGACGAAGCCGAGAAGGCCCGTCGTATGGACAGTTTACGTTTTCAGATTGAAGAACTGGAACGGGCAGAACTTCAGCCTGGTGAGGAGGAGGAACTGGAAACCCGTCGGAACCTCTTACGGAACGGCGAAAAATACCTGTCAGCCCTCACAGGTGCGGACTACTGTCTGAACGGCGACGACGACAGCGCCGGAGCCGTAGGCCAGCTAAGCGACGCGGAAGCCGCCCTATCCGGCATTCGGATGCTGGACAACGACGTATTAGACGTATATAACCGCTTAGGCGCGCTGCAAAGCGAGGCATACGACTTAGCGGAAACTGTACGGGACCTGAGGAGTGCGTTTGATTTTTCACCGGAAGAACTGGACGCCGCGGAGAGCCGTGCGGACCAGCTGTACCGGTTAAAAAAGAAGTATGGCGCGACGGTGCAGGATATGTTGGACTACTTGGACAAGTGTCAAAAAGAGCTGGACGCCATAGAGACGGCGGACGACACATTGATTCAGTTGGAACAAAAACTTAAAAAAGCGCAAAAGGAGGCCCTGACGGCTGGCAAGGCGCTGACGGAGGCCCGCAAAAAAGCGGCGTCTGAACTGGAAGCGCGGATTCAAAAAGAACTGCGCGACCTGGACATGAACCGCGTTCAATTTGCGATTGCGTTCACAGAAAAGGAGCCGTCCCCCGACGGCTGCGATGTAATACGGTTTTTAATGTCGGCTAACACAGGAGAAGACTTGAAACCGATTGCAAAGATTGCCTCCGGCGGCGAGCTTGCACGGATCATGTTAGCGTTAAAAAATGTGCTGGCGGAACAGGAATCCATCGGAACACTCGTTTTTGACGAAGTGGACACCGGCGTATCTGGTCGGGCGGCGCAGAAGGTAGCGGAAAAGCTGGCGCAGGTAAGCCGTCGCAAGCAGGTTCTGTGCGTCACGCACCTGCCCCAGCTTGCGGCCATGGCAGACACGCATTTTTCCGTCGAGAAGGGAGAACGCAAGGGAAGAACCTTTACACAAGTTGTCCTTTTAAGCCGGGAGCGTCGGAAGGAAGAGCTTGCCCGGATTACGGGAGGCGCCCAGGTAACGGAAGCTCTTTTAGAAAGCGCTGGAGAGCTGCTGGACGCAGCGTCGGCCTATCGGGAGACACTTGACAACGCAAAGAAGTGAAAGGGGAACACATGGATTATAAAAAGAGCTACCTGCTGATGGCCGCCGGCGTATGGGGCGGGGGCATTGTGATGTTAATTGGTATGTTTTTAGGAACATCCAGTCCTGACACGATGGCGCTTGGAAATGGGGCAGCCGGACTTGGCGTATTTGCGATGCTGCTGGGAATCGGGCAGGCGCTTGTATTCTACAAATGTCCTCACTGCGGAGAAAAATTCAGCATTCGAGGAAAGAAGCCGGACTACTGTCCGAAATGCGGCAGCAAATTGGATTTATAAAACCAGAAAGCGTGGAACGATGGAATTTACACAAGAGGAACTAACCGAAGCGAAGCGGCAAATTGACTCTACGCTGCACAAATTAAGAGAGACGTTAAAAACACTCGCATCAAAAGAAAATGCGGAACGGTATAAATCCCAGATCACATTGGCAAAAAGGAGAATACAAGCATTTGAAATTGCCAATGAATTGATCGGAAGGGAACTGGACCGAACCGGATTTCGGCCCTAGGCGACAAGAAAAGTTCATTTTCCGGGTAGAGCAAAAAATGTCCTTGTGCTTCTGGGACATTTTTGCTATACTGGGTTGCATACTTTTGGAGTTCGGAGGAATGGCAATGTCAGCGGAGAAAAAAACAGGAAATGCGGGCCTTTTCGAGTGGGTACAAGCGATGGTATGCTCGGTACTGGCGGCAGTGCTGCTGTTTACGTTTGGCGTACGAATTGTCGGCGTATCCGGCGATTCCATGCGGAACACGCTGCAAAACGGCGATATGCTGTTAGTGGTAAACAACCTGATTTACAACACGTACCACGCAGGTGATATTGTCATCGCGGCAAAGCCGTCCTTTGAGAGCGGCGAACCGATTGTGAAGCGTGTCATTGCCACAGAGGGCCAGACGGTAGACATTGATTTCGACGCCGGAGAGGTCTTCGTGGACGGCGCCCCCTTAAATGAGCCATACATTCGGGAAGCGACGCATTTATTTGAAGGAACGCAGTTTCCCCTGACGGTGCCGGAGGGCTGTGTATTTATCATGGGCGACAACCGCAACGACAGCCGCGACAGCCGCGACCCGGACTTGGGCGTTGTAGACACGCGGTATGTTATTGGCCGGGCGGTATTTCTGCTGTTGCCGGGTGAAACGGCAGAGAGCGGTCAACGGGAATGGAGCCGGGCTGGGAAGCTGAGGTAAGAGAGACCAGGAGAGAAAGATGACAAAAGAAAAGAGCGAAAAAAGCGAGGGGCGGGAGTTATACGAGTGGGCGCAGACGCTGGTATGTTCTGTACTGGTGGTTGTGCTGGTATTTACTTTTATAATCCGTTTGATTGGCGTGGACGGCTATTCCATGGTGCCGACGCTCCAGCACGGGGACCGGCTGATGGTATTGAATTCCATGCTGTGCAGGGATTACCAGCCGGGAGACATCGTAATTCTCCGAAAAAATTCGTTTCTGCCGGAACCGATTGTAAAGCGAGTCATTGCAGCGGAAGGCCAGTTAGTGGATATTGATTTCAACACGGGTTCCGTGTTTGTGGACGGCGAAAGACTGAACGAGGGCTATATCAACGAACCAACCTACACAAACGATGGAACCGCTTTCCCCTTGCAGGTGCCAGAGGGGAGTCTTTTCGTCATGGGTGACAACCGCAACGCCAGCAACGACAGCCGGGACGCCCGTCTGGGCACGGTCGACACGCGGTATGTGATCGGCCGGGCGGTATTTCTGCTTTTCCCGGGACAGGATGTCACCACAGGGAAGCGGGATTTCCGTCGAATTGGAGGGATTGGATAGGATGCAAATACAGTGGTATCCGGGGCACATGACAAAAACCCGGCGTCAGATTGAGAGCGATTTGAAGCATGTAGACATTGTAATCGAGATCACAGACGCCCGGATTCCGGTATCCAGCCGCAACCCGGACCTGGACACAATCTGCGCAGGCAAGCCGCGTATGATTGTCCTGAACCGTGCGGACCAGGCGGACCCGCAGAAAAATCAGGAATGGTGCAGTTACTTCACCAAAAAGAAGGGCATACAAGCCATTGCCGTTGACTCCCGTTCCGGGACAGGCGTAAGTCAAATGACGGCAGCGGCGCGGCTGGTGCTGAAGGAGCAAATCGCCAAATGGCAGGAAAAGGGGCAGGTAGGCCGTCCAATCCGTGCGATGGTGGTTGGCGTGCCGAACGTAGGCAAGTCTACGTTTATCAATAAAGCTGCGAAGAAAAAATCCGCCAAGGCGGGGGACCGTCCCGGCGTCACCCGCGGAAAGCAGTGGGTGAACGTGGATGCGTCCATGGACCTGCTGGACACGCCGGGGATTCTGTGGCCAAAGTTCGAGGATGTTCAGGTAGGGTTGCATTTGGCCTACACCGGCGCTGTCAAGAGCGAGGTGTTGGACATGGAGACTCTGGGCTGTCATTTGATGTCCTATCTGGCGGGAACATATCCTCAGGCGCTTATGACGGGCTATAAACTCTCCGCCCTGCCGGAGCGGGAGGCGGAAGAAAACGATATTTCCTATGGATACCGTCTATTAGAGACGGCCGGACGGCGACGGGGATTTTTGGTTTCCGGCGGCGAGGTAGACACGGAACGAATGGCAAACATTCTGCTGGACGAGTTCCGTTCTGGCAAGCTGGGGCGCTTTACACTAGAGGTACCGGAAGAATGACAGAATATAAAAATCCAGAAATGGCGGGCATGGCAAGCCATCCCAAGCGTCGCTTAAAAGCCGTATGACACGCTGGGAAATACTGTCTCTGTGCGGAAAAGCGGTATGGGCCGTTTCACAGGTGATGATTACCGTTTCGGAGCTGTTTGAAGACGGGAGCAGTTTTCTCCGGTCCTTCCTATGGCTTTGCAGCATAGCTGCCGTAGACGCCGCGCTCTTTTTCGGAAACGAAACCGGAAAGCCTCCCAAATGGTACTGGCGTTTTTGCGGCGGCGTTACGGTTCTGGCGTTGATATGCTTGCTGCTGGACGAAGACGCCAGTTGGCTTGTGTTTTTGCTGCCAGTTGTGCCGGTACTTCCGTTTGCGCCGTTCATCCGGTGTTTCACGTGGCCCGGAAGGGTCCGGGACGCCTGGTGTCTCAGCGCATTGATTCTGTTCAGCGGGCTGCAGCTATTTTATTTCGCATGGCTGCGCCGGCAGAGAGAAAAGAGGATAAATCATGGACCTTTGGACCTATGAGCGGAAACAGTGGGACGGCGGACATAAAACCGTCTGCGGCGTGGACGAAGCCGGGGCGGGACCCTTGGCAGGTCCAGTGTACGCGGCGGCGGTCATTCTGCCGCGGGAATTGGAATTGCCCGGTCTGGACGACTCCAAGAAGCTCACCGCCAAAAAGCGGGAGAAATTATATAAGGAGATTCTCTCCAAAGCCGACTCCTGGAGTATCGCGCGGGTAGAGGCGGCGGAGATCGACGAAATAGACATTTTGAATGCCCGGATGCTGGCGATGCAGCGGGCCATTAACGGATTGAAGGTAAAACCGGATTTCGCCCTTATCGACGGCAACCGGGACCACGGAAGCCGTTATTCCATTACGACGCCGCACTGCACCATTGTCAAAGGCGACGGAAAAAGCGCCTCCATTGCGGCGGCGTCGATTCTGGCAAAGGTCAGCCGGGACCTCTTTGTATCCACAGAATTAGAAAAACAATACCCGGAATACGGTTTTGCCAAACACAAGGGCTATGGTACAAAATACCATTATGAAATGCTGGACCTTCACGGTCCCTGTCCATTCCACCGCAAAACCTTTTTGAAAAAGTGGGAGGCGAATCGTATATGAGCCGTGCGAAGGCCGCCGGGGACCAGGGTGAGGCCAGGGTTGCAGACTATTTGACCCAGCGGGGCTGTACGGTGCTGGAGCGTCAATGGCGCTGTCGGTACGGCGAACTGGACCTGGTGGTTCAGGACGGAAAAACGGTTTGTTTCGTAGAGGTCAAACGCCGCGGTCCAGGTTCCATCGGTCTGCCGCGGGAGTTCGTGGACGAACGAAAACAGGAACGTCTGCGCAAAGCGGCTGCCGCGTATCTGGCCTTGCAGGAAAGCGACGCCTTCACCCGTTTCGACGTAGCGGAGGTTTACGAGGAAGCAAACGGGCGGCTGCGGATTGAATATCTGGAAAACGCATTTGAGTGAAAGAGTGAGGAGAACAAAATGAAGTATTACAGCACACGGGACAAGTCGGTCCAGCTTGACGGCGCGGAGGCGGTCAAACAGGGTCTCTCCCGGGACGGCGGCCTGTTGACGCCGGAGTTCATCCCGCAGATTGACGAAGCCTTTCTGCGGAATCTGGCGTCTGCGTCTTACCAGGAACGGGCGGCCAAGGTCATGGGACTGTTTCTGACAGACTACACAGAAGACGAGCTTCGAACCTTTGCCGGAAACGCCTACAGCCCGGACAAATTTGACCATCCCGCCGCCGCGCCTTTGCGAATGGTGGATGCCAATACCGCATGCCTGGAATTGTGGCATGGCCCAACGTCCGCATTCAAGGATATGGCGCTGCAAATGCTGCCGCAGCTTTTGTCCGCGGCCCTTCGGAAAACCGGGGAGGTAAAAACGGCGTGTATTTTGGCTGCCACCTCCGGCGACACCGGAAAGGCCGCCATGGAAGGCTTTGCGGACATACCGCAGACAAAGATCATGGTGTTTTATCCCAAGGACGGCGTTTCCGCTGTGCAGGAAGCTCAGATGGTTACACAGGAGGGGCAGAATGTGGGCGTCTGTGCAGTGCAAGGCAATTTCGATGACGCCCAGGCAGGCGTAAAGCGCATTTTCTCCGACGCGGCGCTGCGGGAAACCCTGGCAAGTCAAGGATCTTTTCTGTCCTCCGCCAACTCCATCAACTGGGGACGAATTCTTCCGCAGGTGGTTTATTACGTCTCCGCTTACTGCGACCTGCTGCGGGAAAACCATTTGCAGTACGGCGAGAAGATGAATGTCTGCGTTCCGACCGGAAACTTCGGCAACATTTTAGCGGCGTATTACGCAAAGCGTATGGGCGTACCGGTGGGCAGGCTGATTTGCGCCTCGAACAAAAATGACGTCCTGACGCATTTTCTCCGTACAGGCATCTATGTGCGCAACCGTCCTTTTTACACAACCATGAGTCCCTCCATGGACATTCTGGTTTCGAGCAACCTGGAACGGCTGCTTTTCGACCTCTCCGGCGAAGACGATGCCGAAGTCCGGCGCTGCATGAAAGCGCTGAACAACGAGGGACAGTATGAGGTATCCAGCGCCGTCAAGGCGGCTCTGAAGGACCTGTTCTGGGGCGGTTCCTGCGGAGAGGAAGAAACATCCGCCACCATCGCCAGATATTATAAGGATTACAGTTATCTGATAGATACGCATACTGCCGTTGCAGCGAACGTCATGGAACAGTATCGTCAGGGGACCGGCGACCAAACCCTGACGGTGTTTGCGTCAACGGCGTCGCCGTACAAATTCTGCGACCACGTTCTCCGCGCCATCGGCGAGACGCCCCAGGGCAGCGGCACGGACCTTCTGGACCAGCTTCACGCCGTCACCGGGGTAAAAATCCCCGACCGGTTAGCGGCGTTAAAGGGAAAGACGCGCCGCTTTCACCAAACGGCCGAGAAAGCGGAAATGGACAGCGTTGTTCAAGCATTTTTGCAGTAAGGAGGAAGGCGATGCTGAAACGAAAGCACGCGAGGCTGTGTCTGGGTTTGTTCTACGGCGGTGTTGCAGTGTTGGTTTTAGGAAGTGTAACACAGCGTTTTCCGCAAGCCGCGCCGCTGACCGACGGACTCATGATTTTGGCGGTACTGCTTCTGGTGGGAGCGGGGCTGGTTTTGTCGAAATGGCTTCGCTGTCCCAACTGCGGCAAGCGTTACGCGCGGCCCCGCTGGAATGTGTTTCATACGGATTACTGTCCGAACTGCCGAAAACCGTTTGTCTATGACGATGATACGGAGGGGGAGGAAGGATGAAGGTATTAAAAAGGAAATACGCCAAAATGGTCGTTGGACTGAGCATGATCGCACTTTTGGCGCTGGGGTTTGCCCTGGCGTTTCGAAAGAACCCCATGATTCTGCGCGGGTCCATCGTCATGCTGGTGGTATCGGTTCTGGTGATTGCGTTCATCCGCTGGCGTTACCTGCGCTGTCCGCACTGCGGCAAGAGCGCTGCCATCGTCTACTGGGGACCCGGCTGGAATCAGAGCTGTCCCAAATGTCATGAACGGATTTATTTTGATGATGAAGTGTAAGCGGCAAACGGCCTGATGCTTCCGTGAAGAAAGGGGGAATCCCAATAGCCTTGTATGCAATCGGAGACCTGCACCTCTCTCTGTCAACCAACAAATCGATGGAGGTATTTGGACCTGCGTGGGAAAATTACACGGAACGGATTGCCTCTGCGCTGGGCTGTCTGAATACAGAAGACATTCTCATTCTCGCCGGAGACACCTCCTGGGGCATGAGCCTGGAAGAAGCGGAAGCGGACTTCCGTTTTCTGGACCAGTTCCCCTGCAAAAAATATCTGGTCAAGGGCAACCACGACTATTGGTGGACCACCGCCGCGAAACTCCATCGCTTTTTTGACGAAAAGGGCATTCACACCCTGGAAATGCTGCACAACAACTGTGTTCCATATGGAGGCCTGGCTGTCTGCGGCACCCGCGGCTGGTTCCTGGAGGAGGACGCTCATAACGTCAAAGTCCTGAACCGGGAAGTCGGACGTCTGGAAGCGTCCCTGAAGGCGGCGGAGGGGCGTCCCAGTCTGTGCATACTTCACTACCCACCCTTGTACCAGGGCTACGAATGCCCGGAAATTCTGGCGGTTTTGGAGAAATATCCCGTTCTGACCTGCTGCTACGGTCATTTGCACGGTCCCGCAATTCGACGCCGATGGGAGGGGAAACGGGGAAAAACCGAGTTTTCATTGATCTCTGCGGACCATTTAGGGTTTGTTCCGAAAAAAATTTGGGAATAAAGGAAAAAATACTAGCTTTTTTCAGATTTTTCTGATAAAATCGTATCTTGGCACCGGATGGATTGCCGGTGATGAACGGAGGAGTTGACATCATGCGTGTAAAAAGCTGTGAAACGGCGGAAAAGAGCCAGGTTGTATTGACAATTGAGGTCGAGGCGGCGGAGTTTGAAGCCGCTTTGGAAAAGGCTTACCGGAAAATGCGGGGCAAGATTCGTGTGCCCGGCTTCCGTCCTGGCAAGGCCCCCCGCAAAATTGTGGAGGGGATGTACGGAGTGGAAGTATTCTTCGACGAGGCCATC
The DNA here is from genome assembly GCA_947382875.1 of uncultured Oscillibacter sp. GTDB lineage: Bacteria > Bacillota > Clostridia > Oscillospirales > Oscillospiraceae > Oscillibacter. The sequence continues at coordinate 24,163 of CANDBG010000019.1, read as the reverse complement.
AATATTGCGTTCCCTGACGCCTACGAAGCGGCGGTCAAGGAAAAGGAACTTCAGGTGGTGGGCTACCCGTCCGTAGAGATGGTGGGAGAATGCACCCGGGAGGGCTTTACCTTCAAGGCCACCGCGCCGGTATACCCGGAAGTAACCCTGGGCGAATATAAAGGATTGTCCGCCCCCAGAGGTGAAGTGACGGTCACGGCGGAGGATGTGGCGGAGCGCCTGAAGCTGCTGACGAACCGTAACACCCGTCTGGTGTCCGTGGACCGCGAGGCGAAGGAGGGCGACACCGCTGTCATCGACTTCGACGGTTATTTGAACGGCGAACCCTTCGACGGCGGCAAGGGTGAGAATCACAGTCTGGAGCTGGGTTCTCATAGTTTCGTTCCCGGTTTTGAGGAACAGGTTATCGGCATGAAGGCCGGCGAGGAAAAGGACATCGACATCACGTTCCCCGAGGATTATCATGCCGAACTGGCCGGCAAGGCGGTTGTATTTAAGGTAAAGTGCCATGAGGTGAAGGAAAAGGACGTCCCCGCCCTGGACGACGAGTTTGCAAAGGATGTGTCCGAGTTCGACACCCTGGACGCCCTGAAAGCTGACCTGGAGCAGAAGATTCGGGACGAGCGTCAGACCCAGGTCGACCGCGCCTTCGAGGACGCCCTGATCGAGCAGGTCGCCAACAACATCACTGCGGAGATTCCCGACGCGATGGTCGACGGACAAGCCAGGCAGTTTGTACAGAACTTCAAGACGCAAATCGCCCAGCAGGGCATCCCCTTCGATCAATATGCGGAAATGACCGGCATCAGCGAGGCAAAGCTCCTGGAAGACGCCAAAGAACCGGCGCTCAAGCAGGTACGTATGGACCTGGCGGTAATGGCCATTATCAAGGCGGAGAACATTGAGGCTTCCGAGGAGGAGGTCGCCGCCGAATACCAGCGTATGGCCGACCAGTTCGGCATGGATTTGGAGACGGTGAAGAAGTATCTCCAGGAGGAGCAGATTCGTGATCAGGTCAAGAGCCGCCGGGCGATTGATCTCGTGAAGGAAAACGCCACTGCCACCAAGCTCGAGGAAAAAGAAGAGGCTCCCGCCGAAAGCGAGGAGAAACCCGCCCGTAAGCCCCGCAAGACCGCCGCGAAAAAAACCGATGCCGCCGACGGTGAAAAGCCTGCCCGCAAGCCTCGCAGGAAGAAAACCGAGGAGGCCGAAGCTCCGGCGGAAGAAGAAAAGTCTGACGAATAAGCGCGAAGGATTCCGGCGGCAGATTTTACAGATTCGACACATTTTCCATGACCCTGCATGGTATCATGGATAAACGGTTTCACGGGCCGCCGCTGTGCGTCCGCCTTCTGGCGGACGCCGCGCCTACAAAAGACTGGAGGTTTTCAAATTGAGTTTAGTCCCTTATGTAGTAGAGCAGACCAACCGGGGTGAACGCTCTTACGACATTTTCTCCCGGCTGCTGAACGACCGCATTGTGTTTCTTGGCGAGGAGGTCAACGCCACCACCGCCAGCCTGATTGTGGCCCAGCTCCTGTACCTGGAGGCCCAGGACCCCGACAAGGATATTCAGCTGTATATCAACAGCCCCGGCGGTTCCGTCACTGACGGCATGGCGATTTATGACACCATGCAGTACGTCAAGTGCGATGTATCCACCATCTGCGTCGGTATGGCGGCCAGCATGGGCGCGTTTCTGCTCTCCTCCGGGACCAAGGGCAAGCGCATTGCGCTGCCAAATGCAGAAATCATGATTCACCAGCCCTCCGCCGGAACCCAAGGCCAGATCACCGATATGGCGATCCACCTGAAACGCTTGGAGATTATCAAGAAGCGTATGAACCGGATTCTGGCGGAAAATACCGGCCGGTCCGTGGAGGAAGTCACCGCGGCCTGTGAGCGCGACAACTTCATGAGCGCCGAGGAAGCTCTGGAATTCGGCCTGATCGACAAGATCCTCACCAACAAGAGCGAGAAAAAGGCGGAGGAATAAGCCCGCCGGAAAGCAAGGACAAGAGGTAGTGCCATGAATGACGAAGGCAAGAAGCCCCTGCGGTGTTCCTTCTGCGGCAAACATGAGCAGCAGGTTCATCGCATGATACAAGGCCCCGGCGTACGCATTTGTGATGAGTGCGTTCAGCTTTGTATGAGTATTTTAAACGACGGCTTTGAGCCGATGGGTCCGGACCCCCTGGAGGATATTCCGGACCAGCTTCCCACGCCCCGCGAGATTCGGGATATCCTGGATCAGTACGTGATCGGGCAGGAGGACGCCAAGGTGTCGCTGTCCGTCGCAGTTTACAACCACTATAAGCGTATTTTCTTCGGCGGCGACGAGGATGTCGAGCTGCAAAAAAGCAACATTCTGATGCTCGGCCCCACCGGTTCCGGCAAGACACTGTTCGCCCAGACGCTGGCGCGCATTTTGCGGGTACCGTTCGCCATCGCCGACGCAACCACTTTAACGGAGGCCGGCTATGTGGGCGACGATGTGGAAAACATTCTGCTGCGTCTGCTTCAGGCGGCGGATTTCGATGTAGAACGGGCCGAACACGGCATTATCTACGTGGACGAGATCGATAAAATTGCCCGCAAGAGCGAAAACACCTCCATTACCCGGGACGTATCCGGCGAAGGCGTACAGCAGGCGCTGCTGAAAATTGTGGAGGGAACTGTCGCCAACGTGCCGCCCCAGGGCGGGCGCAAGCACCCCCATCAGGAGTTCATCCAGATCAACACAAAGAACATTCTGTTTATCTGCGGCGGCGCTTTTGACGGGCTGGAAAAGATTATTGAGCGGCGTCTGGACAAGAAAAGCATCGGCTTTGGTGCGGATGTCCAGGGCAAAAAGGAAAAGGACCTCAGCCAGATTCTGCACGAGGTCCAGCCCCATGATCTTCTGAAATTCGGCATTATCCCGGAGCTGGTGGGCCGTCTGCCCATCATTGCGCCGCTCAACGCGCTGAAACGCGAAGATCTGGTGCGTATTTTGCAGGAACCCAAGAATGCTTTGGTGAAGCAGTATAAAAAGCTCCTGGAATATGACGATGTGGATCTGGAATTTCAGCCGGAAGCCCTGGACGCCATTGCCGATAAGGCCATCGAGCGCAACATCGGCGCACGGGGCCTGCGGGCCGTGATGGAGGGGATGCTGACGCAGATCATGTACGATATTCCGTCCGATCAAACCATCGTAAAGGCCATCGTCACCAAGGACTGTGTGGAGGGGAACAGCCAGCCGGAGCTGGTGCGGGACCCGGACAAGGTGAGCTATTCTGTAAAGCTGAACACCGGCAAGGGCGGGAAATCCCGCAAATCAACCCCGAAGTCGGCGTCATGAAAAATCGGAGGAAGGGACGCCGGTCCCTTCCTCTGTCCGTTTTTTCCCTATGAAAAGAGTTTACTACCATGCGGACGGTAATTGATGTTTCCATGTACAACCGTGTATCGTCCGCATTTTTGGGTTTCTTCGGAAAGGAAGCATTCCTATGGAATTGATGACAATGAATATTCCCGTCCTGGCGCTGCGGGGCCTGACGGTATTCCCCCATATGAACCTGACTTTTGACGTGGAGCGCCGGATTTCCATTGCGGCCCTGGAGCGGGCGATGGAGGCGGATCAGAACGTGTTTCTGGTCACCCAGAAAGAAATTGGCATCGAGCTGCCGGAGGAAGACGACCTGTTTAAGATGGGCACGGTGGCTCATATCCGACAGGTCCTGCGGCTGTCGTCCAATTCCGTCCGGGTCATTGTGGAGGGTCTGCGCCGGGCGCGGCTGCACCGTTTATGGCATTCGGTGCCATACCTTCAGGCCAACGTGGAGGAGGTGCAGGAGGAGACGCTTTCGGAAAGCCTGCTCCGCAGCCCCCGGACCGAAGCGCTTTTGCGGCAGGCCTGGAATCTGTTTGGGGATTACGCCCAGCTGGCGGGGAGTGTGCCGGAGGAAGTTATTTCCGCTGTGATGGACTGCCATGAAGTGGGCTATCTGGCGGATTTTATCGCGCAAAATATTCCTCTGCGCCACCCGGACAAACAGGAGATTCTGGACGAATTGGCGCCCTTTGCCCGCCTGCGGAAGCTGATCGGCTTTTTGTCCCGCGAGTGCAATGTGCTGGGGTTCGAGCATGAAATGGAGGACAAGATTCGGGATCAGCTGGTAAGAACCCAGCGGGATCAGATTCTGCGGACACAAATCCGTGTGCTGCAAAACGAGCTGGGTGAGGGCGACGAGGAAGACGAACTTGAAAGTTATCGTGAAAAAATCCTGAGCCTCAAGCTGGAGGAGGACTCCCGTGATCACCTTTTGAAGGAAGTGTCGAAGCTGGCTCGGCAGTCCTACGGAAGCGCCGAGGCGTCTGTGATTCGAAACTACCTGGACACCTGCCTGGAAGTGCCCTGGAACACCGAAACCCGGGAACGTGTCAGCGTAGACGCCGCCCGTAAGGTGCTGGAACGGGACCATTACGGCATGGAGAAGGTCAAGGAAAGAATCCTGGAAACCATAGCTGTGCGGCAGATGAACCCCCAAGGCAAGGGACAGATTCTGTGTTTGGTTGGCCCGCCGGGTGTGGGCAAAACGTCCATTGCGATTTCCGTCGCCAAGGCGCTGAACCGGAAACTGGCCCGTCTGTCTCTGGGCGGCGTGCGGGACGAGGCGGATATCCGGGGACACCGGCGGACCTACATAGGGTCCATGCCGGGGCGCGTGGTGGAAGCCATCACCCGGGGCGGTTCCATGAATCCGCTGCTGCTTCTGGACGAGATCGACAAGCTGGGAAGCGATTACCGGGGCGACCCTTCTGCCGCGCTTCTGGAAGTGCTGGACAGCGAGCAGAATCACGCTTTCCGGGACCACTACCTGGAAATCCCGATAAACTTGAGTCATGTGATGTTCATTACCACCGCCAATACGACGGACACCATTCCCCGTCCTCTGCTGGACCGTATGGAGATCATTCGGCTGTCCAGCTACACAGACGAGGAAAAAGTGCAGATTGCAAAGCGTTATCTGCTGCCCAAGCAGTTGGCGGAGCATGGCCTGCGCAAGTCCCTGCTGCGAATCAGCGACGATATTTTCCGAACCATCATCCGGGATTATACCCGGGAATCCGGCGTTCGGCAGCTGGAACGGCGCATTGCGGCCATCTGCCGCAAGACCGATATGCGGCTGCTGTCGGAGGAACTCAAGCGGGTGCAGGTGAATGAGGAAGACCTGCCCAAGCTGCTGGACTGTCAGCCGTACCCGCCGGCTGTCCACACGGACCGGGAGGAAATCGGCGTAGTGAACGGTTTAGCGTGGACGGAATCGGGCGGGGAAATTCTGGAAGTGGAAGTCAACGTCATGGAAGGCACGGGCAAGCTGGAACTGACCGGCAACCTGGGCGACGTGATGAAGGAATCGGCACAGGCGGCTTTGAGCTTTCTGCGGAGCCGCGCGGCAGAACTTGGAATTCCGACCGATTTTTACAAAACAAAGGATATACACGTTCATTTCCCCGAGGGCGCGGTCCCCAAGGATGGGCCGTCGGCGGGAATTGCCGTAACTACGGCCATGCTCTCCGCGCTGACAGGCCGGAAAGTCCGGGCCGGAATCGCCATGACCGGCGAGGTGACGCTGCGGGGCCGGGTACTGGCCATTGGCGGGCTGAAAGAAAAAACCATGGCCGCCAAACGCTATGGCATTGGTACGGTTTTGATTCCCAAGGACAATGAACGGGATCTGGAAGAAATTGATCAAAAAGTTCGGACATTTCTGCGGTTTGTCCCGGTGGAGACGGTTGAGCAGGTGTTTGCAGAAGCCCTGTGTTCGGCTGCGCCGGCGGCCTGGGAGGAACGTCCGGAAACTTTGTCTGTGTTCTCCGGCTGTGAGAGCGGCGCTGGCAGCGACACGCTCCGGCAGTAAGAGGGAATGCGTATGGGTTTGAACTTTGGAAAGGCGGAGTTTGTGCGTTCCGCCGCAGCGAAAGAGCAATTTTTATGGGACGGCTTGCCGCAGTTTGCATTTGCAGGGCGGTCGAACGTGGGAAAGTCCTCGGTGATTAACCGTTTATTAGGCCGGAAAAACCTGGCTTATGTGGGTGCGTCTCCCGGAAAGACCACCCAGGTCAATTACTATCTGGTCGACCGGCGGGCGTACCTGGTGGACCTGCCCGGCTACGGCTACGCCAAGGTTTCCAAGGCGGAAAAAGAACGCTGGGGCCGTTTGATGGACTGCTATTTTCAGCAAGCTCATATCACCGCCGGCGTGTTGATTGTCGACATCCGGCACAAGCCGACGACGGATGATGTGATCATGAATTCTTGGTTTCGGGAGACGGGCTGTCCGAAAATTGTGGTTGCAAACAAGCTGGATAAGCTGAAAAAGAGTCAGATAGAACCAGCATTGGCCTTGATCCAGGAAACCCTGGAGCTGGGGGAAGAGGACTGGCTGATTCCCTTTTCTGCGGAAAAGGGCGCAGGCAAGGAAGAATTACTCCGTCTGCTGAACATGGCCTGCGGCGATGGATTATGACCTTTTGAGAAGCATATAAAACAGGCGGAGTTTCCTTGTCCGGCAGGGAAACTCCGCTTTTTCACAGGAATTATTTCCAGGCATTGTCAAACGGGACTGTTTTGGCATACCCTGAAAGTGAAAAAACTCAGGGAGGTCATCACATGGCACAGGTGACAAATTTTTTCGTCGGCGCAAACAGCGGCGAGGGCTTTCAGAATCTGTTTCCAGAACTGGTAGATATCGAGGATACATACGATTTGATGGTATTGAAGGGCGGACCGGGCGTAGGGAAAAATACGTTCATGCGGGAGATTGGCCGCACAATGGAACAGGCCGGGACAGCAGTGGAGTATTTATGGTGTTCCGGCGACCCGGATTCTCTGGACGGCGTGGTCATACCGGAGCTGAAATGCGCTGTGGCGGATGGTACATCGCCCCACGGGAGCGTAGCAAAAGGACGCTTTTTTCTCCATTGGCAGAGAGAAGCAACGTCTGTAAGATTATGGAATCGTTTGTTAAAACGAAAAAAGAGGAGGAGGTATTTATGAAATCACAATATCATTTAGACCGGTTTATAAAAGCGCAGCGCGAAGATTATCAAACGGCATTGTCCGAAATAAAGAGGGGACGAAAGACCAGCCATTGGATGTGGTATATATTCCCCCAGCTCAAGGGCTTGGGAAGGAGTTCAACGTCAGAATATTTCGGCATTGCAAACCGGGAAGAAGCGGCGGCTTTTTGGGACGACCCATATTTGGGCGGAAACCTCCGGGAGATTTGCGCGGCTTTGATGGAGCTTGCTGGAAGTGATGCACGGGCGGTGTTTGGCGTTCCAGATTACATGAAGCTGAAATCGTCCATGACGCTGTTTGCCAACGCGTGCAGCGACAACCAAATCTTTTTGGATGTTCTGGAAAAATACTTCCACGGCCAGCAGGACATCCAGACCTTAAAGCTGTTGAAAACCTTATGTACCCCATCTCATCCGCTTTTTCAACCTTAACATCCCACCCCAAAACCGCTGCTCCAGCCGTCGAAAATCGGATTTTGAGCAGTTTCCAGGAGACGTGTGACCTACTCTGATCGATCTCCTCCGCTTTCTGCAAGACCACGAGCCGCAAGCTCTACCGTCTTAAATGCAGCGTCAATCGTCCAGCTCAGAGATCCGGAACTGCTGTCCGCTGCTTCCGGAATGTTTGTCTGTCGAAAAGCCTTTGTTTATCAATTTCCAAACATCCCCAAGGGTGGCAGCAGTATTGCACAGGAAATATTGCGTATACTATCTTTTGCCAGACAGACATAGCAATGAACAGAGAAAAGGAGTTTTGAATATGAAGGCAACTGGAATCGTGCGGCGCATTGACGACCTTGGCCGAGTAGTTATTCCCAAGGAAATCCGCCGCACCATGCGTATCCGCGAAGGCGACCCGTCGCTGATAACATTGGAGCCGTGGGAGCGGTTCTGCGGGGGGATGATGGGAGTGGGGAAACGGATGGGGTGGGGTACATAGCCTGACCAAAATTTGGGGTTGCTTTCCAGCGTGTATTTGCATATAATATAGTCAAGAAGACCAACAGGACCAGTTTGGTCAAAAATGAAAGGAGGGCATGGTCATGCAGGTAAATATTTTGGAGGCAAAGACAGAGCTGTCCAAGCTGATTCGATTGATCGAAACAGGGAAAGAAGACCATATCATCATCGCGCGGTATGGGAAGCCGGTGGTGAAAATGACGGTTTACAATGACGCGCCGGTATCAAAGCGGATTGGAATTGCAAAGGGCAAGCTCCAATCGCCCGGCGACCTTGACCGGGACAACGGTGAGATTGCCCAACTGTTTGGAGGGGCGGCCCTATGAATCTGCTGCTGGACACCCATATTCTGATTTGGGCCCTGAACGAGGACCCACGGCTGTCCGAAAAAGCCCGGGAGCTGATTCTTGACCCAGATAATGCGATTTATTACAGCGCCGTGTCCGTGTGGGAGGTGGCCATCAAGCACGCGCTCCACCCCGAGAATGTGACATTTTCGGGAAAGGAACTTTCCCAATATTGTCAGGAGGCGGGTTTCCTGCCTGTAGAGATGCGGGACAGGCATGTGTTCGCGCTGGAGACGATCACCCGCGCCGCCGGCGCTCCGCCCCACCATGACCCCTTTGACCGGATGCTGATCGCACAGGCCAAGGCGGAGAATATGTCCTTTTTGACCCATGATTCTCTGCTGCCGTATTACAATGAGAAGTGCATTGTTTCTGTATAGCACAGAATAGAAAGGCCCACGGTTACACCGTGGGCCTTTGCAATGAGGCAGGTACGTTTATTCCAACCCAAAAATGTGATAGATATAATTCCTCCTTGCGTCTGCCAGGTGATAGACCAGAACGGTATCCCCTTCGATTTTATAGACGCAGACATATTGGCCGATGAACAACGCCCGAAAACCGTATTTCCCCATCAGGGTCGCCTTTTTCAGCACGCCCATCTCCGGGAAAGAGGCCAACTGCTGAACTTGCCCTAATATCTTATCGGAGAATTTTCTGGCGTAGGGTTCGCCGACCTGCGTTTTGTAATAAATGAGGAAATCCCGAAATTCGCATTGGGCCTCGTAGAGCCACTCAACCTTCATTCAGAACATCCTCCGCGACTTTGCGCAGATCATCCATGGAGAATGTCCGCGCTCCGGCAACGCGGTTTTGTTCCCGGCGGAGCATCTCCGCCAGCAGGTCCAATTCAGCCTCTCGTTTTTCCCAGAGCTCTTGCGGGAGAAATACCATTTCGCCCTCGCCATTGCGGGTGATGAAGATTGGCTCCTGCTTCTCCTTGGAAAGCTGAACCATTTTGTCATAGTCATTGCGCAGCATAGTAGCCGATTTTATCATCATAGGAACCGCTCCCCCCTGCATTTATTCTATCTTTATTATAACGAAATTATTCCCGGTCGTCAACGGCAGAAATCGTGTCTGGTAAAGGATTAAAAAGTAATGTATAAAGAAACGAGGCAAAATGATTCTAGTTGTGGATTGAGGTGGAATTTGTTATAATAGCGATAAGATTTTCGTCTGGAATGAGAAGCGGTTTCGTCTCATAGTTTTGGAACGCACCGCGTTCCGTTTTAACGGATTATCTTCAGAATACCAACGAAATGTCGATTTAGGACCCACTGCGTCCTGAATTTGAGTCAGGCGCATGGCTGTCCGCAAGCAACATGGGTAAGGAGCTCTTTTATCATTTAGCTTCCTTAAGAAACACATCGTGCTCTTCCGTTGACAGTTCCGCGTGAAAACGATACCCCAGCTGATCAAAAGCCCGGATATCCGCCCGCTCGGTGACGTTGTTCTCCGCCAGCCAGCGGACCATCTGCCCCCGGGCCATCTTGCACATGGTGCCCTTTTCGACGACCTTGCCGTCCTTCCACTCGCCGAAGGCGCAGGTCACAAAGTGGACCGCCCCCGGCAGGTGGGGCTGTACTGCCTTGCTGTACTCTTTGGAGGCCAGATTCAGCACAAAATCCGTCTCATCCGCCAGTTGATGAGCCAGACGGTCCCCCCAGAACTGGTACAGGTCCCGGCAGCCGTCCACGGCCAGCCGGGCCTGCATTTCCAGGCGGTAAGGAGTCACGCCGTCAAAGGGCCGCAGCAGGCCGTAGAAACCGGACAGGATGCGCAAGTGCTCTCGGAGGTAGTCCAGCTGGCCCGTCTCCATCACGCCGGGGGCCATGTATTGGTATTGAATCCCCTCATAGGAGAGAATGGCGGGCGTGAGACGGCGGCGCAGGTCCATATGGTTCAGCCGCTCTACATTCAGCTTGGCGATGGAGTCATTGCATTTCCAGAGGGCTTGCAGCTCCTTGGAGGACATGCTTTGCAGGGCCGCTTTCAGCCGTTCGGCCTGCTCCAGAAAGACGGGCGGACCGTCAATGGAAAAGCTGTCCGTGTCCACAATCATTTTCTTCGCCGGGGAAATGATAATCCGCATTGTAAAGCCCCATTTCAAGTGTTGTTGGGAAAATGATAGCGCAAAACAGGTAAAAATACAATTAAAAGATTTGGAGATGTATCGTATGCGTTTTGATTACCAGAAAAGAGCCCAGGAACTGCGGGAGGAGACGGTGGCCCACCGTCGTTATCTCCACACCAACGCCGAGGTGGGCCTGGAGACGCCCAGGGCGGTGGCCTATATTATGGAAAAACTGACCGAATACGGGTTAAAACCGGAGAAGTGCGGCCATGGCGTTACCGCCAGTTTGGGAACGGGCGGCAGGACGCTGCTGCTCCGGGCGGACATGGACGCCCTGCCCATGGGAGAGGAGAGCGGGGAGCCTTTCGCCTGTCCCACGGGCACCGAAGCCCACGCCTGCGGCCACGACTTCCACGCCGCCATGCTCCTCACCGCCGCCAAGATGCTGAAGGAAAACGAGACGGCCCTCAAGGGGACAGTCCGCTTCATGTTCCAGCCGGCGGAGGAAACCTTTGAGGGGGCTAAGGACATGATCGCCCAGGGGATTTTGGAGGGCGTGGACGCCGCCTTGGCCTTCCATGTCGCCCCAGGGAAAATGCCCATGGGGCTCTTTATGTACAACAGCGGCGGGGTGATGATGTCCTCTGTGGACGGGTTCAAAATCACGGTCCACGGACGAGGCGCTCACGGGACCTATCCCAACAGTTCGATTGACCCGATTAACATTGCCGTCCACATTTACCTGGCCTTGGAGGCGCTGATCGCCCGGGAGGCGGACCCTGGTAAGAACTGCGTGTTGACAGTGGGCAATTTCTCCGCCGGTTCCGCCGCTAACATTATCCCGGATACCGCCGTGTTACAGGGGACCATCCGCACCAACGACACGGCCTGTCGGGAATTGCTGGTCCGGCGGATGAAGGAAGTTGCAACGGGGACGGCCCAGGTCTACGGCGGGACGGCTACAGTGGAGATGCTGTCCCAGGTGCCGCCTCTGATTTGCAATAAGGAACTGACGGAGCAACTGGCGGGCTATCTCCAGGAGTTGCACGGTTTGACGCCCTGTCCCGGCATTTCTGCAAACGCCTCGGAAGATTTTGCCATCGTTGCCGAGCGGGTGCCCAGCGTGTTCATGTACCTCTCCGCCGGATTTTTGGACCAGCGGGGCGAGGCCCCGGCCCACAATCCGAAGGTGCGGTTCAACGAGGACGTCTGCGCCATTGGCCCTGCGGGGCTTGCCCACTGTGCCGCGCGGTGGCTGGAAGAAGAGGCAGGAGTGGTATGAGCGGCTGTAACTGCTTGACAGTCCGGCGGCTATCCTGTTTTTACCGAGAGATTTTCAAGTTTGGGGGAGGCTATTTGTATGGGTCCTGTATTTTATACTGTTCAAAATATCAACGGGGATTACGCCTACATGATCAGCGACGAGGGCGTGGAAAACCAGGTGGCGATGTTCCTCCTGCCGGAGGGCACGGACGTGGGCAGCCGCTTAAAATGGGAAAGTTTTGAGTGGGAGTTGCTTTCGTAAGTGAAGCGCAATAGCTTACCAATGAAATGCCTCTTCAGCGTCAGCGGTTGAATTACAAAGAACCAAGGTTGAGTAAACTCCTGGAGGATTTCAACCAACGAATATTTTCCGTAGATAAAAGTCGCTACCTTTAACAGCGGCTCTTATCTATATCAGTAGTGATCTGCGGCTAATCTCAATTCCTCAAATCAAATTACCTTGAAGCAATGCCTGAAACGATGTATAATGACAGCGTATTAGAAATGTCGTGATTGAAATAAGGAGGCAAACCATGACAGAGCTTGAGGCCCTGAACCGCGCTAAGACGTATATGGACAAACTGGCAAATGGCATAAACCCTATTGATGATACGGTGGTACCGGAAGGGGATGTCATCAATCAGGTTCGGCTGGCTCGTTGTTTCTTCTTTATTTCGGACATTTTGCGCCGGGTAATTGACAATGGCGGCATAGTTGCTCCAGCTGCATCAAAAAAGAAGGAAAAAATGCCTTTCAGCGTTCCATTTGAAAAAAGGAGCATGTTTGCGTTTTCTGAAAAGCCCATTTCTGCAAGCGAGGTGGCCCGGAGAATCAATGCACTGTGTGACTGCGAAAATATGCGGAAACTCTCTTACAGCGGCATTGTAAATTGGCTTTCTGAAATTGGCATGTTAATGTGGGCTACAACAACTGACGGGAAGAAAGCAAAGCATCCAACCTCCAGTGGAATTGAGAATGGGATATCGGTTGAAAAAAGAAACGGAAGCAACGGGCCTTACGAGGTCGTGGTTTACAATCTGGTCGCACAGCACTTTATTATAGATAACCTGGACGCAGTGATTGAAACGGAAAATATGAACGCGGAATTGTCCCAAAAACCCTGGACTATGGCGCAGGAGGAATGCCTCGTAGACCTATACAAAAAAGATGTACCTTTGAGCGAGATTGCAGTCACGTTGAAACGAAACACATCCTCCGTACGGAAAAGGCTCAAAAGGCTTGGCCTGATATAGAAAAACGGACGTTTAAGATTTTCAGGAGGGGAAAATATGGCGTTGATCAAATGTCCCGAATGCGGAAATTCGATTTCAAATAGAGCGGAGATGTGTCCTCATTGCGGGCTGCCGGCAGCATATTTTCCCACAGAGCAGAAAGATACTCCGGTAAGCAAGGGGATCGATTACAAAAACTTAGGAAACTTGCTTCTGTCTTTCGACAGAGATTATATCACCCTTTTTGCCGCGGACCATTACATATCCCACCGAGATGAAGAAAAGCTGCGCAAAACCTATGAACCGTATTCCCGCGAAATGACAAATCCACTGATTTTCCGGTATGTATGTAATAACGCAACTGTATTTCGGGTAGATATAGACGCACTAAGACAGTTTTTGGAAAAAATGCGTACATTATCCAATGACATTATTACCCACAATACAAACTATGTCGAATGGATACTTACACGTGAAAAAGAATATTTTGATTCTATTTTAAAGGATATTGACCCTAATATCCAATTGGACGAAGAACAGCGCAAGGCTGTGGTCACAGATGACGATTACTGTCTCCTTGTTGCGGGCGCAGGAGCCGGAAAGACGACTACCATGGCGGCGAAAGTAAAATACCTGGTTGAAAAGAAACGGATTGATCCGGAAGAAATCATTGTGATTTCCTATACAAACAAAGCCATTAATGAACTTCGCAACCGGATAAACAAAGGGCTGGAAATCCCGGCCAAGATATGCACGTTCCATGCTTTTGCCTTTGACATTGTCAAGCGGTTTTCCGCAGAGCCTCCGGAGATCAATTTTTCCTCCTACCAAATCATATTCGAGATGCTGGAAAAGGCCATTTTCTATAATAAGCCTCTTATGCGGAATCTGGTGCTCTTTCTGGGCTACTATTTCGATTTGGCAGAGGACGTGTTCCAGTTCTCAAATCTGGAGCAATACCATCTCTATAAGGCGGCGCAAAATTTTGAGACGTTGAAAAGCGGACTTGGAGAATATGTGAAAAAAATACAGCAGCAACGCTCCAGAAAGGTAAAAACAATTACCGGGGAGTATCTGCGGTCCATTCAGGAGGTTCAAATTGCAAATTTCCTCTACTTGAACGGACTGAATTACGAATATGAGCGGGTGTATCCCTACGGTTCTCCCTCCCGAAACAAAAAGTACACACCAGACTTCTACATTTCGCAGGGCGAGCATGCCGTCTGGCTTGAACACTATGCGCTGACCGAGAGCTGGTACAGCAATCTGCTTACGCCCCAGCAGCTGGCGCGATACAAAAAATCCATCTGGGACAAGCGCCATTTGCATAAAGCAAATCGGACTACCTTACTGGAGACATGGTCGCTTTATCACGACCGGCGTCCTCTCCTTGAGCATTTGAAAGAATGCTTGGAAAAGGAGGGCTTTGTGCTGAAACCCCGGAATCTGGAAGAGGTCTACCAGAAGATTGTAGAGACCGGAAAGGACAAGTATATCTATAAATTGATTTCCTTCATGATGAACTTTATTGAGCAGTACAAGACGACCGGCTATGATGCCGGCGGGTTCTCTATTTTGCGGAAAAAGACCGACAATCCCCGAACACTGTTGTTTTTAGACATTGCGGAACAGGTCTACCAGCACTATCAGTCCGAACTGCAGCGAAGGAATCAGATCGACTTTGCCGATATGATCAACGATGCCCACTTCTATTTACAGGAGATCGAGCGGCAGAATATCGAACTGCCCTACAAGTACATCATCATTGACGAATTTCAGGATATTGCCCGGCAGCGATTTAATCTGACCAAACGGCTGTCCCAGATCACAAACGCCAAAGTTGTGGCGGTGGGAGATGACTGGCAGTCCATTTATGCCTTCTCCGGCTCTGATATTACCCTGTTTACTCGATTCCTGGAGCTAATGGGCGCCGGGACGGAATTAAAGATCACCCATACCTACCGTAATTCTCAGGAATTGATTGATATTGCTGGCGGGTTTGTCCAGAAAAACTCTTCGCAAATTCGGAAACAGTTGATTTCTCCCAAGCATTTGGACAATCCCATAGTCTTGGAGGTGTTTGACGACAGTTTCCGGCCCATGCAGTCCCTGGCCGGCAAGGTTGAAAAAATGATCGGAGATATTCTTGATGAGTATGGCGAAAGCGGCTCCATCCTACTGGTTGGACGATACAATTATGATCGGTACAAGCTTTGCAATACAGGGCGATTCACAGAGCTGCCCGGCGGGCACATCAAAAGTAACCGCTACCCAAACGCAAAATTATCCTTTATGACGGCTCACAGTTCTAAGGGACTGGGATATGACAACGTGATTCTGATCAATATGTTTGAGGGAAAGTTTGGTTTTCCCTGCCAGATCGAGGATGACCCGATTATAAAGCTGGTTACCTATGAAGATAAGAGCATGCCCTTTGCGGAGGAACGGCGGCTATTCTATGTCGCCATGACCCGTACAAAAAACCGCGTTTACATCGCTGTCCCCCAAAACCGACCGTCCCGGTTTCTTGTGGAACTGATTCAAGACTTCCGCATTCCACATACCGATAAAATCAACATGCAGGTGGTAGATCAGTTCAATCTGCGTTGTCCCATATGCGGGTTTCCCCTCAAATACGAGTTCAACAAGAATTACGGGCTGAATCTCTGGATTTGTACCAACGAAGCAGAAGTGTGCGACTTTATGACCAATGACAAGGTACACAAACACGATATTTTTAAATGTCCAAAGTGTTCAGACGGTTATATGATTGTAAAAATGAACCAGAAAACCGGAAATGTCTTTTATGGCTGTACAAATTACTACAATGAAGACAAAAAGTGTACGAATATTATCCCATTAAGCAGAGATCCGCTATAAATTTTTGGGAGGGTATACTTCCATGAGGAAAATTCAATGTAATAAACTTGTTCGCGACCGTATCCCCGAGATTATCGAAGCGGACGGCAAAACCTGTATAACAGAAACCTTGACCAATTCGGAATATCTGAAACTGCTGGATACCAAATTGGAGGAAGAGCTATCCGAATATCAGGAGAGCAAATCCCTGGAGGAGCTGGCCGACCTGCTGGAGGTCATGCGGGCGGTGGTCCACGCCCGGGGCTGGAGCTGGGAGCAGTTGGAGCGGATCCGGCAGGAAAAAGCCGCCCGGCGGGGCGGTTTTGAGAAACAAATCTTACTAAAAGAAGTGATCGAGAATTGAGGTGACATCCATGCGTACCCGCCGTTCCGCCTCCGGCAGTATTGCCGAGGATCTGTTCATCCAGTTGTTCAGCGAAGCCTTCGGCGCGGAGAAGGCTCAATATCTCTATTCCCAATACCACTTCTACGATATTTACCAGAACAGCCGCTATGCCGATTTTGTTCTGGAAAACAACGGGCGGCGGGTGGCCATTGAGATCGACGACGAGGGCTCTCATCACAAAAGCTTGGTGGCCTCCGGCAAATTTTACGACGACCTTCTCAAGCAGAACAGCATGGTCTATCTGGGCTGGGATGTCTACCGCTGGGCAGTGCGGCAGATGCAGCTTCAGCCGGAGGCAGTGAAGGACGAGCTCCGTGTTTTTCTGGGCAGCCGTCCCCGGCTTCGGGAGATTGAGGACTATCTCCCCACCCAGCGGGGACGGGCTTTGAATGGAGCTGGCCTGGAGCTGAAGCGTCACCAGCAGGAGGCGCTGAACGCTCTGGCAGAGATGCGCGGTCGTGGAGAAACGATTGCCCTGCTGTGCCATGCCACCGGGACCGGCAAGACCGTGACGGCAGTCCTGGACGCAAAGCGCCTGGGCGGCAGAACGCTTTTCCTGGCCCATACCCAGGAACTGGTGGACCAGGCGGCGGAAGCCTTTCGCTCTCTCTGGCCCGAGGTATCCGTGGGCCGCTATCTGGAGTCGGTAAAAGAGCCGGAAGCCCATGTAGTCTGCGGCAGTGTTCAGAGCGTGGCGCTGCACTTGGATTGCTTCAAAGACGATGATTTTGGGTATCTCATCATCGACGAAGCCCACCATGCGGCGGCGGATACATACCAGAAAGCGCTTGCTTTTTTCAGGCCCGCGTTCACCCTGGGACTGACCGCCACGCCGGAGCGGAACGATGGCAAAAGCATCCTGGACATTTTCAAGAACACGGCCCACAAGCTGGACATCCAGGCCGCCGTGGAACTGGGAGAACTGGTCCCCGTGCGTTGCATCCGCATCCATACCAATATTGATCTGACAAAAGTGCGGTTCAACAGTGTTCGATACAACATCCGGGATTTGGAAACCAAAATCTATGTGCCGGAGCGCAACCGACTGATCGTAGATACCTGGCTTCAATACGCCCAGGGCCGCCGGACGGTGGTATTTTGTGCCTCCGTGTGGCACGCAGAGGAAATTGCGGCGCTGTTCCAGAAGGAGGGCATTTCCGCCGCCGCGGTGTCCGGCAATATGAAGCGCGCGGAACGGGAGGAGTTCCGAGACCGGTTTGTCCGCCGGGAAATACAGGTGCTCTGCGCCTGCGATTTGCTGAATGAGGGCTGGGACTGCCCGGAGATCGAGGTGCTGTTCATGGCCCGGCCTACCATGAGCCGTGTGCTTTATACCCAGCAGCTTGGCCGGGGAATGCGGCTCTGCGAGGGTAAGGAAAGCCTGATGGTCTTTGACTTCGTGGACAATGCCAGTCAGTACAATATGCCCATGTCCCTTCACCGCCTGTTCAAGCTGCGGAGGTACCGGGCGGGGGAATTGGTACTGTCTCCCTGGGACAAACGAATGGCCGAAGGGGCGCTCTATGACCGGCGGGAGAAACCTGCCGCCCTGCTGGACTGGCCGATTGACGCAACAGACTATGAACTGGTGGACATCTTTAATTGGCAGGAGGAAGCCGAGGGTATGGTTTCCCAGATGGAGTTTGTCCGCCGGGTAAATGTGCAGAGCGAGACGATAGAGCGCTATGTTCGGGAGGGCAAGCTGATTCCTGATTTGTCTGTCCCTATGAGCGAACACAGGACATTCAAATATTTCAAGGAGGAAACGCTGGAAGCCTATGCCAAACAGTATGGCTGGACGCTGATTAACGACAAAAACCGGAAAGACCTGTTTTTGGACATGGTCCGCAAAATGGATATGAGCTATTCCTACAAGCCGGTCCTGATTAAGGCAGTGCTGCATTGTGCGGATGAAAAGGGGCGTGTAAAGCTGTCGGAGATCGCGGATTACTTCCGCTCTTATTACGAGGGGCGGCGGACTGCCGGCCTGGTGGTAGAGAAGGCGAACAGCATCTTTGCGAAAGGCGGCTATACCAACAGCGAGGCCCAGCGGAATATATTATCAAATCCGTTCAAGCGCTTTGAGGATATGCAGATGCTCCGACACACCAAAACTCTTGGCATTATCCAGGTGGATGAGACGGTTTGGAAGCGGCTGAACAAAGGGGAAAAAGTGGAAATAGAAAAAATCTGCGACGAAAAGCTGGAGGCGTATTACCAACGGCTGAATGAGTAAAGAAGAGCTGGCCGGCTCCCTTGTTGGAGCTGGCCAGTTCTTTTTGCTTACGAATCCAGTTTATCTTTAAATGACCTTGCCAGTGTGTCACTCAGAGTCTGAGAGGGGATTTTTACCCAATGCTGAGTGGTGTCAAATTCGGGATAGTAATACCGCCACCGATCATATTCCTCCTGGGTAATCTCTCCATTTTCCAACCTGGAGGCCTGCTCACACCAAGCCGCCAGAATTTTGAAAAGCTCGTCAGCAACGCGGCTTTTCGATGAGTCCATCCGCAAACAGACACCCTCCGCATCACTGCATACCCTCAGCCCATAAACATCTTCCAAAGTAAACAGGGTATGCGCTAGACCGATAAAACTATCAATATCCGGCACCGCCAGTGCCTTGGGAGACACATCCAGCGTATGGGCCAGGGAAGCGGTCAAATCCGCCTTTGGCGTTCGAGTTCCAGTCTCATACTGTGCCAACCGAACATCGGCGGATTTCTCCGGGAAACCCAACAGCATCCCGAGAGATTTTTGAGTCATGCCCCGCATGGTGCGGAAAAAGCGAATTCGTTCTCCTATCGCCATACTCATCAACTCCGTTTCATTTTCAATATAGAGTAGTATAGCAGATAAGTTTAGATCATTCAAGAGAGGACTTAAATATTTTTGTTTTGCCTTTTTGTGAAAAACACTTGACAAAAGCAACTGCGCTTAGTATAATTTTAGAAAACTAAGCATTTATGCTTAATGTAGAAAGGAGTATACTATGTGAATGAATGCAATCCTTCAGAGAAGTCTCTGGAGGAAATTACATCCGCTACGAGAGCGACCGTACTCATGCTGGAAGGAGGATTCGACTAACCTCGGAATCGGCCCCGACGTGACGACTGTGACCGCTGCGACAGCTTTTTCAAGGGCTGGGTGATATGCCAGGCATCGTTACAGTTATCATGGCTGTCACAGGGCGTGTGGAAATTTCTGAATTACATACAATTGAATGACCGTCCAATCAGATACTTTTCGGGAGAGTTTGCCATGACTTCAGTTTGAACGAGCGAGCCGAGAAAAGAAACACGACACAGCGCCGAGCAGGGTTGCCTGTCAGGAACCGGATTGGGTAGAACGGCGAAAGCTCAAAAATCAAACTGAAAGGAATGGTGATTTGCACAACACACAAACCAAATACAAAAGCTCCGAATTGACGCCAGTTGTCCTATCGGAGATGGAAGAACTACTCCCACCGTTAATCGTGGAGCAATTTTCTGCGTTGGAGAGAGACATTCTGGAAAACGGCTACTATTCCCCAATTATCATCAACGAGGAGCGCATCATCATTGATGGACACAACCGATTCCGCATTTGCGAAAAACACGGCCTGCCATTCAAAATGCTGATGTTTTCTTTCCGAGACCTGCTGGAGGCCAAACAGTGGGCGCTGGACACACAGCAAAGCCGCAGAAACTTATCCCTTTGGGAACTGGGACAAATCGCTCTGAAATTGAAACCGGAGTTGGAGGCAAGGGCCAAAAGCAGTCAGGGCCGTCGGACGGACCTTTCGATGAATTCGCCGAAATGCTATGGTCCAATAGATACCCGTAAGGAGATGGCCCAAACAGTGGGGATCGGGGAACAGACCATGGGACGGATCGCACAGCTAACAGACCGTGCTCCGCAGGTCCTGAAAGACGCTTTGAGCAGTAAAGAAATTTCGGTGAATCGCGGCTGGGAAATCCTGAAAGCTGTGCAGGAACTGCCGTTGGAAGAACAGGAAAATGCTGTTGCTGAGATACTAGCGGCTGTGCGGGAAGTGAAGCAAATCGATATAGAAGCAGATCAAAGAGAAAAAATTGCCGCTCTTTTCTGCAAAGCATACGAAAAAGCGGTTCTGCTGACACCATCGGTAGAAAATGTCCACTATTGGACAGAGGGCACCCGCATGAAACCGGAGGAAATCGAAGATTCCATACAGGAGTCCTATGAGTTGGCCCAGACCTTCCAAACCATCGGTGATATTCTCAAAAATACTATCTTACCGGCGAAAATCACAGGGCAGGGTGTCACATGATGCACCCATTTTTTTCAGGGAAAGGGCTAAAAATTGCTAAGAAGGTGTCACACATGACACCCTCTTACAATTTTCTAGAATCGCAGAATGCTGGAGTCACGATAAGAAAATAAGCACAAAAAAACCCTAGAAAAATCGAGAGAATCCTCCGTCAAAGGGAACGCAAGCATCGCATTTTGATGTCAAAATGCATCTTGCAGGGGCAATCCCCTGACCCCAATGCCGCCGACTGGCGGAAAATACCATTGCTGTGAAAGAAAGGAGCAAGACCATAAGCAATCAAACACACCGCACCTGCGTCCGCATGAGTGCGAAAGAGTACAGGCTTTTGAAAGAAAAAAGTGCGGCCGCTGGGCTATCTGCCAACGCATGGCTAATGACACAGCTGGAGACGAACCGCCCTACACTGCACCGGGAGCAGGAAACCTGGGAGCTGATCCACTTTATGGACAAAGCGGGCCGGGAGATCAACGCCATCGCAAAGGAGTTTAACAGCGGCTACGGCACGGCGGAGGAGCTCCGGCGGACGGTCCAACTTCTGATGGAGATTTACGAACATATCTACGCACTGAGAAAGAAGGGATACCTTCGTGTTTCATAACCGAAAACGGCGGAAAGTGCGAGGCCCTATGGGGGACAACAGCCGGAATATTGCCGTTCGCATGACGGATGTCCAGTTTCAGCAGCTACAGAGATATATGAAACTGACTCCGCTGAACAGCACAAATTATTTCCGCAAGTTGATCATCGAAGATCCATTCAAGGGGCGTTCGCGAGAGTTGAATCGCGCCCTCCACGCAAGTCTTAACAAAATCTATTCCAACATACAGCAGATTACCCGCCATCAGCGGACCAAGGAGTTGGACGCTAGAGCGGTCGCGCAGATACTTTTTCTGACGGACAAGCTCTGCGAGGAAGTTTATCTGCTCGCGGCTCAAAAATAGCATTTCTTGGCCTTGTGAGGCCCAGTGTGGGCCTCGATCCAGGAGAGTGGGGTTGTATGCCCCACGTGAAATGAACCAAACATGGAACGTTCAAATTGGCAAGACTGTCACGAGAGGAGGTTTCGACCATAGACAGGCCAATCAATTCCCCGCGTCTGCTCTGCCTTTTTCTGAGAAATAGGTTCCGTTTCGCGCATAGGAAACGCAAAAGAAACGGAAAATACTTCCAACATAAATCAGAGAAAGGACGGGCCCACGCATTTGGAAGTTAATCCCCATGAAAACAGCAAGCTGGTGGAGGTCTGGCTCACCAAAGCGGAGAGGACCGACCCAGTCGCCCAGGCAAAACTGCGGGAGGTGACCCGCTACTACTCCGCGCAAAAATGTATGGTGGCCGTGTTCCTGTCCGGGACACAGGACCTGGAGGAAGAGACTGGCGCACTGCTCCTCTATAACCGGAGACGCTCTGCTGAGCAGGAGGTCCAGCGGAAAAAGAAGCAGAAAACGCGAGAGTGCCGGTAGAATCATAAGCCCCCAAGGCCCTCCCACAGAGGAGGGCCTTGGGGGCGATGTGAAACCGCACGGTTCTGTTCGGGAATTCTGGTTGCTTTTTACCGCAAAGAATGATACAATATTATCTGTAAACGACGTTCTTGAATAGAATTAAAATTGATGGGAGGGGACCAATGAGCCAGGAATGCGGCAAGGCGGGAGAAATCCTGCTCTATAACAGCGGAGGAGAAAAAGAGTTCGTCAGCGTAGTTTTTAAGGACGAGACCTTTTGGCAGACTCAAAAGGCTATGGCAGAACTATTTGATGTAAATGTTCCCGCTATTTCCAAGCATCTGCAAAATATCTACGAAGAGGAAGAGCTTGACCGGGACGCAACTGTTTCCAAAATGGAAACAGTTCAAAACGAGGGTGGACGCTCTGTCAAGCGCACCATGGATTTCTATAACCTGGACGCCATCATCGCCGTAGGTTACCGGGTAAACTCCAAGAAGGCCACCCGATTCCGCCAGTGGGCTACAAAGGCCCTGAAAGAGTACATCCAAAAAGGCTTCGTCCTCAATGACGACCTGATGAAAAACGGCCGTCCCTTTGGCCGCGACTACTTCGACGAATTGCTGGAACGCATCCGGGAAATCCGGGCCAGCGAGCGCCGAGCCTACCAGAAAATCGCCGACATCTTTGAACAGTGCAGCTACGACTACGACAAAAACAGCGAGACCACGAACGCATTTTATACTGTGATTTGGAGTTCCCTGCTGCCCAAGGCCGACAGTACAGAAAAGTCTCGCACTGAAGCGATCTCTCACGGGATGTTCGACTACGCGGAAGTCGCAGAGGAAAACGGTCAACTCCTGTACATGAATAACTGGCTTAGCACCCTGAACAGATACATAGGCAGAGAGGAGAGGACCCCAGCCCATGATTGAACGCTTTAACATCGCCGGATACTGCCGCATCTCCGTAGACGAGGAACTGGACCGGGACAACACCTCCATTGAGAACCAGAAGGCCATTATTGAGGACTTCGTGCGCCAGAAGTTTCCCGGCAGTACCCTGACCTTCTATGAGGACCGGGACCGCTCCGGGTACACCTTCGAGCAGCGGGAGGGCTACCAGTCCATGCGCCGGGAGCTGATGTCCCATCAAAAGGATATCCTCATTATCAAGGACTTTTCCCGCTTCTCCCGCCGGAACAGCCGGGGGCTGGTGGAGCTGGAGGACCTCCGGGATGCGGGGGCCCGGATTATCTCCATCGGAGACGGGATTGACTTCCCCAACGATGACGACTGGCTGAAAATCCAGTTCCAATTCCTGATTAACGAAATGCCGGTTACCGACACCAGCAAAAAAGTGAAATCGGTCATCAAGCGCCGCCAGCAGGACGGGAAATGGATCTGCGCCGCTCCCTACGGTTACATCATCAACAAGCGGCAGGAGTTTGAGGTGGTTCCCACGGAGGCGGAAATTGTCCGCAGAATTTTCCAACTCTACATTGACGGCTGGGGCTACAAAAAAATTGCCAACCAGCTCACTGACGAGGACATCCCCACCCCCCGTATGGCGGAACGGGACCGCAAGGAGGCGGCGGGAGAGGAATACCGCCGCTCCGTCAAGCCCGCCTGGGCCATTGTGACGGTGCAGGGGATTTTGGACAACGACTTCTACATCGGCACCCTCCGGCAGGGGAAGTACGCCCGGCGGAAAATCAACGGGAAAGAAATCAAGCAGGACGAGCAGGAGCATATCGTCCTGGAGCACCACCACCAGGAAATTATTGACTACCGTACCTTTGCCACGGCCCGGGCCCTACGGGAGAGCCGGTCCACCGCCCATTACCGGGGGCAGAAAAAATATGACAACGTCTATTCCGGCTTCCTGGAGTGCGGTGACTGCGGGGCCCCCATGTTCGCCATGAGCCGCCGGGACATCCGGGACGCCTACCGCTGCGGAACGTACCACCGCCGGGGGCTCAAGGGCTGCACCAGCCACCATATCCGGGTGGACAAGCTAGATGAGTTGCTGAAAATCTATGTCCGAAAGGTCAAGGACAACTCCGCCGCCATGCTGGAACGGTTAAACGCCGGCCTTGCCAAAGAGGACGAGGACGTAGCCGAGACGGAGCAGAGCGCCTCCAACCTGGAGGCGGTACTGGCGGACCTCCAGGAGGAGCTGAAAGCCACCAAGCGCCAGCGCATCCGGGACA
>CANDBG010000018.1 GCA_947382875.1 uncultured Oscillibacter sp. | reverse complement strand
TCCTCGGGAACAATGGCGCCGTTGGGGCAGCTGTCGCAGCAAGAACCGCAGTCCAGGCAAGCGGCGGCGTCGATGACATAAGCGTCATCGCCCTGGCTGATAGCGCCGGCGGGGCAAGCGTCCGCGCAGGAACCGCAGCTCACGCACGCAGAAGTAATCTTGTAAGCCATTCGGAAGCACCTCCATTTGATTTGTATTCTCATTGTAGCATAGAATTTGAAAAATGCAAGAGGGTTGTGAAACTTCTAACAGGAAAATTTTCAGAAATCCAGAGATTCGCCGGGAAAGATGGTTTGTCAATGCTAACTGTTCATAATTTGTTTCCAAAATGGTCAAGGAAAGTCAAACTTTGCCTCTTGACTTTTTCGCGCGGTGTGGTATACTGTCGTCAGACAAAAGATCAAAGAAAGTCAAAGTCAATTGAGAGGAGCGGAGCCTATGGGAATTTCCGATTTGATTGCCAGCTTCCTGCAAGAGTGCCTGGACGCCTCCGGCGACGGCGTTCTGGAAGTGCAGCGGAACGACCTGGCGCAGAAATTCAATTGCGTTCCCAGTCAAATTAACTATGTGATGTCCACACGCTTTTCCCCCGAACGCGGTTATATTGTTGAGAGCCGCCGGGGCGGCAACGGGTTTATTCGGATTACCCGCGTACAGGTGGACCGTCAGACACTGCTGATGCACGTGATCAATTCGCTGGGCAGTCAGATTGATTTGCCTTCCGCCCGCGCGATCCTGAGCAATCTGAATCAGGCCGGGGCCCTGGACGCGGAACTCGTCCGGGTTCTCCTCGCCGCCATCGGAGACAAGGCATTAGCCGCCGTTCCCCGTGAGCTGCGGGATCCGGTTCGGGCCGGCATCCTGAAAAACGTCCTGATCCTGCAAGTGTAGTCCCTTTTTTCTCGAGAGAAAAAAGGAACCAAAAAAGAGCTTTCGCAGCCTTCGGGGCGCTTGAAACACCTGTCAGCCATGAATATTTATATATGCAGCATTGGAGGAATTTATTATGAAATGCGAAAATTGTGGCAAGAATGAAGTAACCTTTGTTTATCAGAGCAACATCAACGGACAATTCAGCGAAAAACACCTGTGCAGTGAATGCGCCGAGAAAATGGGATTTACCCGGAAAGCAGCGCGGCATTTCCCAGGGATGCTGCCGGGCCTGTTTAACAACGATCCCTTTGAGGAAATTCTCCCCTCCGGCTCCATGATTGCCGCCTTCCGACGCATGAGCCAGATGATGCTGGATGATCCCTTTGACGATCTGTTTGCCGGAATGCCTGCCTTGGGCACGCCGCAGGCCCCCCAGGAACAAAAGCAGGATGCGCTTTTGAACCAGGACGATCAGAACGAATTTGCCAGGACCCGTCAGCTCAACGCCCTTCGTATTGAGATGCAGCAAGCGGTTCAGCAGGAGAACTTTGAGCGCGCCGCGGAACTTCGGGACCAGATTCGCGCTCTGGAAGCCGAAAAGCAGTAATCCACACACATTTCCAAAGAAAGGAAGTTGAAAATATATGAACGAACGTAAATTCAGTCCGAAAGCGGAGGAAGCCCTCCGTTTCAGCCAGGAGGCCGCCGGAGAGCTGGGACATGGCTATGTGGGCACCGAACACCTTCTGCTGGGACTCATGCGCCAGGAGAATTGCATTGCACACACCGTCCTGACCGAAGCGGGCCTGACCGACCACATGGTCGTTTCCATCATCAAAAAGAGCATCGGCGCAGGGCTTCCCGGCAGCAACCCCGCCCAGGGCCTTACCCCGCGCGCCCGCCGCGTCGTGGAAATCGCCATGGAGGATTCCATTCGCGGGAATTATAATTATGTCGGCACCGAACACCTTCTTGCAGGGCTGCTCCGGGAGGGCAACAACATGGCGGTACGGATTCTCCGAGCCGCCGGCGTGGACGCCCGTCATCTCTATTCCGCGCTGATGAAGAAGCTCAACGACACCCCCCGCACGGGACAAAACAAGGCTTCCGCTGTCAGGGAGGACCCCGGCAAGGGCGGACAGAACAAAACCCTCCGGGAATTCACCCGCGACCTCACCGCCGACGCCCGTGCCAACAAGCTGGACCCGGTTATCGGGCGCGACACGGAGATTCAGCGTGTGATTCAGATTCTCTCCCGCCGGACGAAAAACAACCCTTGTCTGATTGGCGAACCCGGCGTCGGCAAGACCGCCATTGCGGAGGGCCTGGCACGGAAAATCGTTATGGGCGACGTTCCCGACGATCTTCTTGACAAGCGCATTCTGTCTCTGGACCTCAGCGGCATGGTGGCCGGAACCAAGTACCGGGGCGAATTTGAGGAACGCATTAAAAAGGCGCTGGAGGAAGTCCGCCGGGCCGGCGATGTGATTCTGTTTATCGACGAACTCCATACCATCGTAGGCGCGGGTTCCGCCGAGGGCGCCGTGGATGCCGCCAATATTATCAAGCCCGCTCTGGGCCGTGGTGAAATTCGCGTCATCGGCGCAACGACCCTCAATGAATACCGGAAGTATATCGAAAAAGACGCCGCCCTGGAACGCCGCTTCCAGCCCGTACAGGTGGGCGAACCCAGCCCGGAAGCCTCTCTGGAAATCCTCAAGGGTCTGCGCCCCAAGTACGAATCCCATCATAAACTCCAGGTGACTGACGAGGCCCTGGAAGCGGCCGTCAGTCTTTCCAGCCGCTATATCAGCGACCGCTTCCTCCCCGACAAGGCCATCGACCTGATGGACGAAGCCGCTTCCCGGGTACGCATGGAGGAAGAAGAACTTTCCCCTGAACTCAAGAGTTTGGAAGAAAAGGTCGCGGCGCTTTCCAAGGACAAGGAAGCCGCGATTGAACATCAGGATTACGAAACCGCCGCCAAGCTCCGGGATATCGAAAAGGACTACCAGGAACAAATTGAGATCGAGCGGGACAAACGCCGCAAGAGCGCTCGCGAACACCGTCCGGTGACGGCGGAAGACATTGCCGCGGTGGTGTCCGGCTGGACCGGCATCCCCGTCACCCGGCTCACCGAGGACGAAGGCGTACGGCTCCTGCGTATGGAGGAAATTCTCCATGAGCGCGTTGTGGGGCAGGACGAGGCGGTTCAAGCTGTGGCGCGCGCCATACGGCGCGGACGCGTCGGCCTGAAGGACCCCAAACGTCCGACTGGTTCCTTCCTGTTCCTGGGTCCCACGGGCGTAGGCAAAACCGAGCTGTGCAAATCTCTTGCGGAAGCCATGTTCGGCGACGAATCCGCCATGGTCCGGATTGACATGTCCGAGTATATGGAGCGGCATACGGTCTCCCGTCTGATTGGCTCCCCTCCGGGCTACGTCGGCCACGACGAGGGCGGACAGCTTACGGAAAAAGTTCGCAGAAAGCCCTATTCCGTGATCCTCTTTGACGAGATCGAAAAAGCGCACGAAGACGTATGGAACATTCTGCTGCAAATCCTGGACGACGGTCGGATTACCGATTCCCAGGGCCGTACGGTGGATTTCAAAAACAGCGTGATCGTAATGACCAGCAACATCGGGGCCAAGAGCCTCACCACCGCCGGAACGCGTCTGGGCTTCTCCGCCGCCCAGGAGGCTAAAGAGGACGCCGAGCAGAAGTTTCAGCAGGCGAAGGAAACCGTCATGTCCGAGCTGCGCCAGACGTTCCGTCCGGAATTCCTGAACCGCATTGACGACATCATTGTTTTCCGCGCCCTGAACGAGGACGATATCCGCGAAGTTGCAAAGCGGATGCTGAACACGGTTTCCACCCGCATGGAGACCATGGGCCTGCATCTGGACGCCGGAAACGACGCCGTTGCCGAACTTGCCAAGGAGGGCTTTGATCCGAAATATGGCGCGCGTCCGCTCCGCCGCTGCATCCAGAACAAGGTTGAAGACGCCGTGGCAGAGCGGATGCTGGACGGCACCCTCAAGGAAGGCGACACGGCAAGTCTCTGCGTCGAGGACGGAGAGATTCACGTCAAAAAGCTGGAAAACGGAACGCTTTGCGTCACAAAATAACGCCGTTTCAGGCCAGGACGCGCAGGAAGTTTTCCGCTGCAACCATCTGACGTTCCCGGGCGTTCATGCCCAGACGTTCCAGGCAGGCGAAAAAGTCCGGAATGCAGGTGCAATCCTTCAATACCCCTTCGTTGCCCGGCCCCATGAACTCACAAAAATCAAATCCGCAGCCCACGCGCTCCACGCCAATCACATCTGCAATGTGTGCGGCGTGGAGCGCCAGCATTTCCGCCGTCTGCTTCGCCGGGTCCTCATGCACAAACGTGTTGGTAACGTTTATTCCAACCACGCCGCCGGCGTCCCGAATGGCCCGGAGCTGGTCGTCCGTCAGGTTGCGGCGGACGTCGCACAGGGCGCGGCAGTTGGAGTGCGACGCAATCACGGGGCCCTGCGCAATTTTCAGAACGTCCCGGAGACTGCCGTCACTCAGGTGGGATACGTCGAGCAGAACGCCCCGGTCCCCCAGACGCCGGACCGCCTGACGGCCCAATTCCGTCAAGCCCTTCTCCGGGTCCTGTTTGGCTCCGGCGGCAAATTGGTTTTCCTCGTTCCACGTCAGCATGGCAGTCCGTACGCCGGACTCCGCCAGAAGATCGATTTCCTCCAGATTCTGTACGCCCTCCATGCCTTCGATGCACAAAAACGCGTACATCTTTCCGGCCGCCTTTGCTTCCTCCGCCTCCTGCGCCGTGCGGACTGCGGTCAGCCAGGGGCACTCCGCCAGTTCCGCCCGCGCACAGTCCTGCATAACTCTCAGGCGGTCCGAGGCTGTGCTTATATTTGGAATTTCCTTCCAGAACGCTTCGTCCTCACTGCCGGTTCCATACCAGTACGCCAGCGCGATCCCTTCGATTCCGCCCTGGCGGAGGCGGTCCAGATGACGGCGTTCCAGCACGTGGGTTTCTCCCGCCAGACGCCGGCGGGTTACATCATAAAACAAATCAGCATGCGCATCAAAAACCATGAAAAAACTCCTTTCAATCCTACCGCAAAAAGGTCTGACTCAGTATAGCATTTCACAGCCCCCGGCGCAAGTGGTGGACAAATGCAGCCGCTCATGATAAAATATTCACATACAGTTAAAAAGGAGGTCCGCCATGCAGACGATTGTCATTGCATTAAATCCCGGAAAGCTGGAAAACCCTGACCTGGATCTGCGCTACGCAATTCCCGACCGCATTGAGGAAGTCACAAAAAAAGCCGTCCAGGACAACGGCTATGACTACATTGACGCCCCGGAGGGACAGCCGGGGCCGCTTCTGGGACTCTGGCTGGAAACGGAGGACGCAGCGGCAAACTGGCCCAAAATCCTTCGGCTTTTTCAGGACGAGCGTTTTCTGGAAAACGATCTCTCCCAGTCCGCGGAAATTTATATTTCCCCCAAAGAGACGGAGAAACTGGAAAACTGTACCCGCGTTTATCCAACAGACATTCCTGCAATTTCATGATTTTCCGGTTTTGTCAAAATTCTCTCTTTTTCGCCCTTGACAAGCAGGGGAAAATCGGGTAAACTAGTTTTCGTTGTAAAGGCGTCGAACTTTACAGAAGGGGGCGGCCTCTTGAAAAACCAAACTTACCGCATGACGATGCTCTTTGATTTTTACGGGGAACTCCTGACCGAACGGCAAAAGGAGTTTTTCGACCTCTATTACAATGAGGACCTCTCTCTTGCCGAAATCGCTGAAAACGCCGGAATCTCCCGTCAGGGCGTCCGGGATGTGATTGTCCGGGCGGAAACCGTGATGCAGGACATGGAGGACAAAACCGGGATTATCAAGCGGTTTCTTTCCCGCGGCGCCCACCTGGACGCGATTGCATCCGCCGCCGCGGAGATTCAGAAAATCAACTATCGTTACTACGACGACCGCCGCATCCGGCAGCTCACAGACATGATCTGCGAGGAGGCGGACGCACTGAAGGAATGAGCTTATGGCATTTGAAGGATTGACCGAAAAACTGAACGCTGCATTCAAACGCCTCCGGGGCAAGGGCCGTCTCACCGAAAATGACGTGCGGGAAGCCATGCGCGAGGTCCGTCTGGCGCTCCTGGAAGCCGATGTGGGTTATAAGGTGGTCAAGGAGTTTGTCGCTTCCGTGACCGAACGGGCCGTCGGCTCCGACGTGCTGGACAGTCTGACGCCGGCCCAGCAGGTTGTCAAAATCGTTAATGAGGAACTGACAAACCTTATGGGCGGCTCCAACGCTCGGCTGACAATGGCAAACAATGGACCGACTGTTGTGATGATGGTGGGTCTGCAAGGCTCCGGAAAAACCACCACCACCGCCAAACTTGGCGGTTTGATGCGCAGGCAGTACCAAAAGCGGCCTCTGCTGGCGGCCTGCGACGTGTACCGTCCTGCCGCCATCGAACAGCTGAAGGTTGTCGGCGGACAGATGAACCTGCCGGTTTTCGAGCAGGGCCAGGGCGACCCGGTAAAGATTGCGGAGGCCGCTGTCCGCCACGCGAAGGACCACGGCAGCGACATGGTTTTCCTGGACACGGCAGGCCGTCTGCACGTGGACGAAGCCCTGATGGAAGAACTGAAACGGATGAAAGCCGCCGTCCATCCCAATGAAATTCTTCTGGTGGTCGACGCCATGACCGGTCAGGATGCCGTCAACGCCGCGACGGCCTTTGACGAAGCCCTGGGCATTGACGGCGTGATTCTCACCAAGCTCGACGGCGACGCCCGCGGCGGCGCGGCCCTCACGATTCGCGCGGCTACCGGTAAGCCGATCAAATTCGCGGGCACCGGCGAAAAGCTGGATATGATTGAGCCCTTCCATCCGGACCGTATGGCCTCCCGGATTCTGGGCATGGGCGACTTGCTCTCCTTCATCGAAAAGGCGGAAGCCGCCTATGACGAAAAACAGGCCGCCAAGCTGGAGGAAAAGCTCCGCAAAAACCGCTTTACGCTTCAGGATTACTACGACCAGCTTCAGCAGCTCCGGAACATGGGTGATCTGACCCAGCTCCTGGGCATGATGCCCGGCGGACTGGGAAAGCAGCTGGAAGGGGCTTCCATTGATGAAAAAATGATGGCCCACACAGAGGCCATTATCCTCTCCATGACCCCCCTGGAACGGGAAAATCCGCAAATTCTGAACGCCAGCCGCAAAAAACGGATTGCCGCAGGCTGTGGCCTGGAAGTGGTTGACGTAAACCGTCTTTTGAAGCAGTTCGAGGTCATGCAGCAGCTCACAAAGCAGATGAGCAAAGGCCGGGTTCCCCAGATGGGCGGCCGGAAAAATTCCCGTCTCTACGGCTTCGGACGGAAAAAGCGCTTCAAATAAGCGCACTGATTTCGCATATAAGTGCATAGCATTTATAGAAATAACAAAAATTTTTGATTTTTTGGAGGTTTACACATGGTTAAAATCAGACTGCGCCGTATGGGCGCGAAAAAGGCTCCCTTCTATCGCATCGTGGTTGCGGATTCCCGGTTCCCCCGCGACGGCCGTTTCATTGAGGAAATCGGAACGTACAACCCCTGCGTTTCCCCCGCCGTGATTCAGGTGGATACGGAACGCGCCCAGAATTGGATCAAGTCTGGCGCGCAGCCCACGGATACCGTCCGGGCGCTGCTGAAAAAAGTGGATGTCCTCTAATTCGGAGGGCAGACCATGAAAGACTTGCTGCTCTACATCGCCAGAAACCTGGTGGACAACCCCGAAGCGGTTTCTGTGACGGAGGTCCAGGGCAGTCAGGAGCTGACCCTGGAGCTGCGGGTGGCCCCGGACGATATGGGAAAGGTGATTGGCCGTCAGGGCCGGATCGCCAAGGAGATTCGTACAGTTGTCCGCGCCTACGCCCAGCGCCTCGG
The DNA here is from genome assembly GCA_947382875.1 of uncultured Oscillibacter sp. GTDB lineage: Bacteria > Bacillota > Clostridia > Oscillospirales > Oscillospiraceae > Oscillibacter. The sequence goes on along the minus strand of CANDBG010000018.1, from coordinate 38,167 downwards.
CACAAAGGTTTCCGTGGATATTGTCGATTGATGGGAAACGTCCCGGTGAGAAGCCTCTCACCGGGACGTTTTTGCAGATATTATTTTTTATAGCTGTCCTTTAAAGAAACACTGCGGTTGAATACCAGATGTCCCGGCTTGGCGTCCTTGCTGTCCAAGCAGAAGTAGCCCTGCCGCAGGAACTGGAAGTTTGCAGGCGCGGCGGCGCCTGCAAGGGATGCCTCCACCTTGCAGCCGGTCAGCGTTTCCAGGGAATCCGGGTTCAGGCAGTCGATGAAATCTTTGTCCGCCGCATCCGGGTCCGGGTCGGTGAACAGGTCGCTGTACAGCCGGACCTCTGCATCCACAGCTGTGCCTGCGTCCACCCAGTGCAGCGTCGCGCCCTTGACCTTACGGCCATCGGCAGGGTCGCCGCCCCGGCTGTTGGGATCGTATTCACAGAGAACTTCCGTCACGTTTCCCGCCGCGTCCCGGACGCAGCCGGTGCAGCGGATGAGATACGCGCCTTTCAAACGGCATTCCGGTCCCTCCGGGTACAGCCGCTTGTACTTCGGAACCGGCTCCGGGAGAAAGTCGTCGGCTTCAATCCAGAGATTCCGGGAGAACGAAACCTCCCGCGTTCCGGCGGCAGGGTCTACGGGGTTGTTTTCCACCGTGACGGTTTCCGTTTTGTCCTCCGGGTAATTTGTGATGGTCAGCCGAATGGGCCGCAGAACCGCCATCACACGTTCCGCCGTTTCATTCAGGTCTTCCCGGAGGCAGTGCTCCAGGAAGCCGTACTCCACCACGCTGGCCGCCTTCGCAACGCCAATCCGCTCGCAGAAATTCCGGATCGACCGCGGCGTATAGCCCCGGCGGCGCAGGCCGCAGAGAGTCGGCATGCGGGGGTCGTCCCAGCCGGAGACGCGGCCTTCCTCAACCAGCCGCCGCAGCTTCCGCTTGCTCATGACCGTATGGTCAATGCCCAGACGCGCAAACTCGATCTGCCGCGGCTTTGCGGGCAGGTCGCAATGCGCGACCACCCAGTCATACAGGGGCCTGTGCGCCTCAAATTCGAGGGAGCAGAGACTGTGTGTCACGCCTTCCAGGGCGTCCTGGATGGGGTGCGCGAAGTCGTACATGGGATAAATGCACCATTTATTGCCCTGCCGGTGATGGGGCAGGTGGTTGATGCGGTACAGCACCGGGTCGCGCATATTGAAGTTGCCGCTTGTAAGGTCGATTTTTGCCCGGAGCGTCATGGAGCCGTTCGGGAATTCTCCGGCCCGCATACGATGAAACAGGTCCAGGCTTTCCTCGATGGGCCGGTCCCGGTAGGGACTGCGGGCGGGGACGCCGATGCTGCCGCGGTATTCCTTGAATTCCTCCGGCGTCAGCTGGCAGACATAGGCCAGACCTTTTTTTATCAAGCCCTCCGCCTGTCGGTAATCCTCTTCAAAATAATCGGAACCGTAGAAGAAGCGGTCGCCCCAGTCAAAGCCCAGCCAGTGAATGTCCTCCTTGATGGCCTCCACATACTCCTCGTCTTCTTTGGATGGGTTTGTATCGTCCATGCGCAGGTTGCAGAGACCATTGTATTTTTCCGCTGTGCCAAAGTCGATGGTCAGGGCCTTGCAGTGACCAATATGAAGGTAGCCGTTCGGTTCCGGGGGAAAACGGGTGTGGACGGTCATGCCCTCGAACTGCCCGCCGGGGCCGACGTCCTCCTCAATAAAGGTATGGATAAAGTTGCGGCTCTCGGCCGGTCTGATCTCATCCGCCATATCTCTCGTCCTTTCGTATTCAATCATGGTGGGTATTATACCAACTTCCTCCGGCAATTGCAAGAGGGGTATTTTATAGGAATGTCCGTTAAATCGCTGCAGGGGCGGACCTGTGTGTTCACCATCTCTTTCAGGCGCAATTTCTCATGGTTTGCTGATGCAAGGATTGGTCAGAGCATTCCCTTTCATTCGGGAAAAGCCTTGTACTTTCGAAGTTTTTATGCTATGATACTCTCGATTTCAAGTCTTTCTGAAAGGGGCGAGGGCCGTTTTGAAACGGGAAAATGTATTGGTGCCAGAGGCAGAGCTGGCACGGCAGCGAGAATTTATGGACAAAATCCGAACCCTCTGGGGCGAAAATCAGCCCGCCGCCTGTGTGGAAACCTTCGGGTGTCAGCAGAACGTAGCCGATGGACAGCGCTTAATGGGAATGCTGGATGCCTGCGGCTTCTGCTTTACGAGTGAACCGGAAAAAGCAGATTTGGTTCTGGTAAATACCTGCGCAGTACGGGAACACGCAGAGCAGCGAGTTTTCGGCAATCTGGGCATATTAACCCACACAAAAAAAGAAAATCCCCGACAGGTCATTATCCTGTGCGGGTGTATGGCGCAGGAGGAGCGGGCAGCAAACCGTATTCGGGAGTCCTACCGCCATGTCGATTTGGTTTTTGGACCGCAGGCGCTCTGGAAATTTCCGGAATTACTCTGGCAGGTTTATGAGAGTCGGAAACGGGTTTTCTCCATTCAGGACGAACACGGCTGCATCGCAGAGGGCTTGCCGGTTGTGCGGGAACGAGGCGTAAAAGCGTGGGTTTCCATCATGTACGGCTGCAACAATTTTTGTTCCTATTGTATCGTGCCCTATGTTCGCGGGCGGGAACGGAGCCGGGACCCGGAGGCCGTCTTGACGGAAGTCCGTCAGCTGGTTCAGGAGGGCTACAAAGACATTACGCTCCTGGGACAGAACGTCAATTCTTACGGCAATGATCTGGAAATAGAATATGATTTTTCGGACTTGCTTCGGGAAATTGATCAGATAGACGGTGAATTCTGGATTCGTTTCATGTCCAGCCATCCGAAGGACGCCACAAAGAAACTGTTTGATACTATGGCCGGAAGCCGCCATGTAGCAAGACAGCTCCACTTACCGTTCCAGTCAGGAAACGACCGCATTTTACAGGAAATGAACCGGCGTTATACCCGTGCGCAGTACCAGGAATTGGTAAGGTATGCAAGAAGCGTCATGCCGGGACTGGTGTTGACCAGTGATGTGATTATCGGCTTCCCAGGCGAAACAGAGGCGGAAGCCATGGATACGGTATCGCTGGTGAAAGAAATCGGCTTTGACGCACTGTTTACGTTCATATACAGTCCACGTCCGGGAACAAAGGCGGCGGATATGCCGGACCCGGTTTCCAGGGCGGAAAAGCAGAAATGGTTTGACACACTTTTAGAGGTACAGAACACCCAGTCGGCGAAGCTGCACCGGGCGTATGTAGGACAGAGGGTCCGGGTGCTGGCGGACGGCGAGAGCGGCGACACAGAATTTCCGTTGTCCTCGCGGACAGAAGGAAACCGTTTGGTGCGTCTGAAAGGCGGGACAGAGCTGGTTGGACAATTTTTAGATGTAAAAATTACAGACAGCAACACCTGGGCGCTCTACGGTGAGCCGGTTTAACGGGCCATCCATTTTCCAAGTGCGACGGCTTCTGCAAACAACCATTTGTCTTCGAGGCCATCCAGACTATTTCTGGCTTCGGATAATTCACAAAAGTAACCTAATTGTTCTTCTGTCAGGGTCTCTTCGATTTTTTGGTATGCATCCCGATATTTTTGCAAACAGGTCTGATAATCCTTGAAATCTTTGATAGAAGTCGAAATGCGATGTTCCATGACGTATGTATATAAGCAATCCAAATAGTCTTTCATTTTGTACCTCCCAAAAACAGCAATGCACAAATATGCACATTCGAAGTATATCATGTTCAAATGTGCATGTCAAGAGGAAATGTTATGAATTTTTGTGAAAAGTTAATTTCGCTAAGATTGGAACGAAATCTTACGCAAGTAAAAGCGGCAAAAGGGTGTAAAATGAGTTTGCGAGGCTATCAAAATTATGAGCGCGGCGAACGAGAACCTTCCATGAGCAAGCTGATTGCGCTGGCAGATTTTTATGAGGTATCCGTAGACGAACTAATCTGTCGAAAATGGCCGAAGTAAAAGATTTTTTAGACAGTAAAACCTCAATTAAAGCAATTTAGCAGCAATCCAGGAACAAAAGGGACCAAGCCTTTTCAAGTGCCCAATAGCGCCAAGCCCTTTCACGCACCGCAGCAGCGGCAGCGGAGTCAGACGCAGAGGCAAGTCGAATTGGACTTCCGGGAGCCCTTCCACCAAGTCAAAAGTTTCCGCCAGTCCAAACAAGCGCTCTTTTCTCTTTGGACCGTGAACGGCCCGTTTCTCTTTTCTCTGGCGAGAGAAAAGAGAAATGGGGGGTTCAAAATGCACCAGCCATGCGAATGGCGATCTACCCTCTGTGAGGTGATTTTGATTGGCAGAGCTGACGCCAATGATGAAGCAGTATCTTGAGATAAAAAAGAACAACCCGGATTCCATTTTATTTTTCCGGCTGGGCGATTTCTATGAAATGTTCGACGATGACGCCCGTTTGGCATCCAAAGAACTGGACTTGACCCTTACCAGCCGCGACAAAGGAAAACACGCAAAACCAGAAACCGAACAAGTCCCAATGTGCGGAATTCCATACCATTCCAGTGACGCCTACATCGCCCGCCTGATTGCCAAAGGCTATAAAGTGGCAATCTGCGAGCAAATGGAAGACCCTTCCAAAGCCAAGGGACTTGTCAAACGCGACATTATCCGCGTCGTCACACCGGGAACCGTCACAGACGCCTCCTGTCTCGACGACAAAGCAAGCAACTTTATCTGCGGAATCTACCTGGACTCCCAAGGGGCCGGAGCCGCCTTCTGTGACGTAACCACCGGCAAAACACATTTGACCTCCTTCACCGGCAAGGACCGTCTGGAACATACCATCAACGAACTGGGCCGCTTTTCTCCTGCGGAAGCCGTCCTCAACGACGGCGCGGCCTCCGAAGACGGTTTGACATCCACCCTCCGGGACAAATTCCGCTGCCGCGTTGAAAACGCCGGGGAACGCCGCTTTCTCCTTCGGGAATCGGAACGAAATATCCGCAAGCAATTTGGCGACGACGCCTTTGAACGTCTTCCAAACCCTGCCGCGGCTATGGCCCTGGGCGGGCTGCTCCACTACTTATACGAAACCCAAAAAACCGACCTTTCCCACATCAACGACCTGGACTATTACGAACAGGGCCGGTTTATGGAACTGGACCTGACTGCCCGCCGGAATCTGGAACTGACGGAAACCCTCCGCAGCAAGGAGAAAAAAGGGAGTCTTCTTTGGGTTCTGGACCGCACCCGTACCCCAATGGGCGCCCGCCGCCTCCGGAGCTGGTTAGAGCGTCCCCTCCTCAACGCTGCCGGCATCTGCCGCCGGAATTCCGCCGTTGCGGCCCTGGTGGGCGACAGCATTAACCGTGAAGAACTCATCGCCTCCATGAGCGGCCTGGGTGATATGGAACGCTTAATCGGACGCATCGTCTATGGTTCCGCCGGAGGCCGCGACCTGGTTTCCCTGCGTTCCGCCATCGAAAAACTTCCCGCAGTCAAAGCCTATACCGCTGCGGCCTCTGACCGCCGCCTTGCCGAGCTGGCGGACGGCCTGGACACCCTGACGGACATTGGCGAACGCATTGCCGCCGCCATTGATGATCAGCCGCCGTTTTCCGTCCGGGAGGGCGGCATCATCCGCGACGGCTTCCACAAAGACGTGGACCAGCTCCGGCACATCCTCAACGGCGGCAAGGACGTTATCACCGAAATGGAGGCCAAAGAAAAAGAACGTACCGGCATCCGAACCCTGCGTATCCGCTACAACAAGGTTTTCGGCTATTACATCGAGGTCTCCAATTCCTTCAAGGACCAGGTGCCCGCGGATTACGTGCGCAAGCAGACCGTCGCCAACGGAGAGCGGTACATCACCCAGGAACTCAAGGACCTGGAACACTCCATCCTGACCGCGTCGGAACGGGTGACAGCCCTGGAATATGAGCTGTTTACCCAGCTGCGCCTGGATATCGCCGCCCAATCCGCCCGCATCCAGAAAAGCGCGGATGCCGTGGCGGAAATCGACGCTCTGGCGTCCCTGGCGTCGGCGGCGGTGCGGAATAACTATTGCCGCCCCGATGTGGACGAGTCCGGAATCATCGATATCCGGGACGGACGTCATCCGGTGGTGGAGCAGGTTTTGAAAGACGCGCTGTTTGTTCCCAACGACACCTTTATGGGCGAAAAAGAAGGCCGTACGGCCATCATCACCGGTCCCAACATGGCGGGAAAATCAACCTATATGCGACAGGTGGCCCTGATTGTTCTCATGGCTCAAATGGGCAGCTTTGTCCCGGCGTCCCACGCCCATATTGGCGTGGTTGACCGGATTTTTACCCGCGTAGGCGCCAGCGACGACCTCTCTGCCGGACAATCCACGTTTATGGTGGAAATGACGGAGGTGGCCGACATTCTCCGCTGTGCAACGAAAAACTCCCTCCTGATTCTGGACGAAATCGGGCGGGGGACCTCCACCTACGACGGCATGTCCATTGCCCGGGCGGTTCTGGAACACTGCGCGGAGAAAAAACGTGCCAAAACCCTGTTTGCAACGCATTACCACGAATTGACCGAATTGGAAAACGTCCTCCCCGGTACGGTCAACTGCAACATCGCGGTAAAGACCCGGGGCGAGGATATCATTTTCCTGCGTAAAATTCTCCCCGGCGGCGCGGACCGCAGCTATGGCATTGAAGTGGCGCGTCTGGCGGGCCTGCCGGAAACGGTGCTGAAGCGGGCGCGTACCATCCTGAAGGAACTGGAAGCGGACAGCGGTCCCCGCGCCCTGCCCCGCCGGGAAACGGAACAGGTTTCGCTGGGTTCGATCAGCGAGGGGGAAGTGCTGGACGCCCTGCGGCGCTGCCAGCCCGACACCCTGACGCCAATTGAGGCCATGAGCCTGCTCTACGAGCTGAAACAAAAACTGCAATGAGACGCAAAGTCCCGTTAAGGACACGAAAGGGCAGTCTGACGCCGGGAGAACAGTTTACAGGGATTGTCTTTTTTGCGCTGTACCTTTTCCTCTTGCCTCTGGCGGCCGGTCCTGTCTTTTCCCGGGCAGAAGAGCTTTTTGGATGGTCCATTGACAGAGATCTTCAAAGCGTTCTGTACTACTACGTGGTATTTGCCGTCACGGTTCTGATTTTCCGCCGTTTTCTGGTCAGAACCACCCGGCGTTTTGCCGAAGACCCCCATACAGCCATGAAAACGGCCGCTGTTGGTCTGGCGGCCCTGTACGGGCTGAATCTGCTCTTTTCCAGTCCAGCCCCCGCGAACCTCAACGACTCTGCCATTTCCAGACATGCCAGCGGCGCGCCGCTGTCGATGCTTTTGATTGTGGTGTTTCTTGCGCCGTTCGTGGAAGAAGTATTGTTCCGCGGTTTTGTCTTCGGAAGCCTGAAGGACCGCAGCCGCTTGCAGGCGTATGTGGTAAGCTGTCTGCTGTTTGCGCTGCTTCATGTGTGGCAGTTTGCCGTAGCGCGGCGGGATTTGTCGTGTTTTTTACGGATGCCGCCGTATTTGATTCCCGGGCTGGTGCTGGCCTGGGCCTACGACCATTCCGGCACGCTTTGGGCTTCCGTGGTCATTCACGCGGCGTACAACGCCCTGTCCTATTTAACAATCCTTGCGTGAGGCAAGTTTGGAGGAATAAACCATGCGTTTTCTGGACACCCTCAGCGAAATGCTGGTCATTTTATTCGCCTTGGGTGCGGGCTGTCTTGCAAACCGCCTGGGCTATCTGGGCGGGGAGGTGGACTCGAAACTTTCCAAGCTCTCGCTGAACATCACCATGCCGGCGATGATTGTGGGGACCGTGCTGATGGGAGACGAGCTGCCGGAAGCCAGTGTGATTCTCTCGGTTTTGGGCGTAGGCGTTGTGTTTTACGCGCTGGAATTCCTTTTTGCCCTGGCGGTTCCGCGTCTGCTGGGCGGCACGCCGGGACAAATCGGCGTGTGGCGTTATACGATGGTGTTCAACAACGTTGGGTTCATCGGCTACCCGGTTGTGATGGGCCTGTTTGGGCCGGAGGCGTTGTTTTACGCCGTAATTCTGGCGATTCCCTTCAATTTGCTGAACTATACCGTCGGTCCGCTGCTGCTGGTTGGCGCGAAGCGGTTTCAATGGAAACAACTGCTGTCGCCCTGCGTGCTGGCGGCGGCGCTGGGACTGGTTCTGGCGTTTGCCCGGTTTCGGCCTCCGGCGCTGATTGGAGAGATGCTGTCGCTGGTGGGAGACGTATCGGTTCCGCTGAGCTTGATGCTGGTTGGCTCTCTGCTGGCGGACCTGCCGGTAAAAGATGTGCTGGCTTCGCCGCGGATGTGGATTCTGACGGCAATCCGTCTGCTTGCGCTGCCTGCGGCGCTGTATCCGATTTTGACCGCCCTGGGGTTTGGCGGACTGGTTATGCAGGTAGGCGTCGTGCAGATGGCGATGCCCGCCGCGATGAATGGCGCGCTGTTGTGTATGGAATACGGCGGAGACACAAAATGCATGGCGCAGGTGACGTTTGTTACTACACTGGCCGCAGTTGTGACAATTCCCCTGGTGATGCTGATTTTGTAACAAGGACCTGAAAGGAGGTACGCAAATGATTCAACAGCTTCCCCCCCACGTGGCGGATCTGATTGCAGCAGGCGAGGTCGTGGAGCGTCCGGCGAGCGTTGTCAAGGAACTGGTAGAGAATGCCATTGACGCAGGCAGTTCCGCCGTAGTGGTGGAGATCCGGCGGGGCGGTATGGGCCTGATTCGTGTGACGGACAACGGTTGCGGCATTCCGCCGGCGGAACTGCCCACGGCGTTTCTGCGCCATGCGACCTCCAAGCTCCGGGAGCCGGAAGACCTGGAAAAAATCGGTACGCTGGGTTTTCGCGGCGAGGCGCTGGCGGCGATTTCCGCCGTAAGCCGGGTGGATATCCTGTCCCGCCGCCGGGGCGATCCCGCTGGGGCGTCCCTGCACCTGGAAGGCGGCGTACCCGGTTCGGTGGAGGACGCAGGCGCACCGGAGGGCACTGCAATTACAGTACAAGATTTGTTTTATAACACGCCCGCCCGTCTGAAATTCATGCGGAAGGACAGCGCGGAAACTGCTGCTGTAAACGGTCTGATGCAGCATTTGGCGTTGTCTCATCCAGATATATCCTTCCAGTTCCGCAAGGACGGCGCGGACGCCCTGCACACCCCCGGCGACGGACGTCTGGAATCTGCGATTTACGCCGCGCTGGGCCGGGACTTCGCCAAAAGCCTGACGCCCGTACAGGGAACCGGCGGAGACGTTTCCGTATCCGGTTTTGTGACCGCGCCGCTGCAATGCCGCGGGTCCCGGTCCATGCAGGTGTTTTTCGTCAATGGACGGTTTATCAAATCCCAGCTCCTGACCGCCGCGCTGGAAGAAGGATATCGGAATCAGATCATGAAGGGCAAATTTCCGGGTTGTGTGCTGGCGGTCACGCTTCCGGTAACGCTGGTGGACGTGAACGTTCACCCGGCGAAGACGCAGGTAAAATTTGCCGGAGAACGGGAAGTATTTGACGCGGTATACCACACCGTTTTGGACAGCCTTGCCGCAAAGGGGACGCCTCAACCTACCGCGCCGCAGCCGGAGCAGGTAAAGAATCTGCGGGGCGATTTCTTCCAGAGCATGGATGCCAAAGCGTACCGCGCACAAGCGGCCGGCGGAGCGAAATCCTCCACGGTCCATTCTCCAAAGCCTCCTGCTTGGAATTCAGAGAGACCGTCTGCAACTGCGCGCCTGTCGGACAGCGCGCCGGTCGTTTCCTACGGCGCAAAAACCCGGAACGATTTGCCGCAGGAACAGAAACCGGTCCCGGAAAAACCCCGAACGTTTCCTCCGGCGATTCCCCAGGCCCGGCGGGAAGAAGTTCCCGGTCAGCGAACCATTGCGCCGGTAAAAGAAGCGCCATGGCGGATTGCGGGGGAAGTGCTGCGGACGTACATTGTCTGCGAGAGCGAGGACGGCTGTGTATGGCTGATTGACAAGCACGCCGCTCACGAGCGCATCAACTTTGACCGTCTGAAAGCGACGCAGGAGCCGCCGGCGCGTCAGGTGCTTCTGACCCCTGCCGCGGTGGAGCTCGACGAGACCGACAAAGCGGTGCTGCTGGACAATCTGCCGCTGCTGGAGCGGTTCGGTTTTGCCTGTGAGGACTTCGGCGGCAGGACCGTTCTGGTGCGGGAGGTCCCGGCGGACATCGACGCCGCAGACGCCTGTGCGACGCTGGAAGAACTGGCGTCGTGCCTGACCACGGGCCGCTCCATGGAGGAACGCCGGGAAGCCATGCTGCATACCATGGCCTGCAAGGCGGCCATCAAGGGCGGGTGGACCAGTGACCCGGCAGAGCTTCGGGTGCTGGTGGAGAAGGTGCAGAGCGGCGAGGTGCAGTATTGCCCCCACGGGCGGCCCGTCGCCGTGAAGCTGACGAAGTACGAATTGGAAAAAATGTTCAAACGAGCATAGATTGGAGGAAGTTATGGGCAAGAAAAACGAGCGGTTTGTGGTCGGGTACAATCAGGAAAGTTTTGCGACGGGGACAAAGATTTTGATTGACAAGAAAACGGGTGTAAATTATCTTTATCATCAATCGGGCAGCAGCGGCGGCCTGACGCCTCTGCTGGACCGGGAAGGCAAACCGGTAATCACGACGGTGTTTGAAGGGATGGAGTGAAATGAAACAAGCGGATTGGGGCACGAAGCTCCTGTTTGTCAACGCCTGCATCAGCCAGCGGGGAGCGGCGTCCCGGACGTACGGCGTGGCGTTGGCCTTTCTGGACGCTTGGCAGGAAGCGCACCCCGACGACGCGCATACGATGGTGCGGGTAGACAAAATGGGCTTGCAGCCGTTTACGGAAGCGGCCCTTGAGAAACGGGACGCGCTGGCCGCCTCCGGCGATTTTTCGGACCCGCTGTTTCGTCCGGCGCGGATTTTCCGGGAGGCGGAAACGATTGTCGTAGCGGCGCCCTTCTGGGACCTGACGTTCCCCGCCGCGCTGCGAATCTACATTGAACACATTTCCGCCTGCGGCCTGTGCTACCACTACGAGGCCGACGGCTGTCACGGCGACTGCAAGGCGTCCCGGCTGCTTTACATCACCACCGGCGGCGATTTTGAAAAGCCGGAGAGCCTGGGGGTTCTCTACTGGAAGCAGTTGTCGGAGATGTTCGGCATTCCGCGGTTTGACTACGTGTTTGCGGGCGGTCTGGACGTGGACCCGTCGAAGGTCCCGGAAATTCTGACTGAGGCAAAGGAAAAAGCCCGGCAGTTTGGACGGGAGTTTTGACATGAACGGAAAAATCGTCTGCGTCGCAGGCCCCACCGCATGCGGTAAGACGACCCTTGGCGTGCTGCTGGCGAAGCGGTACAACGGCGAGGTGGTCTCTGCGGACTCGATGCAGATTTACAAAGGAATGACCATCGGCACCGCCGCCCCCACGGAAAAAGAAATGGATGGTATTCCGCATCACATGGTTGCAGTTGCAGACCCATCCGAACATTGGTCGGCGGCCCGCTACGCCGAAACCGCCGTCCCCATCATCGACGGAATTTTGCAGCGGGGAAAGCTGCCGATTCTCGTAGGCGGCACGGGCCTTTGGATGGACGCGGTGATTCGGAACCACGGCTTTGCCGCCGGACAGGCCGGCGGAGAAATCCGCCAAAAGCTGCAGGAGCGTCTGAAAACAGAGGGTATCGTTCCTCTTTTGGAAGAACTCCGCCGCATAGACCCGGCGGCGGCGGAACGCCTCCATCCTGCCGATGAAAAACGCATTCTTCGGGCGCTGGAGGTCTACCAGGAAACCGGAGAGACCATCACGGCCCACAATCAGGCCACGAAAAACCAGCCGCCCCGCTACGAGGCAATCTGGCTGGGTCTGCAATTCGCAGACCGGGCGGACATGAAGGCGCTGATTGACCAACGGGTCGACCGAATGGTTTCCGACGGACTCCTGACGGAAGTCAAAGCCCTTCTGGCACAGGGGCTTCCAAGAGACGCAACCGCCCTGCAGGCCATCGGCTGCAAGGAGTTTCTGGGCGTGCTGGACGGAACCGCCAGCGAAGCGGAGGCCATTGCGGAAGTAAAGCTGCGTTCCCGGCAGTATGCGAAGCGGCAGCTGACGTGGCTGCGGCGGAATCCAGCCATCCATTGGATTTTTTGGGAAAAAGACCGGGATTTTGCCCGGGCCTTACAGATTTCGACGGAAATTCTCTCTATGGCAGGCGTATTCTAGGAATGGCGGACGAACCCTTCGTCCGGCCGGGAAACAACCGCCGCCGCCCGGCTCTCCGGCAAGCCAAATTTATTCAGGGCGCGGCACAGAAAAAAGGAGCGGACGATTATGCAAAACAAAGCGAACTTACAGGACATTTTTCTCCTCCGGGCCAAACGGGACCGGGTACCCGTCACCATGTTTCTCATGAACGGGTTTCAGATGCGGGGCGTCATCGCCGGCTTTGACGCCTTTGTTGTCATCCTCGACACCGAGGGCCGGCAGCAGGTAATTTACAAGCACGCCATTTCCACCATTGCCCCCATCCGGCCCGTGGAGCTGTCGCCGGAAGAATTCCCTACATAACGTCATGAAGATCAGGCAAGGACTGGGCATGAAGCTGCTCACCGCCGCAGTCGCCCTGGGGGTGTTGTCCTATTTCGTCTTTCAGGCCGCGGGCTACATCAACGATCCCCTCACCACCACGCTGGCCTATGGTTATCAAGTCGAGCTTGGAGTGGAGGCCACCGGCTATGTGGTCCGGACGGAACGGGTCCTGACCGGTGATTCCGGAGGGCTCCTCCGCATTCAGCGGGCGGAGGGCGAACGGGTCAGCGCCGGAGGAACCGTCGCGGCGGTGTATGCGGACCAGTCCTCCCTGGACCGTCAGGCGGAAATCGAAACCCTGGCGAATCGCCTGGAACAGCTCCGCTACGCCCAGGAAAACCTGGATTCCGGCACCGTCAAGAAGCTGGACAGCCAGATCGGGGAAAGCATTTTGAGCTATCGCCGCCACATCACCGCGGACCGCCTCTATGACGCGGAAAACGAGGCGTCCGAGCTGCGGGCGCTGGTGATGAAGCGGGACTACACCGACGGCGGCGGAGACCTGCCCGCGCAGATTCAGGAAGTGGAGACGCAGCTGCAAAGTCTGCGGTCGCAGGCGGCGGGATCGGTCCGGCGCATCACAGCCCCGGAGGCGGGCCTCTATTCCGGCGAAGTGGACGGCTTCGAGACGGTTCTGACGCCGGAAATGCTGGACGGCATGACGCCCTCCCAACTGGGGAGCCTGACCGCCCAGACGGAGACCGGCGGTCACGTGGGCAAGCTGGTCCTGGGCGACATCTGGTATTACGCGGCCATCCTCACCGCCGGGGATGCCGCCATGCTGGACGCCCTGCCAAACGGCACGTTATCGCTGCGGTTTGCCAAGGGCGTGGACCGGGATTTACCGGTCGTATTGGATTCCATCGGCCCGGCGGAGAACGGACGGGTCGTGACCATTTTCAAAGGGACAAGCTATCTGCAGGAGCTGACTCTGTTGCGTCAGCAGCGGGCGGAAATCCTTTACGACACCGCGGAAGGAATCCGCGTACCCAAAACGGCCCTGCGGGCAGAGCGCACCGTGCAGAACGAGGACGGGGGTTATACCCGGACGGAAGAGACCGGCGTTTATTGCGTCGTAGGAATGCGGGCGCGGTTCAAGCCGGTGAACGTTGTGTATACCGGAGAAAATTTCGTTTTGGTGCAGGCCGTGTCGGGGACGGAAAACGAGCTGCTCATCCGGCACGGGGAAAAGGTGATCGTGTCAGCGAAGGGGCTGTATGACCGGAAGGTTCTGCAATAACAGAGAAAAGGAAGATTGAGATGTCCATTGCCGAAAACATCGCCCAGGTACGGGCGAACATGGCCGCCGCCGCCCGGGAGGCGGGCCGGGACCCGGGAGAAATCCTGCTGGTAGGCGCGAGCAAAATGAACGACGCCACCGCCTGCCGGGAAGCCGTCGCCGCCGGGATCGATGCCCTGGGAGAAAACCGGGTCCAGGAGATGACCGCCAAGCTGGCGGACCACGCTTACGACGGCGCGCCGCTGCATTTCATCGGCCACTTGCAGCGGAACAAGGTCAAGCAGGTGGTGGGGAAGGTGGATTTGATCGAATCCGTCGGTTCCCTGGCCCTGCTGGATGCCATTGAAAAAACCGCCGCCGGTCTGAATCTGGTTCAAAATGTACTGTTGGAGGTCAATATCGGGGAGGAGGAGGCAAAAAGCGGCTTCCTGCCCAACGACCTTTTTGCCGGAGCGGAAGCTGCCCTGAAATGCCCGCATATCAAGGTTTTGGGCCTGATGGCAATTCCGCCCGCAGACGCGGATCGGTCAGCAAATTGCCGCTATTTTGAGAAAGTTCGGACACTTTTTGTTGACATTGGCGGGAAATTGTACCATAATAGCTTACAACAGCTATCCATGGGCATGAGCGCCGACTATGAAGATGCCATCCGCGCCGGGGCTACCATGGTTCGGGTAGGCTCCGCCATTTTTGGCAGCCGGCATTATACATAATTCCGCGAAGTTACCATTTTATTCTGTTCCGCTTTGGAATGAGGAAAGCCGGGAGGTAGGTCATGAGTTTGATTGATGAGTTTAAGAAAGTGCTGCGTCCTTATGATGATGAGGATGAGGAGTATGAGGATTTTGAGGAGGAGCCTCGCCGGGATCCCTTTGAGGACCGCCGCGTAAAGATGGATGAGCGCCGCAGCAAGGTGGTGAATATTCATGCCACAACCCAACTGAAGGTGATCCTGGTGAAGCCGGAACGGTTTGAAAACGCCTCCGAAATTGCCGACCAGCTGAAGGATAAACGCACGGTTGTCCTCAACCTGGAATCCACCAACAAGGACATTGCCCGCCGCCTGATCGATTTTCTCTCCGGCGTGGCTTACGCCGGGGAAGGCAAGATCAAGAAAGTCGCCGCCAATACGTACATTATCACCCCCTACCATGTGGATATTGAGGGCGATTTGATCGACGAGCTGGAAAACCTGGAACCCAGCGGCCTGTACTTCTGATACCAGGCGGCAATCTGATCAACGGGAGGAACCTGGCATATGCTCACACCACAGGAGGTCTCCAGCCACGCCTTTACCAAGGCGGTAATGGGAGGCTACAACATGACGATGGTCGACGAGTTTCTCGACGAGCTGACCGACGACTATACGACGCTTTATAAGGAAAATGCAACCCTCAAGGCTAAGATGAAGGTTCTGGTGGAGAAGGTGGAAGAGTACCGCGCCACTGAGGACTCCATGCGCGCGACGCTGCTGACCGCCCAGCGTATGGCGGACAACATTGTTCGGGAGGCGGAGGAAAAGCGGGACGAAATTCTTGCCCAGGCCAAGGCGGCGACCCAGGAGCAAATGGACGCTTACCGCCGGGACTCCGCCGCCTGGGAGGAACGTCTCCACCGCGGAAAGCAGGAATTGCAGCAGTTTATCATCGCCAGCCGGGAACTTTGCACCCGGGAGCTTCAGTTCCTGGAACATCTGCCGGAGCTTGCTGTTGAGGACGAAACGGAAACAGCCGCTGCCTCTGCGGAAATTCAGGAGCAGGTGAACGCCGTTCTGACGGCCGAGGAGCCGCAGCCTCAGCCCCAGGAGATGACCGAAACGCCCCCGGTCCCGGCAAAGGCGGAGGAATCCGCGCCGGAAATTCCTGAGAGCAGCCGGAACCGGCCTCCGGAACCCTTGGAGGAGAAAAAGCCTGCGGAAGCCGCGCTTCCTTCGACGCCAGCGCCGGCGCCGCCTCCGGCGGACGAGGAACCCACCCGCCGCATTAACATCAAAGAGCTGAAGTTTGGCCGCAATTACAGCGGAGGAGCGGGCTGAACCCCGCTTTGCCGCGAAAGGGGCAATTGTGGATGAAACAGTGTCCAATTATTGCATTTTTGTATGATTTTGATAAAACTCTCTGCACAACGGATATGCAGGATTACGCATTCATCCCCAGCCTGGGTATGACTCCGGCGGAGTTCTGGGCGGTAGCCAACGGCTTTGGCCGCCGGAACCGCGTTGACGGCGTGCTTGCGTACATGTACACCATGCTGCGGGAAGCGGAGCGGAAGTCGCTGCCATTTACACGGGAAGACCTGGTGGAAAAGGGCCGGGGAATCGTCTTCTTTCCCGGTGTGGAGGAGTGGTTTGCACGGATTAACGCTTTCGGCGCGGAACAGGGCGTGGAGGTGGAACACTACATCATTTCCTCCGGCCTGCGGGAGATCATCGAGGGTTCCTGCATCAGCGGGGAATTCCGGGAGATCTATGCAAGTGAATTTTTCTATGACGAAGCCGGCCGGCCGGTCTGGCCGAAGCTGGCGGTGAACTTCACGGCAAAAACGCAGTTCGTCTACCGGATTAACAAAGGGGTTCTGGATGTCTCAGACGACAAAACCCTGAACGATTCCATGCCCGACGACAGCAAACGGGTTCCCTTTCCGAATATGCTCTATCTTGGCGACGGCCTTTCCGACGTGCCCTGCATGAAAATGATGCGGGCTTACGGGGGACAGGCGATAGCGGTCTATCAGGCGAGCAATCAGGCGGGTGTAGAGGACCTGCTGGCAAAAGGCCGGGTGGATTTTGTCTTTCCCGCCGATTACCGGGAGGGTTCCGCCCTGGACCTGACGGTAAAGAACATTGTGCGCAAGATGGCCATTGCTGACCGGCTCTGGGAGGAAAACGCCCGGCAGCTCCGCCGGATTGGCGAGGATGTTCTGGCGGACCAGGAGGCGCTGTTTTGAAGGACTGTAAAAAGGCCGTGGAAATTTTTCCGCGGCCTTTTGTGTCTGCCATTCCCGGCGGACGCAAGATGTTCCCCTGATTCCGGCAAAATAGCCAATTCGCCATAAATTGACAAAACTTCCTATTTACAACACCGGAAAAACATGGTACTATGAAATAGGAAGCTTTCCAATATCCCACCCGCTTGGGCCGCCCGGCATTCTTTTTGCCGGTGCGGCTCCTTTTTTATTCCGCGCCTGTACCCGAAACGGAAGGGACCGCCCTTGACGGACGGTCCCCAGCGGTTGAAACATTATTTCCGACGGCGGCCTCCGCCCCGGCGGCCATCCATGCCCCGGTTCAGATCGGCCATCTTGCCTTCAGAGGAGGAGAGGAAGTGTTTCAGCTTGTCCTCAAAGTCCGGGTCCCCCGACGGCGCGGGAGGCCGTGCGTGTACCCCGCGGGGCGGTGCAGAGGCCGTCCGCGGCAGGGCGGATGTCCGTGGAGCCGCCGGTCTGGCCGGACGCGGTCCGCGGCGTTCCGGCGGCGGAAGGGTCTTCTTGATGGAAAGATTTACTTTCCCGTTCTCCGCCGACAGGACCAGGACTTTGACCGTCTGCCCTACCTCCAAAAAGTCGTGTACATCGTTTACGTAGGTGTTGGCGATCTCCGAGATATGTACCAGCCCGGACCCGCCGCCCTCCAGCGCGACAAACGCGCCGAAATTGGTAATGCTGCTTACTTTTCCTTCCAGAATACTCCCAACCTGAAGCGCCATATTATTTTGTGTTTCTCCTTCCGCTAATTTGCGCCGCCGGGCCTTCCCGCCCGAACGGCAAGCGCCCTGCGGCGCAGATTCCCGATTCAGTTTCCAAATACGTACTCGCCCGGGAGAACCCAGCCCAGCTCCCGCCGTGCAATCTCCTGGATTTTTTCCGGCGTACAGCCCTCGGCAATGTCACCCTTGAGGGCGTCATTCTTCTGCCGTGTGGCCTCCACCTGCGCTTCCAGCGCGTCCCGGCTGGCCTGCGCGGCGTCGAGCTGTTCGTGGAGCTGGAACAGCTGAAGCGCGGCGGCGGCCAGAAGCGTTACGATCAGGACTTTGCTCAGCAGGCCGGCGCAGAGCTTTTTTTGCGCTGGCTTTTTTCCCTTTGCCACTCCGACGCCCTCCTCCTTTGCGGGGGAAATGCCCCCTGTCTTGAATTGTAACGCATTTGCGCCAAAAATAAAAGAGATTTTTCCCACGGCGGCATAATTTTTTTCCGACCCGCCGCAGCCACGCCAGAGGCAGGGCCAGCAGATGTGCCAGCAGCGCCAGCGTATCCGCCCAGAAAGCCCACAGGGGCCGCAGCAGCGGTGCAAAGGCGCAGAAGTACAAGACCGCGCCGCCTACCGCTCCAAGCGCCGTAAAGCCCCGTAATTGCCCTTCCGCCCGCCGCAGAAGAAAAAGAAACGTTCCTCCGCCTGCGGCGACGCAGTAAAAGGCGTCCAGGAACCCCGTGAAGCGGGGCGCACGGAGCCGGAACGGACGCAGGAGGTCATACAGCACCCCGGCGCACAGGCCCAGCAGAATGGACTGTCCGAACACCCAGAGCTGCCGGACGCTCTCCGCCCCCATCTCAGCCAAACAGGCGGCTCAGGAAGCCGCCCCGGCTGGGGGACTGGTCCTCATACGTCACCGAGTCGATCCGCCCGTCTACGTGCAGTTCTCCTCCGTCCAGGGACAGTTTTCCGATATGCAGGTCTTCACCTGTGATGACCAGCGTCCCGACAGAGGTGGACATGATAATCCCCTCTTCATCGAAGCGTTCCACATCCTCCACGCCGGAAACCGTCAGCCGTTCCCGGCCCTCCAGCTCCAAGCGGTGGGGGGCCGGGGATGCGCTATAATCGTTCATGCTCTCTCCCTCCCTGTCCACAGAATATGGCGGGAGGAACGGGAATATGCCTACGGCTTTACTTCTTTGTACAGCGCCGCGCCGTCGCCCTGGCGGAGCGGTTCCTGTACGGAGACGACTTCCACCGTAACCGTCCGGGGACCGAGCTGCATGGCAATCCGGTCCCCGACCCGGACCTCATAGGAGGCCCGGGCCGGACGGCCGTTCACCTGAACAAGACCATTGTCACAGGCGGTATTGGCGACGGTCCGCCGTTTCACCAGACGGGATACTTTGAGATACTTGTCCAGCCGCATTTGTTCAGCCGGAGACGACTTCCTTCAGCACCTTGCCGGCCTTGAACACAGGCACAGTGGATGCGGGAATGTCGATGGGCTCCTTGGTCTTGGGGTTGCGTCCGATGCGTGCGGCGCGCTTCTTGACCTCAAAGGAACCAAAGCCCACCAGCTGGACTTTTTCGCCTTCTTTCAGGGCGTCGACGATGGCGTCCAGAGTGGCGGTGATGACGGCCTCGGCGTCCTTCTTGGACACTTCGGCGCTGGCAGCGACGGCGTTGATCAATTCAGCTTTGTTCATAATAAGGTTTCCTCCGTAAAATCTTTGGTTTTTGGATTCTATTCTAAACGCAGAGCGCGTTAAGACGGATTTTCATGTTTGGCGGCCTTCCAGCGGGCCACAAGCTCGGCTTCGGTACAGCCGTCCAGAGGCCCCTGGGCCTCCACCCGGCGGAAGCGTTCGCAGAATTTGTCACAGGCAAGGTGAAGGGCCTCCTCCGGGTCCACATCGTTCATCCAGGCGAGGCTTGCCGCAATGAACAGCAAATCGCCCAGCTCCTCCCGGACGCCATGGGGGACGTCCGCAGGGCCTCCGGCCTCCACGGCCTCCCGCAGCTCCCGGACTTCCTCTTCCAGTTTGCCCAGCGCACCGAGAACGCTGTCCCAGCGAAACCCCGCTTTCGCGGCCTTGTGAGCGGTTTTCTCCGCCCGCCAGAGGGCCGGCAGGGTGTGAGGCACAGCCTCAATGGCGTCGGCGGCGGAGGTCTGGCCTTTCTCTTTACGCTTGAGCGCGTCCCAGTTGGTCAGCACCTCCGCGCTGTCCGCAACCTGCACGTCGCCAAATACGTGCGGGTGCCGGTACACCAGTTTTTTGGAAACGCCGTCCACCACGTCGGCCATGGTGAAGCGGCCCCGTTCGGTTTCGATCTGGGCGTGAAACGCCGCCTGCATCAAAACATCCCCCAGCTCCTCGCACATGGCTTCCGGGTCATCCCGGTCCAGGGCGTCCAGAGCCTCGCAGGTTTCCTCCAAAAAGTTCCGGCGGATGGAAGCGTGTGTTTGTTCCGCGTCCCAGGGACAGCCGCCCGGTGCGCGCAGCAGCCGCATGATTTCCAGGAAGTCCTCCCAGCCATAGCGGCTCTTACATTGAAAATCTACCATACATTATCAGCCTTTGCAAGAAATTTCAAAGAAAAAATCAAAAAAACACGAATTTTTCTATTTCAGATGGAGAAGTCTTGCCAATTTTTCCCCGTGAGGGAGGGTTTTCAGGTCATCGGCCCGCAAAATCCGCAGAGCAGCCACCAGCACGGCGTACACCGCCACACCAGCCAGAATCCCCAGCAGCGTCGCGACAGCGTTGGCGCCATAGGCGGAATGCCCGTTCTCCAGGAGCTTGCCCGCCAGCCCGCAGACGGACCAGGCCGCGCCGCCCATCAGCAGGGTCGCCAGGGCGGGACGGAAGAACAGGCGGAGATAGCGGGGCGGTTTGGGGGAGTACCGATGGACAAAGTACAGGTTCAGAATCGCGATGGTCATGTAACAGCAGAGCGTGGAGATTGGCGCGCCGTGAATGTTGATGTCCGGGTTTCCCACCAGAAAATAGTTCATGACGATTTTTACAAGCCCGCCGATGATGACGGTGATAATCGGCAGGTGAACTTTGCCGTAGGTCTGCAAAATGGCGTTCGTGAGATTCATGATGCAGATAAACGTACAGGCAATGCCTAAAATTTTCAGGTGTGCGCCAGCGGCAATGGCGTCCTCCGGGTGGGCGGGGAGAATCAGACGCATAATCGGCGTGGACAGCACCGACAGCCCCATACCGCAGGGCAGCGCCAGAATGGCAATCAGCCGGAACGCAGAGGAAACAATGCGGTTTGTAGCCCGGTAGTCCTTCCGGGCCAGAGCCGCCGCCGCCATCGGAATCAGGCTCATCGTCACCGGAAACACAAACGACGGCGGAAGGTTCATCATGTCCACCGCGTAACCGTATTGACCCTTCAAGGCCGACGCGGCCGCTTCCGTCATGCCAAGGGCGTTCTGAAGACGTCCGAGGACGATGGAGGTGTCCACCAAGGAGAGAATGCTCATGGCGCAGTTGCTGAGAGTGATCGGAATGCCGATGATCAGAATCCGCGCCGTCAGGATGGCACGGCTGGCGGGAATGTCCAGCGTTTCCGACGGACTGCGGTGGATAAACAGATAAAAGAACAGGAACAGCATGGACAAGACCGTTCCGATGGTAACGCCAAGGATCGCGCCTGCGGCTACATGCTCCTGACCGTAAAGGAGACCGCCGCCAACCCGCAGAAGGTAGGCTGCCAGCGGCAGACCAATGCCCAGCTTGCACAGGGCTTCCAGCACCTGGGAAATGGCCGTGGGCTTCATATCCCCCTGTCCCTGAGTATAGCCCCGCATGCATGCCAGCAGACACACGCAGAATACCGCCGGAGCCAGAGCCTTGATGGCATAATAGGCGCTTTCGTTGTGGAGCATCCCGGCGATGGTTTCCGTGCCGAAGAACATGAACGCCGAGCCAGCCAGACCTAAAATGAGAAAAATCCAGATGGCCGTGGAGAACAATTTTCGTTTTTCATTCTCCCGGCCCCGCGCCTGGGCCTCCGACACCAGCTTCGACAGCGCCAGAGGCAGGCCGGCGGTGGAGATGGTCAGCAGAACGCTGTAAATCTGATAAGCGGAGTCAAAATACGTTTTTCCCTCTGTATTCAGGATGTTGTTCAGAGGAATTTTGTAGAAAAACCCGATGGCCTTGACAACGGCGACGGCAGAGGCCAGAATGGCGGCTCCGCCCAGGAAGGATTGCTTTTTCTTACTTGACATAGAGAGCTTACCTCGAATTATTCAAAAAAATGCGCGGCGGCGCATCTGGCGCCGTTCCGTGAGGGGGCCAGGCCCCTGCTCCAATTTATGGGACAGAGGCCCGGATTATACGGGTTCTCCCAACCGTGCCGCAGCTTTTCCGCCGCGGCGCGCTGTAAAACGTCCTCCCAGACCGTTACAGCCGTTCCAGACAGCCCTTCACCAACGCGGAAAAACGAGGCGACGCTTCCTCCGCCGCCGCGACAACCTCGTCGCCGGACAATGGCCGTTCCAGGACCCCCGCCGCCATGTTGGTGCAGAGGGTGAAGCCCAGGACCTCCATGCCGCAGTGGGCTGCGGCGACCGCCTCCGGCACCGTGGACATTCCCACGGCGTCCGCCCCCGCAATGCGGGCGAAACGGACCTCCGCCGGGGTTTCGTACTGCGGACCGGGAAAAAACATATAGACGCCTTCCCGGAGGGAAAGCCCCAGGGCGGCGGCAGTCTGCCGGGCGGCTTTCTGAAGACGGGGCGTATATACATGACTGACGTCGGGAAAACGGGGACCAAATTCTTCCAGGTTCGGCCCCCGCAGGGGACTGTCGCCAAAGAGCTTGATGTGGTCGGTGATCAGCATGAGGTCTCCGGCGGAAAAAGCCGTATTTACAGCCCCAGCAGCGTTCGTGACCAGCAGAATCCCGGCCCCCAGCAGACGCAGGACCCGGACCGGATAGGCCGCGTCGGCGGCGGACCAGCCCTCGTAGGTGTGCAGACGGCCCTGCATGACGGCGACGTTCCGTCCCGCCAGACGCCCGAAGACAAATTGTCCTTTGTGGTCGGCCACGGTGGAGCGTTTCATGTGAGGCACTTCCCCGTAGGGGACGACAATGGGGTTTTCCACTTCGTCCGCCATGCCGCCCAGGCCGGAACCGAGAATCAGCAGGGCCTCCGGCTGGAAGCCGTTCAGACGCTCCCGCAGAACCTTTGCGCTCTCCTGATACTGTTCCATTGTATAAAAATCCATTATGATTCTCCGTTCTGATTGTCCTCGAAATCCTCTGCGGAATTGTCTTCAAACAATCCCTCGCCGCACTCCCGGCAATACCGGTCCTCCGGCTGCACGTCCGCCCCGCAGAAGGGACACGCCAACGCTTCCGGCCGGCGGCCGATCTTCTGGTTTACGGCGTCCAGTTTGCCCTTCAGGTGGTCGATCTCCTGGAGGGTTTCGTGCATTTCGTCGGAGTCGCTGGGAGACCCGGTGTGAGTGGCATAGACGTATTTGCCGACGTCCTGAAGCCGCTCCCGGATTTCCTCGTCCAGACGGTTTGCCTCCATACGCAGCTTCGCGGTCTTCCAGATATCCTCCGCTTTCTGTTCCGCCAGGTACGCGCCGCCAAGGGCCAGGTTGCCCGTAAAGGCCGCCGTGCGCCGCAGGGTGTCCAGCAGGCTGTACAGCTTTTTGTTATCGCTCATAGATGGTTCCTCCTTTTTGATAGTTCCGGTGTTGGAAATCAATGGTTGTCGTAGGGGCTTCCGCCGATAAACTCCCGGGCCAGGGATTTGGGCGCGATATAAGATTCATCCAGCGGCTCGATTTTTTCAAAGGCTTTGAGAATGTCTTCCACAACCTGGTATTTTCCTCTGGGAATATTCTCTAAAAGCGGCACGGCAAAGGGTTTCAAGGCGCTGGCGCTGAGGGCAAGGGAGGAGTCAAACCGGATGTCTGCGTTTTCCTTGTAGGGTGAGATATACAGCCGTTCGCCCCGGCGGACGTTCTCCCACAGCTTCAGCGTAAAGGCGGCGTCGCTGCCCCGGAACTTGAAGTCCCGCACGAGCCGCCGACAGAGACGTATCCAGGATTTGTCAAAAATCACGGTTCCGTCGGTGTCCACAATGTCGCTGCGGGCGGCAATATAGAGCTTGAACGCCTTGGGGTTCTTGCCGACGATGATATCGTTCAGGGAGTGAATGCCCTCGAAAATCGCCAGTTCGTCCGGACCCAGGCGCAGGGGCTGTGTGAACACGTCCGAACGCATCTGCCGGGCAAATTCGTATTTGGGAATATAAATCGTCTCGCCTTTGTCCAAAAGGGAGAAATGCCGGTTGAGCAGGTCCACGTCGAGGAAGAAGGGGGATTCATAGTCAATTTCTCCCTCGCGGTTTCGGGGACACGTGTCGGGGTCCAGGGTTTTGAAATAGTTATCCATCGAAACCGTATGCGTGCCGATGCCCATGCTTTTTAGTTCTTCTTCAATTTTCAGGGCGGTGGTGGTTTTGCCGGAGCCGGAGGGACCGGAGAGAAGAACCACATGAGATTCCCTGCGGTGGGAGGCAATTTTCCGGGCGGCGTCGGCGATTTTCTGTGACAGCGCGTCGTCGCACTGCCGGGCAAAGGCGGCGGGATCGCTGCGGATGGCTTCATTGATTTCATTCAGCAAATACGGCATAAAAGCAGCTCCTTTCCAAATCGTCAGATTTCGTAGAAGGCGGCGAAGGCCGCTTGGTTCGACTGCATTTTTTCCGGCCGCTTTGTATATTCTTCCGGAAATTTCGGATTAAAAAACCGCTGGATGTGCCGCCGGGAGACGTCCACCACCTTGGTGGAGCCGCCCGCGCCAAGGGACAGAATCGAGCAAAGCTCCGACATGATATAGATGTTATAGAGACAGGATGCGCCGGGCTGTGTCCAGCCGATGTTCTCAAAACTGCCGGACATATATTTCTGACGGTAGAGGTAATAGGGGGCGTAGCCCGCGCCGCGGAGAGCAGGTTCGGCGGCGTCCAGCATCTCTGTGACGGCTTCCGGACCGGGTACAGCGGAACCTTCCAGAAGAAGACGGCTGCCTTTTTTCAATGCCAGTGTGTGAACCGTGAGATTGTCCGGGCGGAAGGAGAGACAGGCATCCAGGGAACGGCGGAAGCCGTCGGGGGTGTCCTCCGGCAGACCGGCGATCAGGTCCATGTTTACGTGCTGAAATCCGGCTTCCGCGACCAGGGTCATGGCCCGTTCGATGTCGCCGGGACTGTGACGGCGGCCAATGGCTTCCAGAACGTGAGCCTCCATGGTCTGCGGATTGACGGATACGCGGGTCGCGCCGCCGTCTTTCAGAACGCCTAATTTTTCCGCGGTGATGGTGTCCGGGCGGCCCGCCTCGACGGTGATTTCCAGTCCCAGGCCAAGCGGAAAGGCCGTCTCAAGCTCTGTGAAAAGACGGTGGAGCTGTTTGGCGGAAAGCGTTGTCGGCGTGCCGCCGCCTACGTACAGCGCCCGTATTTTCAGGTTTTGCCGTTCGATTATTTCGCCCGCGCTGCGGATTTCGGCGATAAGCGCGTCCAGGTAAGGCTCCACCTGCGAGATGCTTTTTTCGACCGATTGGCTGACAAACGAACAGTAGGCGCAGCGGGTAGGACAGAAGGGAATCCCGACGTACAGGGCAATATCCCGCGGTCCGAGCGATTTGGCCGCTTCGTACGCCGCTGTGCCGGTTTCCAGGGCCAGCGCCGCACGTCGCGGAGTGACGAAGTACAATTTTTCCAGCATTTCCCGTGCGGCGTTGGGGGTTTTACCCTCCGTCAGCGCCTCCGTCACCAGCTTGTCAGGACGGACGCCCGTCAGCATTCCCCAGGGAGGCTGATTGCCGGTCAGTTCCTGATACGCGAGGAAAAAACACTTGCCGATGGCGTGCCGCCGCTGCCGTTCCCGCTGGTATTCTGTGCCGTTCAGCGGACAGCCGACGCCGTAAGACACGGCTTTTCCGTGCCAGCACAGCTCTGCAGTAACATGATACCGCGTGTCCTCCCGACAGAAGATCATCGCCCAGTTTTCATCTCCGGGCCGAATCGGCTCGTAAACCGGAAGCTCGCCGGGGAACAGGTTCAGCAGGCTCTGTTCCACCGTATAGCGTTCGTTGTGACCGTGAAATTCCAGCTTCATGGCTTCATCTGCATCGCCTGACGGAGAAACGGATTATACTTCCGTTCCTCCTCCAAAGTGGTTGGAGCCATATGCCCGGGGTAGACGGCCGCATCGCCGTCCATCAAACCGAAGAAACGCAGGGACGACAGCATTTTCTGCACATTCCCGCCGGGAAAATCCGTCCGGCCGCAGGAGCCTTGAAACAGCGTGTCTCCGCAGAACAGCGGCCCGCCGTTTACCCGCAGGGTCACGCTGCCCTCGGAGTGCCCAGGCGTGTGAATCGGATGGATTTTCAGACTGCCAAAGGACAGCTGTTCCGCCTGGTCCGCAGGAATGTCCCGGTCATTGAACGCCTTGAAATAATGCAGGCGGTCCGCCGGGAACGAGGGGGCCTTCCGCATCGCCGGGACGGGGAACAATTGCGGGTCCACGCCCTCAACGTCCTTCCGGTGGATATAGATATCCGCTTCCGGGAACGCCGCCGCCAGCTCCGGCAGGGCGTCCACATGGTCATAGTGCCCGTGAGTCAGCAGGATATACCGAACCTGTACATCTTGCTCTTTGATTACCTGAATGATCCGGTCCGCGTCTCCGCCGGGGTCGATGACCGCCGCGAGCTTTGCGTTCTGCTCCACCAGGATATAGCAGTTTGTGCCCAGCTGTCCGACCTCCAGACGGAAAATTTTCAAAGCCTGCTTGTTCTGGTTTGCCGGAAGCTCACAGGACAAATCCACAAACCCGGAGAAGTCCAGCGGTTTCCGCTCCCAGACCGCTTGAAAATAGCGAATGGCGTCTTCCAGGCCCACGTAGGTCTCCACCAGAGCGGGGCCCTCCGGGTCCGACCAGCCGCAGCCGACGATACACTGTCCGGCGTGAGGCCCCTGCGAAGCAAACGCGCTTTGAATGAACCAGTAATCCCGGCCCTGTGTCTGTTCCAGAATCAGGAAGCTTTCGGTTGGGTCCGGGCCGAGACGTTCCAGCGCACCGCGAATGTCGTACCAATCAAAATTCGAGGTTTTTTCCCTGGAGGCGGCCTCCAGCGTCCAGGGCCAGTCGGGGTGAGGCTGTTTGGGAGAAATGGTTTCCATTTTTGCACGCTCCTTTTCACGGATTTTCCGTATCAAACAAGATGGTTACAGGTCCCATATTCAAGGAATCGACCTCCATTTCCGCGCCGAACTCGCCGTGCTCCACGACAAAGCCACGGGCGCGGCAGCGGGCCATGAATTCCTCATAAAGCGGAATGGCGAGGTCGGGCTTGGCAGCCCTGGAAAAGCCGGGACGGCGGGAAGAGGTGTCGGCATACAGGGTGAACTGGGAGACCACCAGCATGGCCCCGCCCACTTGTTCCAAATTCAGATTCATTTTCCCGTTTTCGTCCTCAAAAATCCGCAGGTTGCAGATTTTTTCCGCCAGTTTTGCGGCGGTTTCGGCGGTGTCGCTGGGGCCGACGCCCAGAAGGACCAGATAGCCCAGGCCGATTTGCCCGTTGATTTTGCCCTCAATGGTTACAGACGCGTGCTTCACGCGGGTGACGACTGCGCGCATAGCGGTCCATCCTTTCGTTCAGTTGACAAAGTAGAGAATGAGCCTTGCGAGCAGAATCACTCCGATGGCAAGGCAGACCCGGCCCATATCCCGGGTGCGGCGGCTGTCCAGCTGCTTAAAGGCCGCCCAGACGCCATAGATAATAAAAACAATGCCGATGACCGTAGTGACAAAGAGAGAAGTGGATGTGCGGTTTATCATAAAAAGTACCTCCTGAAAACGCCGGTCAGCCTGCCGGGCGCGTGACGCTCAGAACGCCGGAAATCTGGTGCAGGCGGTTCATGACGGCTTTCATCTGGTCCCCGTCCCGGACGCGGATTTCAATGCGGAAAATGGCAAACTGGTCCTCCGTGCTCCGGGATTGAAGGCCGGAAACAAATACCTTCGTGGAGGACAGCGCGGCGGAAACGTCCAGCAGGAGGTTGAGGCGGTCCTTGCAGACCACTTCAATCGTTGTGGGATAACTGTCGTTGGTGTCTTCGCCCCAGGAGACTTTCAGCCAGCGGCCCTCCTGTCCGATCCGGCGCTCCGGGGCGGCGTTGGGACAGTCCGCCCGGTGAACCGATACGCCGTAACCGCGGGTGATAAAGCCTACGATTTCGTCGCCCGGCACCGGCGTGCAGCACTTGGAGAATTTTACCAGACAGTTGTCCAGCCCCTCCACAATAATGCCCTGTTCGCTCTTGACTTTCTTGGGAAGAACCGGCTCCGGCTTGGATACGGGCTGTTCGCCGTGGTCCTTCCGGGCAATGCGCAAAAGCTCATTATGCATCCGGCCCACGGCCTTTTGGGCGGTGAAGCCGCCGTAGCCAATGGCGGCGTACATCTCGTCCAGGGAGTTATAAGAAACTTTTTTCAGCAGAATCGGCAGGTTTTCCGGGTCCGTTACGACCTTCATGGAAAGACCGCAGTGCTTCAGCTCCTGCTCGAAGGCCGAACGGCCATTGGCAATATTTTCCTCTTTCCGCTCTTTCTTGAACCACTGACGGATTTTGCTGCGGGCCTCGGAGCTTCTGGCAATCTTCATCCAGTCCCGGCTGGGACCCTTGGCGGCCTTTGAGGTGAGAATTTCCACAATGTCGCCGTTTTTCAGAATGTGGTCCAGCGTTACGATCCGGTTGTTTACCTTCGCGCCAACCATGCGGTTGCCTACAGCGGAGTGAATGGCATACGCGAAATCAATCGGCGTTGCCTTGGCGGGAAGGTTCTGCACGTCGCCGTTTGGCGTGAACACAAACACCTCGTCGGCGAACATATCCACTTTCAGGGAATGGATATAATCCTCAGCGTCTGCGCCCTCCTGGTTTTCCAGCAGACGCCGGACCCATTCATATTTTCCTTCTGTTCCGGCCCCCATGCCGTTTTGCTTGTACTTCCAGTGCGCCGCCACGCCGTATTCTGCGAAGTCGTGCATCTGACGGGTGCGAATCTGCACTTCGAAGGGAATGCCCTCGGAACCCATGACGGTGGTATGAAGGGATTGATAACCGTTGGGCTTTGGCGTGCCGATATAATCCTTGAAACGCCCCAGAATCGGCTTGTAGAGATCATGAATGACGCCAAGAACGTTATAACAGTCGCCCACGCTGTCCACCAGAACCCGGAAGGCAAACAGATCAAAGATTTCGTCGATGGACTTGTTCTGGTTGAACATTTTCCGGTAAATGGAATACGGATGCTTCACCCGGCCATAGACGATGTGCTCCACATCCATTTCGTCCAGACGGTTTCCGATTTCCAGGGACGTACGCTGCAAAAACGCCTCGTTCTCCTGGCTCTTGGCGTTGATCTTGGCGACGATCTCCTCATACCCCACCGGGTCCAGATACTTGAGGGAAAGGTCTTCCAGTTCCCACTTGATGCGCTGCATTCCCAAACGGTGTGCAATCGGCGCATAAATCTCCATGGTTTCCAGAGACTTTTGCTTCTGCTTCGCGGGAGACTGATACTCCATTGTCCGCATATTGTGGAGGCGGTCCGCGACTTTGACGAGAATTACCCGGATATCCTTGCTCATGGCAATGAGCATCTTCCGGAGGTTCTCCATTTGTTCATCTTCCTTGGTGGCGTACTGAATCCGCGTCAGTTTGCTGACGCCTTCCACCAGGTCTGCGATGGTGGGGGAAAACAGCCGCGCCACGTCCTCATGCGTAGCGGGCGTATCTTCAATGACATCGTGCAGAAGCGCCGCTTCCACCGATTCAGAGTCCAGTTTCAGGGATTCCGCCACAATCTGCGCCACGGCCAGGGGATGAATGATATAGGGCTCGCCGCTCTTACGCTTCTGGCCCTCATGGCATTTCTCCGCGTACTCAAAGGCGGCGCGGATGCCGTCAAGATCAGCGGCGTTGTTGTAGCCCCGGACGGTTTTTTCCAGCAATTCATATTGTTCCTGGACGGTCATTTCAATTCACCTCGCTTCCGGCGGTTTCCCGCAGCCGGAGAAGATAAGGACAGGCGGACAGATCCGCTTTTCCCTGAATCTGCATGAGACTTAACGTCAGGCGGTCTCCCTGCCGGGTCATGGAGATCAACCCCCGTTCCCGGAAGACTTCCAGAGCCAGGGCGGTACGGAGAAAACTTTCACAGCCGCCGGTCTTGGCCGCCAGACGGCGGAGGTAGGGAAGGCGGTCCTCCTCGGCCTTGCCCTGCCGGAGACGGCGTTCCAGCGCAACCCAGCAGGCGGCATACTGGTTTCTTCCGGCCCGGAGACGGACGGTCTCCTGAGGCGTGATGCGTTCGCCGGAGAGAAGACGTTCCAGAAGGTCCAGGGCGTCAGCCTCGTTGCGGCTGGGAGTGAGGGAGGGCCGGAGGTCAATGAGCTGTAATTGCAGCGTCGTGGCGCCCCGGAAGGTGTTGGCTTGCAGATAGAAAGCGGCGTCCACACGACCCCCGGCGGGAATGCCGCATTCAGCTTCGGTGGTGGAGAAAAAGATGGCGTCAAACCGGCAGGCGCCTTTGGAGAGCCGGAGTTTCAGATGCCGTCCCTGGCCCACGGGCTGGATGGCGTCCACCGTGGCCCCCAGAAGCGCAAACACCGGACGGGGATTCCCGGCCCCATAGGGTTCCAGGAGGCTCAGTTCGTCAGCCTGTTCCAGCGTCATTTCACAGGGAACCGATACGGCGGCGTCGACTTCCAGGGAACTGACCGGCGCAGCGCCTCCGGACGCGCTGCGGACACAGCGGTTCATGCGGGTGCGGAATGCGTCGATGTTGGCCTCGGGGATGGTGAAGCCCGCCGCCAGCTCGTGGCCGCCGAAGCCGTCCAGGAGGTCGGCGCAGGATTCCAGGGCGGAAAAGAGGTTGAAGCCGCCGTAAGAGCGGCAGGAGCCGCGCCCGACGCCGTCTTTCAGATGAATCATGAAGCTGGGACAGGAATATTTTTCCGAGAGACGGGAGGCCACAATGCCTACAACACCTTGATGCCAGCGGTCGCTGGAAAGCACCAGGGCGCTCCGCTCCTCGCCGCGAAGACGCTGAATCTGTTCCATGGCGTCGGCGCAGATGGTCTGTTCCACGGCCTGCCGTTCCCGGTTCAGCTCGCAGAGGGCGCGGGCCAGTTCTTCCGCACGGGCGGGGTCGTCGGTTTCCAGAAGATCGGCGGCAAGGTCCGCTTCGCCCATGCGCCCCGCAGCGTTGATGCGGGGCGAGAGCACAAAGCCAATCTGTGTGGAGGTCACGGGTTTGCCCAAAAGCCCCGCCTCTTTCAGCAGGGCGTGTATGCCGACAAAATCCGAGTGCGGGAGCCCTTCAAGACCACAGGAGACAATGATCCGGTTTTCGCCCTCCATGCGCATTACGTCGGCAACGGTGCCGATGGCGGCTAAAGGGCAGTAACGGGCGAACAGCGCGTCTTCACGGTTCTCGCCGCCCAGGGCTAAAATGAGCTTCAAGGCGACGCCGCAGCCCGCCAGATGCTTGAACGGGTACGGGCAGTCGGGACGGTGCGGGTCTACCACGGCGACGGCATTCGGAATGGTTTCCTTGCATTCGTGGTGATCCGTCACCACCACATCCAGGCCCAGGGAATTGGCATAGTCCACTTCTTCGTTTCCGGTAATGCCGCAGTCCACCGTGACCATCAAAGTCGCACCCTTTTCCCGCAGACCCCGAATGGCGTCGCAGGAGAGTCCGTAGCCGTCCTCGATGCGGTGGGGGATGAAGCGAAGGCAGGCTGCGCCGCAGCTTTTCAGATAGTCCAGCAGCAAAACGGTAGAGGTAATGCCGTCTACATCGTAATCGCCGAAAACGGCGATGGTTTCCCCGTTGCTGATCGCCTGCTGAATCCGGGCGACGGCTTTATCCATATCCCGCATGAGCATTGGGGAAAGGGAGAGATTTCGGTCGCGTTCCAGAAATTCCGCGGCGGTTTCGGGAGACGTTACGCCCCGTGCGGCCAGCACGGTTGCGAGCAAATAGGAATACCCGGCATTACGAAGCCGTTCAATGTCCGCTTCGGCCGGAGAGCCGACGTTCCACCTTTTATATTTCACAAAGTCGAACCTCCTCGCGCTCTTTGCGCATGGTAAAATAAATATAACTTATTTAGTATAACAGAAAATGCAAAGGAGGTAAAGCCCCTGTTTTCAAGAGAATGCCTTCCTTTTTGAGATTTTGCGGCCAGAAACCGCAGGGCTTGAAACGCCGAGGAAAATACGGCCAACAATTTTCGGCCTCCAGACGCCGCCCTTGCAATTCCCGTGCAATCTGTTACAATAGAAGCTGGAACTTGAAACGCCGTCTTCCGGCGTTGAATTTTACCGGAAAGAGAAGGTGATCTTCTATGGAATGGACCATGACGGCCAACACGCCCGGTCAGGTTTGTCTGATGCAGGGCAACGAGGCTCTCGTACGGGGCGCGGTGGAGGCCGGCATTCACTTTGCCGCGTCGTACCCGGGCTCGCCGTCCTCCCAGGTGCTGGGAATGCTCGGGAAAATCGCCGGGGAACGGAATTTTTACGCAGAGTGGTCGACTAACGAAGTCTGCGCATTGCAGGCGTGTATCGGGGCTTCCTTTGCGGGAGGCCGCGCGCTTTGCATTGTCAAGCAGAACGGCTTGCTGTGCACCGCCGACGCCCTCCACTGCGCTGCCCAGCACGGCGTCAAGGGCGGCCTGGTGGTTGTCACCTCCGACGACCCCAGCGCACATTCCAGCACCAACGAATTTGATTCCCGCTGGCAGGCGGTTTCAGCGGGAATTCCCCTGCTGGAGCCCACGACCATGCAGGAAACCAAGGATATGATTCCCTACGCCTTTCAGCTTTCGGAAGAACTGGGACAACTGGTGCTGGTACGGGTGACGACCCGCGTCTGTCATGGCCGGGGCAATGTGGTCCTTGGACCGCTGCCCGAACAGCCGCGGCCCCTTCAGCCGGTACGGGAGTGGGACCGGATGGTTTGTGTTTGTTATATGCACGCTCCCGCCCTGGAAAAGCTGGAAGCCGCCCGACAGGAATTTGAAACCTCCGGCTACAACCATTACAGCGGTCCGGAACAGGCGAAGCAGCTCATTGTCGCCAGCGGCGCGGGACGCCTCTACGCACAGGAGGCTGTGCGGCGTCTGGACGTGGAGGAGGAAACCGGTCTTTTGAGCCTGGGCACCCTCTGGCCGGTTCCGGAAACCGCCGTTTTGGAGCGGCTGCGCTGTGCGGAAAAAGTTTTGGTTTTGGAGGAAGTCGACCCGTTCCTGGAACAAAACCTGGAAGCCCTTGCCGGGAAACATCAGCTCTCCATTACCTTCTTAGACCGTTCCGGTGCAGGCATTCCCCAGACCGGCGAGCTGGACCCGGACAATGTAACCGCTGCGGTTTCGGCTCTGACGGGCGCGGCGCTGCCGGAGAAAACCGTGCCGGAAATGGAACTGGATTTGCCGGAACGGGAAATGACCTTCTGTGCGGGCTGTCCGCACCGGGCCACTTTTTTCCTGTTGAAAAAGGCGCTCCGGCAGGAGAAAAATCCTGGTATTGTGGTTGGTGATATCGGGTGTTATTTTATGGCCGGACAGGCCGCCGGACAATACGGCTTTCAGGTCTGCAACTGCATGGGCTCCGGCATCAACGTAGCCGAGGGCCTGGGACAGCTCACCAACTACGGCCTGAAT
The DNA here is from genome assembly GCA_947382875.1 of uncultured Oscillibacter sp. Taxonomy (GTDB): domain Bacteria; phylum Bacillota; class Clostridia; order Oscillospirales; family Oscillospiraceae; genus Oscillibacter. Next base: position 4,858 of record CANDBG010000018.1, on the reverse strand, counting down.
CAAAAGGTAGTCACCGTCTGCGGAGATTCCACATTCTTCCATACAATTCTGCCTGGACTGGTAAACGCTGCTTATCATCAGGCCAATATGCTTCTCATCGTTCTGGATAACTCCGCCACGGCTATGACCGGCTTCCAGCCCCACCCCGGCACCGGCTTGACGGCGATGGGCCGTTCGGTCAAGCCGATGGACATTCCGAAAATTCTGGATGCCGTCGGCTGTTCCGTGGAAACCGCCGACCCCTTTGACGTGGTAGAATCGGAAAAGGTTCTGCGGAGGCTTCTGCAAAAAACGGGCATGAACGTATTGATTATGCGTCAGCTCTGCGCGACCCTCAAGGCCAAGGAGCAAAAACGGCCGGTTCGTGTTTGGGTGGACCAGGACAAGTGCCTCGGGGACGGCTGCGGGTGTGACAAATTTTGCAGCAGGGTTTGGGGCTGTCCCGGCAACACCTGGGATTTCAAAGCAAATAAGGCGTTCATTGACCCTGTAACCTGTGTGGGCTGCGGCGTGTGCGCGAAGCTCTGTCCCAGCGGAGCGATTCAGGTGGAAGGCGGTGCGGAGAAATGAAAAAACTGAAATTTGACCCGCTGAATATCGTTGTCTGCGGCATTGGCGGGCAGGGCAACGTATTGGCCTCCGAGGTTCTGGGCAGCGCCATGACCAGCCGCGGTTATCATGTGGCCATCGGCGAAACCTACGGCGCTTCCCAGCGGGGCGGGTCCGTCATGAGCCATGTACGGGTTTCCGAAACGCAGGAATTGAGCGTATTGATTCCCTCCGGCGAGGCGCAGCTGATCATCGGCTTTGAGCCATTGGAAACCCTGCGGATTGCCCGCAAATATGCAAACCCGGATTCGACCATCGTCTACGACCCGCGGCCCGTTTACCCGTCAGGCGTGCTGCAGGGGAGCCGGAACTACCCCGGCCTGGACGAAATCACCGCGGCAATTCACGCGCTTTCAGCGGCGGCGTATGCCGTCCCGGCGGCACAGATCGCCATGGACGCGGGAGACGCCCGCGCCGCCAACATTGCGCTTTTAGGCGCGTTTACCCAGCTCCCCGGCGCGCCCCTGAGCCGGGAGGATTTGGAAGCCATTCTCTCCCAGCGGTTCCGGGGACCCGTTCTGGAGCTGAACCAAAAAGCCTTTGCGCGAGGCTGTGAGTCCGTCGAAAAAGGAGGGGACGCCTGATGGACGTCATTCAAGTACATTTCCATGTCCCGGGCCAGCCGGAAACGCTGACGCTTTCCCTGCCGCGGGAGACGCCGTTCTCGGCGCTGACCGGGCGGCTGTATGCGGAAAAATTTCTCAAGCCCCAGAAACCGGGATACCGCTTTTTGTACCAGGAACATTTGTGCGGAATGAAGCACACACTGGGCGATTACATACCAGACAATCAAGCGGAAATAAAACTGGATGTATTCCAATTTCCAATGGTACTGGTGTAAGGAGGGATACAGTATGCTTAGTACGATTGCCCTGGACACCCAGGTTATCCGTCCCGGACTCTGCACAGGCTGCGGCGCGTGTCAGGGGCTGTGCCCCTACTGGGGTTCCGCAGAGGGCCGGACGGTTTGTTATTTCGACTGCGAACGCAAAGACGGACGCTGCCAGCAATTTTGCCCGCGGATGCCCACGGACTTAAATGCCTTGCAAAGCCGCTTTTTCCCGACGGAAACCATTCTGCCGGAAATCGGGCCGTTTCTGGGCCTTTACCGGACACGGGCGGCAGAGTCCGGCATTCGCCGCGGCGCGCAGCACGGCGGAACCATGACGGCGTTGGTGGAACTGGCCTTGCAGGAGGGGTTCATTGATGCAGCAGTCCTCACCCGCTCCCGGGGCGGACTGGAACCGGAGGGCGTGCTTGCCACAACGTCAAAGGAAGTCCGCGCCTGCGCGGGAAGCAGTTTTCAGGTGCCGCCGACGCTGGCCGTGCTGAACCGGGCGCTGCAAGAGAATCGGTATCAAAAAATCGGCGTAGTGGGCACGCCCTGCAAGACCCTGGCGGTCTACAAGATGAAAGCGAAGCCTCTGCCGGAGAACGATCACCATGCGGATAATATTGGAATGGTATTTGGTCTGTTCTGCGGGTGGGGCCTGGACTGGGATGGCCTGAAAAATCTGACCGAAAAACATCTCAACGGCGCTTCGTTAATCCATATGGACATTCCGCCCAGCAAGTACCACGCTCTGGAACTGCAAACGAACAGCGGCGAAACGGTTTCCGTAAATCTGGACGAGGTGACGCCCCTGGTACGTTCCGGCTGCCGGTACTGCACCGACATGACCGCTGAATTTGCAGACCTCTCCATCGGCGGCGCACGAAGCGCCTCCGGCTGGGAGACAGACAAGGGCTGGAACCAGGTGATTGTACGGTCGGAAAAGGGAATGGAGCTGCTGGAATTGGCGCGTAAAAAAGGCGTGCTGGAATTTGAAGATACTCCAGAGGGTGCGCTGGACAAGCTCAAGGCCGCGTCTCTGGGCAAAAAGCGAACCGGCGGCGAACTTCTGCGTCAACGTTCGGAGGAACTATGAATCTCTGCGATTGGAACGAGCTGCGGGCGCTCCTGACCCGTCACGGCTTTCACTTTTCAAAGTCCATGGGCCAAAACTTCCTGATTGACCCGCAGGTACCGGCGGACATTGCCGCGTCTTCGGGCGCGGGGACGGACTGCGGCGTTCTGGAAATCGGACCCGGCGCGGGCTGCCTGACGGCAGAGCTGGCCCGGCGGGCCGGAAAGGTGGTCTCCGTGGAGCTGGACAAGGCGTTATTGCCGGTGCTGGCGGAATCCATGGCCCCTTATCCAAACGTGGAAATCCTCAGCGCCGACGTTCTGCGTCTGGACCTGTCCGCATTGGCGGCGGAAAAATTTGAGGGCTTGCGGCCTCTTGTCTGTGCAAACCTGCCCTATAACATTACGACCCCTGTCCTGACGCGTCTGGTGGAGACGCCTTGCTTCGGGAGTATTACGGTATTGCTTCAAAAGGAAGTTGCCCAACGGTTGGCTGCGCCCCAGGGCTCCGGCGGCGGCGGTGCGTTTACGTTCTTTTTACAGTACCACATGAAAACGGAGGTCCTGTTCGACGTGCCGCCGGACCGTTTCCAACCTCGTCCAAAGGTGACGTCGGCCGTGCTGCGGTGCATCCGGCGGGAGCGGCCCGCCGTGGATGTGGAGGACGAAGCATTTTTCTTCCGGGTCATTCAAGGCGCGTTTTTCCTTCGCCGCAAGACCCTTGCCAACAGTCTGACCGCCGCGCTGCCGGACTGCGAAAAGGCAGATGTGCAAGCGGCTCTGGAAGCCTGCGGACTGCCGGAGTCGGTCCGCGGCGAACGCCTGACGCTGGACGATTTTTCCCGTTTGGCGATGGTGTTAAAGAAGTGAAAAAGCCGGGTGGAGAACCGCTCCGCCCGGCTTTGCCGTTTTTTGAGGCTTATTTCAGATTACGCAGGGTTTCCAACGCTTCCCTGAGGTCTTCCCGGACGGTGGCGGTCGGGTTGCCCCGCAGAATGCGCAGGGACCGGTGATAGACATTAGCCGGACGGTTCCGGATCATCGCCTGACGTTCCTGCACATGCTGAATGATTTCGGCCAGCTCAGCCCGGCGGACTTCCAGTCTTTCGGACGTCATATCCGGCAGACTGTCCAGGTGGTCCCGGCAGGCGGCGAGGGCGTCGGAAACGGTTTCCAGAATATCCAGCTTTGCCGCCTTGTAGCGAGCCGCGGCCGCCTCTGCACGCGCCTTGCGTTCCGCCTGACGCTCCGCACGGGCCTGCCGCTGTTCCGAAAGCTCCGTATCAATGCGCTGCTGAAGCAGACGCTTTTCGAGTTCCGTCCGTTCCCGGAACCGCTGAAGATCGTCATTGGCAAAAGCCGCGTAGACCTCCGCCCGTCTGGAAAGACGGCGCAGCGCTTCGTTTTCTTCCGTCAGCCTGCCAAGAACATCCCGCAGGTCCAGCGCCGCCTGAACAGAACGTACGGCGTCCACGGTAAAAGCGGCGGTCAGGGCCAGCGCCAGCGGGTCCACGCACCAGGCGGGTACGCAAATGAGCAGCCGGGCAATGGGCGGGTGAATGAATCGTACCATCAGAATCGAGAAAAACCCCCAGGCAATGGAGCTGCTGAGGCAAATATGTCCATTCAGATTCCACCGTTGATTGGAATAATCCCAGTAACGGACCTTGAACAGCCGCTCCATGACCGCGCCGGTGGCATATTCCAACGCTGTGGCGGCGATCATGCCGAACAAGTACACCAGCCGCAGATCGTCTTCGACGGGAATAGTTGCCAGCAAAATAATGATTGCGCCGGAACCGTAAATCGGCAGCAGCGGGCCTTGGAGAAAGCCCCGGTTAACCCACTGCTTCTGCCGGACGGAGACATAACAGGATTCCCAAATCCAGCCGCAGAAGCAGTAGAAGAAAAAGAGCAGTACCCACTGCCCGGTTGAGTAAATATGCATAAATTTGACCTTTCTGTGTTTCGCCGCGCACGGTGCATCGCTCTAAGAGCCGGATGGACAGATTCCATCCGGCTCCCGTTGCTTAGTTCATTTGCTTGCGGCGGCTGAGGTTCATGGTGCCGTCCTGCATATTGTTGAGGGATTCCAGGCTTTTGCCGGTTCCCAGAGCCACGCAGGAAATGGCGTCCTCTGCAATCATGGTATGAATGCCGGTCCGGGCCGTTACCAGCTTGTCGAAGCCGTCCACGAGGCTTCCGCCGCCGGTCATGACAATGCCGTTGGTGGACACGTCCGCCACCAGTTCAGGGGGCGTCCGTTCCAAAACGGAGTGAATCGCCTCCATAATGCGCTCCACCGGCTCCTCAAAGGCGTCCATCATCTCCGTGGAGCTGACG
>CANDBG010000017.1 GCA_947382875.1 uncultured Oscillibacter sp. | reverse complement strand
ACCTCTTATTTTTATTATACTATATGTCGATAAAAAAACATAGAGGAATAGCAAAAAAAATCTTTTTTTCCGGCGAAGTAAATCGAAAGGGCAAAGATATGGGAACGTTTGCCCTATTATCTGAAAGGAGTGCATTGAATTATGGCGTCTGTGAGCGGAGTAGGAAGTTCAAACAGTATTTACGGCAATCGGAATGTTCTTTCCGGTCTGGCCAGCGGACTCGATACGGAGACCCTGATTGAAAATGCCATAGCGGCGTACAAAAACAAGATTACGTCCTTGACCCAGAAACGGACCAAAACCGAGTGGAAACAGGATGCGTACCGGAGTATTATTGATAAGATGTCGGTATTCAGCGATAAATATACCTCTTATAACTCGTCGACGAACCTGGCGTCCACCAGCTTCTTTAATCAGGCGGTCCGCACCTTGACCAAGGGCGCCAACGCCGACAAGATTTCGGCGTCCGGCAAAACCAGCAGCAGCGTGTCAGTCAACGCTGTCAAGCAGCTTGCCACGTCGTCCCGCTATGCCATCAACGGCAGCGCGATTGACCAGAACCTTCAGGGCAGCGGCTCCTCAACCGCCGTCTCGACGGGCTCGTTCAACCTGGACGGCCCCCTGGACCTCAGCACCCTCAAGGGCAGCATGACACTCGCCTACGGCGGTTCCGATTCCCGGAGCTATCTGACCGTCAACTTCGACGAAACCCAGGTGTTCAACAACGCCCAGGAGGTCGTGGATGAGATCAATAAGCAGCTCGCTGACCAGACCATCACCATCGGCAACACCGCTTACACCGGCGACGAGCTGCTGAACAAGGTCCTCAAGGCCGAGGCCAACGATAACGGCGTGATCGGCTTCAAGGACGCAAAGGACAACGGCGTTTTTGTCAGCAGCGCCAGTGACGATGTGAAGGAAGTCCTCCTGGGCGGCGAAGACCCCGGTGAGGATGTCAAACGGCTGACGGGTATTTACCAAAACGGCGTGGAAAGCCTGAAGGAAACTGTGAAGGATGTTACCGGCTACCTGAACGAAAATGCCCCTCTGACCATCACCCTGGACGGCGTAACCAAGAAAATTGATATGCCCAGCAAAGAGGACCTGCTTGCCAGCCTTGAGGAGATGAACAAGGAAAAGCCCATTCAGTATTACGACGAACTCAAGCGGAAAATTAAGGAGGATGAACCCCTCAATTCCAGCGCCAGCCGTCAGCTCCGCGACGAGGCGTACACAAAGGCGATGCAAAAGAAGATTGACGACGCCTTCGGCAAGGATAAGCTGACCGTCACGGATAACCTGACCGATTCCGCGGACGGAAAGCAAAAGGGCATTCAGTTCAAATTTGAGGCAAAAGAGGGTTCCATCTTCCAGATCAAGTCCGACAAGAACAAGATTCTCGGCATGGACGAAACCAACGGCACCACCAGCTATCTGGACACCACCAAAACCCTCGGCGACCTTCTGGGTGACAAGCTCGACAAGGGCGGCTTTGAGACCGTCAAGGTGAAGAAGGAAAAGACCGATTACGACGGCAATGTCATCAAGGACGAGGACGGCAACCCCGTTTATGAGGAAGTCGACAAGCTGGACGAGAAGGGAAACAAGATTTATTCCTTCAAAGTGAACGGCGTGGAGGTTGGTCAGTACACCAAGGAAACCGCTCTGGGTACGATCATCAACAACATCAATTCCAACAAAGACGCGGGACTCAACGCCAGCTATTCCAAGACGACGAACGAATTGGTTTTCACCGCCAAAAACACCGGCGCGGCGGAAAAAATTGAGTTCGAGGGCTTGTCTGCGGAGCTGTTCGGCAACCCCAGCGACCCCGACGCAAACAAGGGCGAGTTCCAGGCCGGTCAGGACGCGGTTTTCTCCGCGACCGTCAACGGCAAGGAAATGGAGCTGACCCGCGCTTCCAACACCGTCGACATCGACGGCATGAACATTACGCTGAAGGGCACCTTCGGCTATGAGGAAACCAAAGATGCCGACGGCAAAATTACCTACACAAAGATCGAAAACACCGAACCGGTCACGTTTGAGACCAACGCCGACGCAGACAAGATTGTCGACGCCGTCAAGGCCATGGTGGAAGACTACAACGCCATGGTGACGGAGATCAAGAACGCCTATTCCACGTTACCCCTCCAGCGCAGCAGCGGCGCGTATTATCAGCCCTTGACTGAGGAGGATATGGAAGGAATGTCCGAGAGCGCCATCAAGGCGTGGGAGGACAAGGCGAAAACCGGTCTCCTGTTTGGCGATCATGACCTCTCTCAGCTCTATAAGCGTCTGACAAGCGCCGTCTCCATGTATGGCGAAAACGGCGCCGACCTCAAAGCCGCAGGCATTACCACTTCTTATTCCAACGGTCTCACCACCCTGAAATTTGACGAGCAGGCCCTGCGGGATACCCTCAACAGCGACCCGGACAAGGTGCGGGATATCTTCACCAAGAGCGACGGCCTGATGCAGTCCATGAAGACCCCCCTGGACCAGTACGGCAAAACCACCGGCGGCAAGGGCATTCTGGTGGATAAGGCCGGTTCCCTGCTGGCCCCCAGTACGCTGTACACCAACAGCATCTATAAGGAATTAACCAACATCGACGAGCAAATCGAAAAGTGGCAGGATAAAATGACCGACCGGGTGGATTATTACACCCAGCAGTTCTCCCGTCTGGAACAGCTGGTCGCGCAGATGAACGGTCAAAGCTCGTACTTCGCCCAGCTGGCCGGGGGCTGATACGTAAAGGAGTGATCCACAGACGATGGACATGAGAGGCTTCCAGCAATACAAAGAACAGAGCATCAACACCATGACCCAGGGGGAATTGCTCCTGCTGTTGTATGATGAGCTGTATAAGCGCCTTGCGCTGGCAGAAATTATGCTGGACAAAAAGGAGTACCCCGTTTTTGAGGACGCAGTGGAACGGAGCATTGCCATCATTGACTACCTGGACGCAACGCTGGACCACCAGTACCCCATCAGCAAAAACCTGACGCAGCTCTATGAGTATTTTACTTATGAGCTCGGCCGGGTGAAGATCGGGCGGCGGAAGGAAGTGCTGACCCCCGTCAAGGGAATGGTGGGCGAGCTGCGGGACGCCTTCCGGCAGGCCCAGAAGAGCGGGGATTCCGGAAAGTAGGGGATGGAATATGGACGCATCTGTTCTGCTGGACGCACATGTACAGCTGAAACGGATCTATACCGTGCTGAATGAGTGCTTGGATCTCACCCGTCAGCTGGCGGACGCCGTGGACCGGCGGGATGAGGTGGCAATCCAGCTCCTGGTATCTATGCGGGAAGAACCGGTGGGAAAGCTCCGCCGTGCCAACACCGCGCTGGATTTCCAGCGGGATGCCATAGATCCGGAAGCAGGCCGCCGTCTCAGCGAACTGCTCAAGGGCGCCCCGCCCCAGGAACCGGCGGAGGAACCTCTCGCCAAACAGGTGAGCATGAACGCACGCCTTATTCAGCAGGTCTATGAGCTGGACAAAATTGTAAATTTGAAGCTGAACCGGGAAAAATCCATCTATCATGCAAAATGACACCGCACAGCGCCTCGGCCCTGTACAGGGCCGGGGCCTGCGGTGCGCCCCGTTTTCAGGACGCCAACGACGGACAGGAGCGCAGGTTTATGCCCACCATCACACTGGAAAACGTAACAAAATACTATAAAATTGACCGGAAACGCCGCAAGCTTGAGAAACAGGAGAAACGCTACGAAATGGGTGTGGAAGATATCAACCTCACCATTGAACAGGGCGAGTTTGTGTTTCTCGTGGGAAGCAGCGGCGCGGGCAAAAGTACGCTGCTGGACCTGATTTCCGGGAAGCTCAAGCCCGACCGCGGCGCCGTCTACCTGGACGACCGCGATCTTGCGCGCCTGATTCCCTGGAGTCAGAACCGGCTCTCCATTTTGTTCGGGAAGGTGTGCCAGGAACACAGCCTGATCCGAAAAATGACGGTGGAGGATAACCTCCGAATTGCCGCTCAGATCGGAAAACGGCGCTTTGAGTCCTCCAAGCATATGCAGGCCCGCATGACGAAGGTCCTGGGCCTGGTGGGGATGAAGGGCGTGGAAAAGCGGTATCCAGTGGAAATGTCCGTGGGCGAATGCCGGCGGGTGGAGCTGGCCAGGGCTTTGATCAACAGCCCGCCCATCCTGGTGCTGGACGAAATTACGGCAAATCTGGACGATGACAATATCTGGGATATTTTCCATCTCCTGCGGGAGGTCAACCGCCGGGGTACTACCGTGATTATGGCGACCCACGCCAGTATGTATGTCAACATTATGCGCAAGCGGGTGGTGACGCTGGTGGATGGACGTTTGATCGGCGATGTAAAACGTGGAAGATACGGAGATGTTGTTTGACAAATGCCGCAAAACGGATTATTATATAAAAAGGAACCATCCGCTGGAAGCAAAAGCAAGTTCAAAACAAATTAAGAGGAGGAGCAGGTCATGCTCAAAAACATGAAATTGAGAAATTCGTTGCTCATGGGATTTGGTACAAACATTGTGATTTCCCTGGTGCTCGTCATTGCGTGTCTTCTGATGCTGAATTCACAGAGCAAAAATTACCAGGAAATCATCGACCATGATGTTCGGTCCGCCCAGCTGATTACCGAATGCCGCTTGAATGCCAATATCGCCGCCCGTGTGGTGCGCAATATGGCCCTCAGCCCCGGCGATTCCGGAAACGCCACCCTGGAAGCCCGCGCAAACAGCGCCCTGGCGGACCTGGATACCGCCCTGGCCGAGCTGCAAAAGGTTTATCCCCTGCAGGACGAACGTCTGAGCCAGTATGACAACGCCGTCGATGCGTGGAAAGCGGTTCTGCCGAAAATTATCGACGCCGTTAACCAGAACCAGGGGCAAAAGGCCGTGGACCTGATCCGGAATGAGTGTACCACCCATCTGAATGAAATGGCCAGCGTCGCCCAGGACATCAGCAAGGCGCTGATGGAAAACCGGGACCATACCGTTGAAATCCAGCGGCGGAATGTCCTTTTCACCATCCTCTTTGTTGTAATCGTGATTATTGCCGCTTCCTTGTGGGTGATCTTCCTGAACCTGCGCATCATCCGCAGCATCGCCCGTCCCGTGGCCCAGGTCCGGGAAGCGTTGATGGGCTTCAGCGAGGGCAACCTAAACCTTGCAGTGGAGTATGAAAGCAAAAACGAGCTTGGCGATATGTGCAAGGCGCTGCGCACCAGTCAGTATGTGCTCACCGAGGTCATCGGCGACACCTGCCGTCTGCTGGAAGAAATGGGCAACGGCAATTTCAACTGCCGCACCAAGGATGAAAAGATGTACGTAGGCGCCCTCAGCTCCCTGCTGACCTCGATCCGCGCCATCAACCGCAACCTCAGCGATACCCTCACGCAGATCGACATGAGCGCGGAACAGGTTTCCGCTGGTTCCGAACAGGTTTCCACCGGTGCGCAGGCTCTGGCCCAAGGCGCAACTGAACAGGCCAGCGCAGTGGAAGAGCTGTCCGCCACCATTTCGGAAATTTCCAGCAATTCCCAGAACAACGCCAAGCGCAGCGAAACCGCCATGGATCACTCGAAGAACGCCGACTGCCGTGTCCGCGAAAGCTCGGACTACATGGATGAGATGGTCAAGGCCATGGAGAAGATTTCCAGTTCTTCCGAGGAGATCGGCAAGATTATTGCCACGATTGAAAATATCGCTTTCCAGACGAACATCCTGGCTCTGAACGCTGCCGTCGAGGCTGCGCGGGCCGGAAGCGCCGGCAAGGGCTTCGCCGTGGTTGCCGACGAAGTGCGCAACCTCGCCACCAAGTCCGACCAGGCCGCCAAGGCCACCAAGGAACTCATTGACAACTCTATCGCCTCCGTTCAGGACGGCAGTGAGATTGTCAAGCGGGTTTCTGAATCTCTGAATAAGACGGTAGAAGCCACCAATGAAACCATGTCTGCCCTTCAGGAGATTGCAAAGGCCGTGGAGGAAGAAGCGGAAGCCATTGCCCAGGTGACGGAAGGCATCGACCAGATTTCGTCCGTGGTTCAGACGAACTCCGCTACCAGCGAGCAGTCCGCCGCGGCCAGCCAGGAGCTGTCCAGTCAGGCATCCCTGATGAAGAGCCTCATGAGTAAGTTCCACCTGCGCAGCGACGGCAGCGGATTTTCCAGCAGCAGCAGTGTAAGCGCACTTCCCAGCCCGGCGCCCGTTATGGATGATGTCGATTCCGGCTTCAGCGGCGACTCCAATCCTTTCAGCAAGTATTAAGGACCGCCCCGGTTTCTAACGCATCGGGAAGCCCTTCCTTTGCCAGAAGGCGGTGCGATACCGCCTTCTGGCATCGTTTTTAAGGGGCCTGTGGTTTTTTCCGAGGAAAGGAGACACCTTTTATGATGGAATACAAAAGCCAGGATCGGGAGATGGTGTTCGCCCTGGATATCGGCACCCGTAGCGTCGTCGGCGTGGTGGGACGGCCTTCCGGCGAACGGCTGAAGGTTCTGGATATCGAAATGGCCGAGCATGGCAGCCGTGCGATGATCGATGGTCAGATTGATAATATTCAGCAGGTTGCGGGTCTGGTCAAAACCGTGACCGCCCGCCTGGAGGAACGTTTGGGCGTACGGCTGCAGCGGGTGTGCGTGGCCGCCGCCGGGCGCGCCCTCCGAACCCAGAGCGGCAGCGCGTATCTGGAATTGTCCGGCGAGGAATCCATCACCTCCGAACAGATCAGCCGTCTGGAGGCCGCGGCCCTGGCCGCCGCCGAGGAGGGCCTGCAAATGGAGGAGGAAACCCGGCGGCAGTTTTTCATGGTGGGTTACACCATTACGCAGTACCGTCTGGACAATTACCCGCTTTCGTCCCTCCTGGACCACAATGGACGGCGGGCGGAAGCCGATGTCATGGCGACGTTTCTGCCCGGCGAGGTGGTGGAGAGCCTCTATGCCGCTATGCGGGCGGCGGGTTTGCAGGTAGCCAGCCTGACGCTGGAGCCCATTGCCGCCATGAACGCCGCCATCCCGGCGGAGCTGCGCCTCTTGAATCTGGCGCTGGTGGACATTGGCGCGGGTACAACGGATATTGCCATCTGTCGGGATGGGAGTGTCGTGGGCTACACCATGGCGACCATTGCGGGGGACGAGATTACTGAGGCGATTATGAAATCGTTCCTGGTGGACTTCCAGACCGCCGAGGAAATCAAACGGAACCTTCGGCCCGGTGAAGATGTAGAATATACAGATATTCTGGGCCTGCAAAACACGGTTTCTTATGAAACGGTGTGCAAGGCGATTGAGGAACCGTCGAGGCGGTTGGCGGAGGCCGTGGCGGTACAGGTGACGGAACTCAACGGTTCCGCGCCGTCGGCATTGTTTCTGGCGGGCGGCGGCAGCAAGCTTGACCGCTTGAAGGAACAGGTTGCAGACTGCCTGAAAATGGATGCCCGGCGGGTTGCCGTGGCGGGCAGCAACTACGCCAAGAGCGTATTTGCCGATGATCTGAACCTGGAAAACCCCGAGTACGCAACGCCTTTGGGGATTGCCGTATCCGCCGGTTTGGGCCTGCTGAACGACAGCTATGTCGTCACGCTGAACGGCCAGTCTGCAAAGCTGTTCCGCAGCGGCATTCTGACCTTGCGGGATATTCTCCTGATGAACGGATACAGCTACGCGGATATGCTGGGCAAGTCCGGCAAAAACCTGAACATTACCTTGGACGGACGGCGGATGGTTCTGCGGGGCGAACCGGCCGTGCCGGCCATTTTGACGGTGAACGAAATGGACGCGGCAATCAACACCGTGATTCACGCGGGGGACCGCATACACTTCACTCCCGCGCGTCCCGGCAAGGACGCCGGCAAAACTCTGGGCGAGCTTCTGGGAGCTGATTTTTCCGGCCGTGTGCTGGTGAACAACCAGGAAGCGCGTCTCAACACGCCTCTGCGGCAGGGTGATGTCGTGCTGACGCTGGAACGAAATGTCGCGCCGCCCCCGCGGTCGGAGGCACAGCCTGTTGCGCAGCGTCCCGCGCCCCAGAGGACGGAGACACAGGGCACGCCGGTGCAGCGGCCCGTGGAGCGAACCCGCCAGCGGCCTGCGGAACGCGTCGTTCAGCCGTCTGTGGAACCGACGCCGCAAGCTGCGATCCCAAAACCCGCGGAACCGGTACAGATCCCCAGACCGCTGGCTGCACGGACGCGTCAGGTGGAAGTGCTTTTGAATGGAAAACCCTTGATCCTGCCGGGAAAGGAAAACGGTCAGCCGTATTACCTGATGGATCTGCTGGAACATTCCGGGCTGGACTTCGACCATGTGGAGGGACCGGTCCATCTGGCGGTGAACGGTGTGGAATGCGGTTTCAGCCAGGTGGTGAAAAACCGGGATTCCGTGACCATCCGCTGTAACTAAGGACGCGGGGGCGGCTGGTTTTCCCGCAGGATGAAAATAGGAGTGTGAGGCGCTTGAAACAGGACAAAGTGGATAAGAAAGTCCAAAAAGCCGAACAAAAGGCGGCAAAAGCCGCGCAGCAGGTGCAGATTGTTGCACAAAAAGCGGAAAAAGCGGCGCAGAAGCAGGCCGCTCGAGCGGAGAAAAAAGCCGCCAAGCAGACCCGGAGCGCCGAGAAAAAAGCGGCAAAAGAGGCGGCCAAGGCGGCAAAAGCGGCGCAAAGAGCTGAACAGGCCAGCCGTAAGGCGGAGGAGAAACGGGCGAAAATCGCCGCGAAAATGGCCGAAAAAGCCGCCGCCGGCGAGGACGTCGAAGGCGGCGGTGAAAGCAAGGGAAAGAAGAAGGGGAAAAAGAAACTGCTTCTGCTTTTGCTGCCGGTGGTGGCCGTCGCCGTGGGAGCGGGCGTGTTTTTCTTCCTGCGCAAAGACGGCGGGGAAGAAGAAGCGCCGCCGGAACCGATTGTCCCGCCTGCCCAGTATTCCGTCGGCGGGGAGACGATGGTACCGGCGCTGCCGGTTTGGAGCGGCGTGACCGTTTACGGTGAGGAAATCGTACCCGAACCCGAGGAGCCCGCCGAGGGCGAAGAGGGAGAAGAAGGCGAGACGCCTGCGGAAGACAGCGCCGCAAGCGGCGTGGAGTTTACGCCGATGCTGTACACCTATCAGGATTTGACCAATGCCCGGGCGTTGGTGTCGGCCTATACAACGCTGATGACCACGGAGGACGCCGGCTTCTTCGTCATTGACGAGACCATGACGAAAATTGACCCGCCCAGTTTCGATGGCGAAACGCCGCCCACCAGCGGAACCGTACAACTGGCGCGGAATATGCCGGAAAGCGACTTTGTGCAGTCGCTGACGCTGGATTGGAAAGAGGGGTCCTGTACGGTGGCAGTGGAGCTGCCGGCAGGCCGTGTGAAAGATCCGACGCCGCCGTCGTCCGGCAGTTCGGGCCAGGGCGTGACCAAGGTGATCGAGAGCTTGAAGGAGCTGCCGCCGTCCGTGTTGGGACTGGAAGGCGATTCCATGGACGATTACCGCATCTATACCCAGGACGGCATCGCCTGGGTGGATGAGATTCCGTGTCTGCGCATGAGCGTATACCGGATGGAGGAAGGCGGCGTGAACGAAATTGCCGGACACTTCTTCCTCTCCACCGACGGCCAGCACGTTTACAAGCTGAACGTTGGAACGAACAAGGTGGTAGAGCTGGATATTCAGGACGCGCTGAAATAAGCGGGTGAGAGCCGCAGTGCGCCGGGACTGCCGGAAAGACGAAACGCCGTGCGTCCCGATGCGGCGGCCTGTGCCAGAACCGGCGTCAGGACGCCCTCCAGCACGCCCGCCGCCGAACGGATGGAAAGTGCGTCGGGACCGGGAGCCAGGGCCTGTACGGTCTCCGGGTCCACCCGGACGATTTGCAGTCCGTACTCCCGGCCCAGCGCTGTGATTTGTTTGGCGGTAATGGCCAGACGCGCTGCCTGGTCCAGCGCAGCAAATGGAATCAGGCCGGTAAAACGACCGGCAATCTCTTGAAGCACGCCGAGGCGCACCATCGCCCGGCGCGCTTCTTCGTTTTCTTCGAAAAGCTGCGCAGCCAGCTCTGCGGGGGTGGATGCCTTCGAACGTTCCGAACGGGGCGTTACGCCTGCTTCGCCGCTGAAGCCCAGGCGTCGGGGACCGGCGGTCAGGTCGGCATTTGTCGTGAAGACAAAGACACAACGGCGGAAATCCAGTTCCCGTTCGCCGCCGTCACCGGCTTTGTGCGCGGTGCAGCGGCCCTCGTCCAGGATAGACATGAATACTTTGAGTATTTCCGGATGTGCTTTTTCCAGTTCGTCAAACATAAACACCGTATACGGGTCCCGCCGGACCGCCGCAAAAACCGGTTGATCTTCGTAGCCGACGTAACCCGGCGGCGCGCCGGTGAGCCGGTGGACAGAATGGGGCTGCGTGAACGTGTTCAGCTCCGTCCAGACAAATTGATAATGTCTTCCGCAGACGCGTTCCAGGGCGGGAGCGATGGCTTTTCCCAGTTCGGATTTTCCGACGCCCGTAGGTCCGTGGAAAATGAGGGAGAGGGGTCTGGCGGGGGCCTGCTTGCCGACATGGGTGTAGAGCCGGAAAGCCGCCGCTTCCACGGCGCGGGGCTGTCCAAGAACTTCCTGCGAGAGCGCTTCCATGAGCTGTGTAAAGAGCGGGGGCCAGACGGGGTCGGGGACCTTCGGATGAAAGAAGCTGCGTTTTGGCTCCTGCGAAACGGGCGCGGCGCGGCGGACCACAGGCGGGTTTACCTCATTCCGGAAGGACAATAAGCGTCCGGCCATGGATTCGTAATTGGGAAAGCTCCAAACGCTGCGGCTGAACAACATCGCCAGGACCCGGCTGGGTCCCTGGTACTGCACGGCAGGTTTCCAGTACAGGACATAACCGTTTGCGCGTCGGGCGAAGCCCAGAACCACAAGAGACGGCATACAGCCGGAGGGCATTTGACAGCCGGAGAATTCGTAAGGCTTGCCCTGACGGTCCCAGGCGTCGATGGAGCGGCGCAGGGCCTCGTAGCCGGCGGGAGCGGCGGAACAGAGTTGGGCGAATGTCATAGAGTCAACCTCCTGGTGAGGAGTATTGCCGGTTTCTGGAAAACTTAGACGGATGGTTCCGGGCATACGGGAAATTATTTGAAAAAAGGTGAAAGGTTTTGCCGGGCTGAATCGTATCCATTATGAGAGCGCTCCAAAGGAGTTGATACGATGAATTTGAATGAACAGGCGGAACGGCTTGTGAACGCCTACGCCGACACAATTCTGCGTTTAAGCTATACCTATTTGAAAAACACCGACGACGCCCAGGACATTTGTCAGACGGTATTTGTCAAGCTGCTGGCCGAGCCGCGGGAGTTTGACAGCGCGGAGCATGAACGGGCGTATATCCTGCGCATGGCGTCCAACGCGTGCAAGGATTTGCTGAAAAGTCCCTGGCGGAAGCGGACCTGTGGTCTGGAGACCGTTCTGGAGGTCCCCGCGCCGGAGGCCGCCGACGGTTCCATTTTGGAAGCCGTGAACGCCCTTCCGGCGAACTACCGGACAGTGATTTATCTCTTTTATTACGAAGGCTATCAGGCAACAGAAATCGCGTCTATTTTGGGCGTACCCGCGGCAACCGTTCATACGCGCCTGGCCCGTGGCCGGGCAAAACTCAAGGATTTATTGGGAGGTACGGAATATGAGCAGTCTGTTTGAGTACAAGCGGGAAATGTCCGCCTTGCAGTTCACGCCGGAACAAAAGAAAACACTGGCGCAGGCGGCGGCGGACGCCGCCCGGAAGCAGACCAAAAAAAGCCGCCGTCCGCTTCTCCGGACCGCCCTGATTGCCGCGGCGATGGCGGTGGTTCTGGTGGTGGGTTCCAGCGCGGCAGGAATCCTGCCTGTCCCGGCGGACGTGTTTGCGCCCCTCTTTGGCGGCAACGTCGCCCAGACGGAAGTCATTGACAAAATCGGTCATCCGATTGGGGCGTCCGCCACCGACAACGGCATTACCATCACCGCCGACGCCATCATGGGAGACGAGTATAACGCCGTCATTGTCTACACCCTCACGCGGGATGACGGGGAGCGGTTCTTTCCTGCGGACAAGAGCCTCGACAAAAATTACCTGATGATGGGCGGCTTTGGCGGGGGCAGTTGGGTCAAAGGCGGAACCTACGGCACTACTTGGTTTACAGACCAGAACCCGGAGGATCATCAGATACAGATGGTGGAAACGGTCAGTTCGGATAAGCCTTTGACACATGGAACCGCCACAGCGGAGTTTCAGGATCTGTGCTATTGGAACGGGGAGACAGAGCAATCGGAAATGCTGTATTCCGGTCACTGGAAATTCCGCTTTGATGTGGACTATGAGGATTGTGCGGTCCACCTGGACGGCGGGCAGACCTTTTCGCAAAACGGCCTGAACTTCACCATTGATGCCGTCAGCATTTCCCCGCTTGCGGTGAAGGTGAATTATACGGCGGATGCGCAGGTTCAATGGAGCAGCGCCGGGAGCGGCCAGCAGTCCGAGGAGGATGCCCGGCAGTCCGAACGGTATCTGGAGAACATTGCAATTCTTCTGACAAAAACCGACGGCACAGTCATGGACCTCAGCAATTCCGGCGGCGGTCTGACGCCCGAAAACGGCGTGACCGTTTGCCACAAGGGGCAGGTGTTTGAGGAGATCATTCCCCTGGAGGATATGGCATCCCTTTCCGTCGGCGGCATTGTCTACGAAATCCCCCACGCGTAAGACGAAAAAAATCAGAGATATCCCCGCGGCGGGATATCTCTGATTTTGTCTCATTGGGCGCACTTCGGACGATTTTGCAGCAGTCCTTCGTAGGTCTCCGAGAGCTGGGGCCAGTCGACGAGCCTCCACCAGCTTTCAAAATAATCCCCCCGGCGGTTCTGGTACTGCAAATAATAAGCGTGTTCCCACACATCCACCAGCGTCAGGGGAACCAGCGGAAGGGGGGCGTCCTGGTTCGGCGTTTTCACGACGGAAAGCCGTCCGTCGCAGTCGCTGACGAGCCACGCCCACCCGGAACCAAATTGTCCCAGCGCGGCGGTTTTCATTGCGGACTTCAGCGCAGGCAAATCGCCGAAATCCCGCTGGATGGCCGATTCCAGCGCACCCGTGGGCGAAGCGGCGGGCGTGGGAGCCATGGTTTTGAAATACAGGTCATGGTTATACACGCCGCCTGCGTTGTTCCGCACGCCCTGACGGATGTCCTCCGGCAAATGGCGCCAGTCCTGCACCAGACGTTCCAGAGACCAATCCTGACCGTCGGGGTGTTTTTCCAGCAGGGCGTTGAGATTGTCCACATATGTGTTAAAATGCTTGTCATGGTGGAAATGGAGGGTACGTTCATCCAGTTCGGGTAAAAGTGCGTCGTAGCCGTAGGGCAGCGGCGGCAGGGTAAACGGGTAATGATGTTCCATCGGCGCTCCTCTCTGGGGCGAGGCCCCATGCAAATACTCCACAAAGCCCGTCAGACGCGGCCCTGTGGAGTATTAGTATATGAGGATTTTCCCGGCGGCATACGAAAACTAATCGTCCGCCCGCTCCGCCGACACCACAAAGCGTAAACGGCTCGTGTAGACAACTTGATAACGCGGCACGTTTTCCTCATTCCATTCCTTTGATTTGGAAGACGCATACACGCCGCCCGGACCCGGTTCCGGCGCGAAGTGCAGGCTGTTGGGGAACAGATACGGGTCCCAGCTTTGGAGGGAATCGTCCGCGGCGTAGTATTTCGTCAGCGGCGAGGGATGTTCGCCGCTGTAAGGCCCCGGCAAATGCGTCAGAGCGCTTCCGGGGTACATCCACAAAAGCGCCGTCTCCGTTTCCCCGGATTCAATTTGACGGATATCCGCCTGGGCGTCTGCAATGACGGATAAGACCGGTCCCGTGTATAAGAGCGCGCCAAGGAGTATGGCTTCCACGAAAAAAGAAACCAGACTTATTTTGATCACATGACCAGTCATACCGCGGGTTTCTTCCCGGCGCATCGTCCAGCGGATGGAAAAGACCGCAGCGAGAATCAAAAGCAGCAGTGCTGCGATGGAAATAACGCAAAGGAGCAGACACCAATTCCGACAGGCCCGCAGAAGTCCCAAGGCGTCGGAGCTTGTCCCGATGAATGCTGAAACGACCGGACCGGAAAGGCCCAGCATGATCAGCAGAAGTCCCGGAAACAACGCGCCGAAGGGGAGCATCAGTCTCCACAGAGCGGAAAATGCGCCGTTACGCATAAGCGAGTTTTCCGGCGTCCCAGCCGGCGATCAGCTCCGCATACCATGCGCAGGCTTTGCGTCCGGTCTCCACGTCGAGGTTGACGTAGTTTCCGCATTCCACGGCGCTTTTGCCGGGCATTTCGCCCGTAAAGTCTCCCGCGGTGCGGAAAACCCGCTGCAAAAGCTGGACGGCAGCTTCATTGGAGAGCTTGCGTCCGTCGAAGAGAAAGTAAAAACCCGTTTGACACCCCATCGGGCCAAAGTAAATAACGGCGTCCTTCTCCGGCGAATTCCGCAGCAGCGTTGCAATCAGATGCTCTGCCGAGTGCAGCTCGCTGTTGGAGAGCAAATCGCCGGTGTTTGGTTTTTTGAAGCGCAGGTCAAACGTTACAATGTCGCCGTCTACCCGGGACAGATACAACCCCGGCAGGAGTTTTGTGTGGTCGACCTGAAAGCTGGCGATGCGTTCCAAAGAATCGCTCATGAATCAATCCTCCGTTTCTTTCGCAAGCGCAAGCGCCAGAGGCAGTACGACCGCCCCCAGGTTTTCCAGCGCCTGACCGAAGTCAAAGAATTCCTGTACCTGATTTTCGTTAAACAGGTGGTCGGAAACGGATTTCAGCGCGGCAAAGCGCACGTTGTTCCGCAGGCACACCTGTGCTGTGGCACATCCTTCCATTTCCAGAAGCAGCGGGTGGAAGGTATCCCGAATCCACTCGGCGCGCTGTCCGCCCATAGCGAACCAATCGCCGGTGGCGACGCGGCCCGTTGTGACGCTCACGCCAAGCTCTTTCAAAATTTCCACGCAGCGTTCGGGCTTCCAGGTAGGGAATTCGGTCTGGTTCACGGTGGATACCATCCCCACCGGGTCGCCGATGCCGCTGGTGTCCATGTCGTGCTGCACGAGGTCCGACGCAATCACCAGCGAACCGGTTGGCAGGTCGGTCATGCACCCGGCCACGCCGGGACTCAGAATCAAATCCACCTCCTGACGGCGGCACATGATTTCTGCGGCCATGGCGGCGTTGACCTTCCCCACGCCTCCCGCGCAGGCCACCACGTCCGGAGCCAGGTGGTAAAACGGGACGCCGGAAATGGTTTCAAAGGGTTCCAGTTCCTTTGCGCCCGGCAGAGCGTGGAATTCCGCCGGCATCGCAAATTGTAATCCGATTTTCATGAAGTATCCTCCCATTTTCCACAGAAAAACAGGAGATCAGGGACACCCCGGCCTCCTGTCGTTCTGCAAAGCAATGCTTAACCCTTGACAATCGCGGCGGTATCCATGGCAATCATAAGCTCCTCATTGGTGGGAATCAGGAGAACTTTTACCTTGGAATCCGGCGCGGAAATGACGGTCTCCCTGCCGCGGACGTTGTTGGCTTCGGCGTCCATCTTCACGCCCATGAATTCCAGACCGCTGGCAATTTCCATACGCTGGCTGGCGGAGTTCTCGCCCACGCCGGCGGTAAAGATGATGGCATCCACCCCGCCCATAGCGGCAGCATAAGCGCCGATGAGCTTCTTCACGCCATAATTGAACATTTCCACGGAAAGGGATGCGCGGGGATTGCCGCTTTTGCCGGCGGCTTCCAGATCGCGGAAGTCGGAGCTGACGCCGGATACGCCCTGCACGCCGGATTTCTTGTTCAGGATGTTCAGCATTTCGTCAATGTTGAGGTGATGTTTGTTCATCAGGTATTGCAGGATACCGGCGTCGAGGTCGCCGGAACGGGTGCCCATTGGTACGCCCGCCAGAGGCGTGAAGCCCATGGAGGTGTCGACGCTCCTGCCGCCGTCCACAGCGGTGACGGAGGAGCCGTTGCCCAAATGACAGGAAATGAGCTTTACTTCCTCAGGCTTTTTGCCCAGCATGTCCGCGGCGCGGGCAGCTACGTACTTGTGACTGGTGCCATGGAAGCCGTAGCGGCGCACCTTGTCGTTTTCATAGTATTCATAGGGAAGGGCGTACATATAAGCGCGGGCGGGCATGGTTTGATGGAAAGCGGTGTCAAACACGGCCACCATCGGCGTGCCGGGCATAAGGGCCTGGCATGCTTTGATGCCAATGATATTGGCGGGGTTATGCAGAGGAGCAAGGGGGTTGCACTCCTCAATGGCGGTCATAACCTCGTCCGTAATCAGAACCGAAGCGGCGAATCTTTCTCCGCCGTGGACAACCCGATGTCCCACCGCGCCGATTTCGGACATGGAGGCAATCACACCGTTTTCCTTGTCAGCCAGGGCGTCCAGCACGGCCTGGATGGCCTCCGAATGCGTCGGCATGGCAACATCGACGGCATCCAGCGTCTTTTTGCCCTCAGCCTTGTAGGTGAATTTGCCGTCAATGCCGATGCGCTCACAAAGGCCCTTTGCCAGCAGCGCGCCGGTCTCGGGGTTGAGGAGCTGATACTTCAGAGAGGAACTGCCCGCGTTGATTACAAGAATGTTCATAGTTGCATCATCCCTTCTTTCGGGAAAAGTCTTGCGGTTTTCCCGAAAATGATATAAAATAAAAATGTAAAACTGCGCCGCACATCAGGCGCTGTCACCATTATACCAGAGTTTTTCCCAGATACAACCGGTTTTTTACCGAAATGTCACTTTTTTGTCATTGCATAAGGAGGAATTTTGTGCCGATTGCTGGTATCATAGCAGAATACAATCCCCTGCACGCCGGACACGTCCGCTTGATGGAGGAAACCCGCCGCCTTCTGGGTCCGGACACGGCGATTTTGTGCGTTATGAGCGGGGACTTTGTACAGCGGGGAGATTTTGCCTTGGCGCCGAAGCGCGCCCGGGCGGCGGCCGCGGTGGAGAGCGGGGCCGATTTGGTGTTGGAACTGCCGCTGCCCTGGGCGGTGTCCACGGCGGAAACCTTTTCCGCAGGGGCCGTGGAGCTTCTGGAAGCCACAGGCATTGTGACGCATTTGGCGTTTGGCAGTGAATGCGGCAGCGCGGCGGCGCTGAACCGGGTGGCGTCAGCACTGAACAGCGAGGCGTTTGATGAACGCGTCCGGGACGAGCTGCGGGCAGGCGATACGTTCGCGGCAGCGCGGCAGCGGGCCGCCGCGGCCCTGACTTCCCGGGAAGACGCGGCGCTTCTGGAGACGCCCAACAACATTTTAGGTGTGGAATACTGCAAAAGTCTGCAGCGTCTTCAGTCCAAAATCCAGCCGGTGACCGTTCTGCGCACCGGCGCGGCCCACGACGACGAAACGGGCGCGTCCTCGTCGGCGATTCGGGCGCTTCTGCGGAAGGGCGAACGTGAAACGGCTCTTTCCCTGATGGCCCCGGCGATGCGGATTGCCTACGAGCTGGAGGAGGGCGAAAATCACGCTCCTGTGTTTTACGAGACCTGCGAGCGTGCGATTCTGGCGCGTCTGCGGTCGATGGAGGCGGCGGACTTCGCCGCCTTGGACCCGGGCCGTGAGGGCCTGCGCAACCGTTTATATCAGGCGGTCCGGAACGGCGTTACGGTGGAGGAAGTTCTGACGGCGGCCAAGACGAAGCGGTATCCCCTGGCTCGTCTGCGGCGTATGGTATTGTGCGCGTATCTGGGTCTGACGGAAATCCCGGACCACGTGCCTTACGCCCGTCCGCTGGCAGCCAACGCTGCGGGCCGGAGTCTGCTGGCGGCGATGCGGAAAAAATCTGTGATTCCGGTTTTGACAAAACCCGCCGCCGTCCACCGCCTGCCGGAAGACGCTATCCGGCTGTTTGAACTGGAAGTCCGGGCCGCCGGCCTGTACGCCTTGGCGTATCCGTCGCCCGGACCCGGGGGCGGCGAATGGCGGGCGCGTCCGGTCATGCTTTGAGCCGTCCGCCGGAAAGCCGGACCTTTCCAAAAAAGAATGGAGGATATTTATGGGAACCATGATCGCAATGCTGCTGGTGCTGAGCACCCTGGCAGGCTGCGCCAATGAGTCAATGATCAGCGTCCGAAACGCCGCTCCGCCGTCTTCGGGGGAACCTGCGGTTACGTGGGTGGTGGAGATGGAGACCGCTTCGGATACGATTTCAAATGAAAAGGGTCAGGAGATTGCGACGTATTCCTACACGGTCCCGGCGCTGTACGCGGTCCGGCCCGACGGCTCCCGCGTGGAAGAAGCCCAGACGGAGGCGGAAGCCCGGTATCTGGAAATTATGGAAAACTTCGGCGAACCCTTCTCGGCCTGGCTGAATCAGGCGGAGAAACAGACGGAATTTGTCGAAATGGCGAAAGAGTACTGGGTGGAGACCATCCACGGTTCCCCGTATACGGATGAGCTGGTCTGCACCGTATATCAAACACCGCATTTAATCAGCGTATCCGGGGCCTATTACAGCTGGGCGGGCGGCGTGCATCCAAACACTAGTTTGTACGGCTGGAACTTCGACCTGGATACCGGCACCTTCTTCGACCCGCAGCTTTTGGAGGAAGGCAGCGGTCTCGGCGCGGAGGTCTGCGAGGAGATTTCACGTCAGGCCCAGGCGCGGGCCGCTGAAATGGAGATGAAGCCGGAGGATTTCTACTGGTCGAATTACGACGAAATCTTGCAGGAGTGGAGCAATTACGCGGTATTCTTCGATGAAGAGGGGATGACGATTGCGTTTTCCCCCTACGAGCTGGCATGCTACGCCGCCGGGGAGCAGATTTTCCAGATTCCCTACGAATGGTTAACCCCGCGTCTTGGCCCGGAGGCTCAGAGCTTTTTAGGGATTGCCTCAGAAGAATAAGACAACAAAAATGCGTTCCGCTTTGCGCGGAACGCATTTTCATTTGGCTATTCGGTTTGCCGGAGCTGATACCCCAGCTGCTGAACCCTCTGCCGGATCTCGTCGTGACGAATGCCGGTGGTGTCATAGTCCACCGCCACACAGCCGTTTCCGCTGACGCTCACGCTCGTTACGCCGGGCAGGGCGTCCAGCCCTTGCTTGAGGCGTTTTTCGTCGTGCTTTCCGGAGGCGTTCTCCAAGGAAAAACAGGTGCTTAAATGCGCCACAGGGTTTGTCCTCCTTTCCGGTTTTCTCTAGTATGCCTGGAAAGGAGGCGCTTTATTTTTCCTGGTATGTAAGCGGGAGATTACTGGTAACGATATTGCAGGCCCGTGTATTGCTCGATGCAGCGGAAGAACATCTCGCGGCTGCGGAACTCCAGAAGCTTGCAGTCGTCCTCCTCATGGAAGGATACGATTCGCCGTCGGGTATCCACCCAAACCCGCCATAAATTTTCAGTTTTCATCTGCTCCATAAAGCGAAGGCTCCTTTCATATGGCTTCTACTTAATAAGACGATTCATCCGGCTGTTTTGTTTCACCTTTTCTGAAAAAATTTTCAAAATTTTTCAGGAATTTTTTTCCGCGCCGGCCTGGACCTGGATTTCGGCGGCAAGATCGGAGAGAAACTGCATCCAGGCATCCTCGTGTTCCACGTAGTAAAGCGGACAGAGCTTGCCGCTTACGTCATAATGACGAATCACGTCTGTCTCCGGGTCCAGACAAAACTCACGGCACAGCCACGCCGTCAGCCGGACGGCCGACTGATAGGAGGCGGGGGCGTATTCGCCCCTTTCGTCCGGGTGACAGACTTCAATGGAGATGGTGTCAGCGTTGCGGGTGTTGGAGGCGTACGCAATTTCCGTCAGGGGCACGCACTGGATGACCTCGCCTTCCAGTCCGACGATAAAATGACTGCTGGCGTAGGTTTGCAGTTCTCCGCTGGACAGGGAGTCGAAATAGTTGCGGTTCGCCTGGGCCGACGTGCCGGGGTTGCCGACGTAATGCAGTACGATTCCGGTCACTTCTTCCAGCGGGATTCCGGGGCGGGACCACTCGTTGGGCGTAAGGAAGTCCTGCCGGATGAACTCCGGCAGGTTTTCCTCAGCCTCCGCGGGGCTGGCCGGGCTTTCGGAATGCAGGCGGACCGCGATGGCAATGCCGACCGCCGCCGTCAGGGCTGCCAAAACCATGCAGAGAATCACAAAACGGGGATTCAGGCGGCGTCCGGGACGCCGCGCCGGTTGGTTTTGCCAGTCAAACGGGTCTGTTGTGTCTCTCTCGTGGGACATCCGTCAAAACGCCTCCTGTGCTTCGGGGATGATGGTGGTACCATCATAAAAATACGGGGCGGAATAGGGGTCTATATAATCACCATCTCCATCAAAGGCTTCGTCTGCCGGGACGGTGAAAAGGTTGTTCAGCTCCGCCTGCGTCAGAAGCTGCTGGTTTTCGCTGATGACGCCCAGTTCCCGAAGGGCTTGCAGGGTTTCCGTGCAGTACGTGGAGATGGAGAGGGAGTTGGAGGAATTCCGGTAACTGGTGGAGCCGTCGGCGTATTGAACGTTATAGATATAATACAGCATGATACGTCCGGTGTAAGCGGCTTTTTCATGCTCCTCCACGGGCAGGTAGAGGGATTGGCCGAAGTGTCCCGCGTTGATGTCCCGCAGGATGGCGGCTTCCAGGGTTTTCGCCTCGTTCTCCGACAGCGTGCAGTCTTTGGATTCGCCGGTTTTCGGGTCGTAGAGTCCGGAGATGGTTCCGCCGGTAATCTGGCGGTCATTGTCCCGGTCGTAGAAGATATTGTCCAGCTGAACCTCCGGAAGCGTAACGATCTCCGCCAGTTTTTGAATAGCGGAACCGTCCGTCTGGATGTCGTCGATTTTGTAGGTGAACCGGTAATCACGTATAACCGTCCGCCCGTTTTTCAGGCAGTATACCAGCCGCAGGGACGAATATTCCTCGTCGCTTTGTTCCGGACGCGGGCCGCGGTATTCCGCAAGGATGGTCTCATGGAGGTCCAGGAACGCTTGCAGGGTCTCCGGTTCCCGGACGTTGCCGGAACAGCTGGGAACATTGATAGGAAACCGGTTTTGAACGAAGCTGATGGATTCGATTTCATCCAGCGCGGGAACCCAGCGTTCCAGTCCAATCGGGTCCGCCGCCGCCAGACCGCACAGTGCGGCCGCCGCAACAACCGCCGCAATGGCGCCCTTCCAGGTGGTGCGGAAAACGTGGAGCGATTTGGCCAGGAGCATGGATGCGATGTAGAAGCCCAGCAGGCCCGCAAAGGCCATACAGAACGCCATTGGCAGGAATGCGAAGTTGCTGCCGCTGAGGTCGGAGTAGAAGTTGTCAAACAGGACGTAATACAGTCCCAGGCCGCCGCAAAGGGCCATGCAGACCGACACGCCGTAACGGAACACGGGCTTCATCCAGCCAACGGCAATCACGTCACCGGCGCTCTCGCTCCGGCGGTTTTTGTACAGCAGCCACGCCAGCGCCGTCAGCCCGACGCCCGCCAGGGCGTAGAGAAGGATGAGGTGTCCGTTGACGATGTGTGCGGCGTCGATCACCATTTCTTCATACGTCTTTCCGGTAGAGACCGTGAAGGTTTCGTAGTGCGAGGAGGTTTCCGCGTTGAGGTTAATCGTGAGGTAAATGGTGGGCGACAGCCATTCCACAAAGCCGGAATAGGCGTGTTCGACGCCGTAGTAGAACCCCGCCATGATGACGGACAACAGCCATTCCAGCGTTGCCGCCAGGAAGTGAAAGATGAAGTACAGGCCCGCCAAGGCAAAGGGATTGCCGGTGATGAAGGCAACCAGCGTGGCGGTGGAGAAATAGAAGAAGCTCAGACCTATGACGCCAAGCGCCGTCAAGGCCAGTCCAGGCAGGTCAAGGAAGCCGCCCACGATGGAAGTGACCAGCGTCAGCAGCCCGACCACGAGGTAGGGAATCAGCATCATGGTCATGCCGGAGAGGAAGTTTGTAACAAAGAGCCCCTGCCGCAGAATGGGCAGGCTGTGATACATACTCACGCTTCGGGCGTTGTACAGGTAGTGCCACACGGCCAGGGCGCACAAAATGGCGTAAAGCAGGGAAATGATCGGCACGCCCTTTGTCAGTACTGCATAAAACAGGGCGGTCATTTCGGGTGTGGCGATATCGCCATAGCGGCTGCTGCGGAGAATTTCCATCAGCATGGCGATTGGGACCAGCGCCCCCGCCAGCGACGCGCCGCCCCACAGGGGCCAGAAGCGCATCAGGTTTTTACGGAACAAGGTTCCATTAAAGTACGATATCTTTGACTGCATAATCAGCGCCTCCCAGCTCATAAATGAAGATCTCCTCCAGGGTCAGCGGAATGGCGTCCGCAAGCAGCGGCTGATAAGCCGCGATACGCGTCTGGGCTTCCTCCGCGCCCATACGCATAATGAGGGTGTAAATCCGTCCGACCTTGGATACGTGCAGAACAGGCAGGTCCTCCGGAACGCTCTCACCGTCCCGGAACACAACTTGCAGCTTGACCATATTATCCTGCAGCTGCGCCAGAGACCGTTCCAGCAGCACCTTTCCATGGTCCAGAATACCCACATGATCGCAAACGTCCTCCAGCTCCCGCAGGTTGTGGGAGGAAACGAGGACGGTAACGCCCCGCTGGGCCACGTCGCCAAGAACCAGCGACCATACCTGCCGTCTCATCACGGGGTCCAGGCCGTCGACGGGTTCGTCAAGAACAAGGTAATCGGGCATACAGCTTAATGCTAACCAGAAAGCGGCTTGTTTCTGCATCCCCTTGCTCAAACGGCGCAGGACCCGTTTTTCGTCGATTTCAAAAACTTCCTTCAGCTTTTCGTACCGCTCCATGGAAAAGGAGGGGCAGAAGCCCTGATAAAAGCGGCACATATCCCGTATGGTTGCCTGGGAAAAATAGTACCAATCGTCGGGAATGGCGGCGATGCGTCCTTTGAGGGGGGCGTTTTCCCAGACGGGCTGTCCGTCGACGAAAATTTTGCCTTTGTCCTGGCGGTAGATGCCGGTCAGACAGCGAATGAGGGTGGATTTGCCCGCGCCGTTGGGTCCCACAAGACCGTAGACGCTCCCGGCGGGGACGGATAAGCTGGCGCCGTCGAGGGCGGCGAACGCGCCGAAGCGCTTGACGATTGTTTCAATTTGAATCATGCCCATACCTCCTTCATTTCCCGGCGGTCAGACCGCCGGACGGCGCTTCTTCAAGAAGCGCCGTCAGCTCCTCTTGACTGACTCCGAGATACCGTAATTCCGCAACCAGCTCCCGCACCTTTTCCCATAACTCCTTCCGGCGGGATTCGTCCGCGCCGGGGTCGCCGGTGGCGAAACTGCCTTTGCCGGGTACGGAGTAGATGTAGCCCTCACCTTCCAGCTCGTTGTAAGCCCGCTGGATGGTGTTTGGGTTGATGGAAAGCTGTGTGGCCAGCGCCCGTACGGAGGGCAGCTTTTCGTCCGTGGCGATTGCCCCAGTGACGATCAGCTTGCGCAGCCCGTCTTTGATTTGTTCATAGATTGGGCGGGAGTCCCGATAATTGAGACTGATCATCGCGTCACCTGTCCTTCTGCGGCATTGCGCCGCAACTGTATTAACTGTACTAATACGGATAGGTTATCATAGAATCCCCCGCTTGTCAAGAGGCAACTTACACGGTACTTTTGAACGCAAAAAGGGAGGCGGAAACAACGTGTCAATTTTCGACTGAAAAATTTTATAAAAAATATGTAAACTTTTACTGTCAATCCCTGGCAGAATGTGGTATACTGACAAAAAGGCGTATTTTCAGGTTTCGTCTTTGGCCCGAAAGGGCGTTGGTGGCAGTCAACCGAAGGGCGGAACGGAAAAAAAGCCCTTCCGCCTCTGGACAAAGGAGGTTTGCACCATGCTTCGACTCATTGTCAGCGACATTGACGGGACCTTGCTTCAAAATGGGGCGAAGGTCCTCCCAACCGAATTGTTCGACGAGATTTACCGCTTGGAGAAAAAAGGCATCCTGTTCTGCCCGGCCAGCGGACGGCAGTATCACAGTCTGCGGCAGCTGTTCGCCCCGGTGGCGGACCGGATTCCATTCGTGTGCGAAAACGGCGCGGTGGTGTTCGGTCCCGGAGACCCTGGCCCGCTGCTGGGCAAAACGCCGATGGACCGCCGTCTTGCCATTGAGCTTTGCCGCGGCATTCTGGCTCTGCCGGAAGTGGAGGTGATGGTTTCCGGAGCCAATACCAGTTATCTGCTTCCAAAACGAGAGAGCTTTGTCTCAGAGGTCCAGGACCGTTTGGGGAATCATACCGTCGTGCTGGACCGCCTGGAAGACATGCCGGAGGAGATTGTTAAAGTGTCGGCTTATTGCCCGGGCCGTCTGGTGCAGACGCGGTTAGCGTTGGTGTTCCGTTGGGAGCGGGCGTTCCGCGCCGCCGTCGCGGGAGACGACTGGCTCGATTTCACCCTGGCGGACAAGGGCCTGGGTTTGGGACAACTTTGTAAGGTGCTGGATATCGGCTTTGACGAGGTGATGGCCTTCGGGGATAACTACAATGACCTGCCTATGCTGCAAAAAGTGGGACAGCCGTATTTGGTTTCGTCGGCAGCGCCGGAGCTGCAGGCACGGGTTCCCGGAAGCTGTAAGGCGGTGCTGGATATTCTGCGGACGCTGTGAAAATTTGGGAATCGGAAAATTTCATACGGATTTTGCTTATAAAATAACCGTTTTTGTCCGATATGGTCGGTAGAGATTAAATTTCAGGAGGCGGTTCTTATGTATTATGCAAAGGGCCGTCCGGGCTGCCGCAGAGTGTCTGCGCTGGTTCGGATGGCCTTCATTCTGCTTGTGACCTTTGCTTCGCTCTGCACGGCCGTACTGGCTGACGAGTCCGGCGAGGTCCAGGAACTGGAGGAAACGGAAGTGAAAGCCGTTGTTGAGACGTATCTGCAAAATTACGCCCGTGCGGCGATGCTGTACGAGGCCGTGGACCTGCGGACGGGGTCGGTGTACGAGCCGCAGTTTGTCCCGGCCTGGGAGGGCGAGAAGTTTTGGATGAACGGCAAAGAGGTCTTTCTGACGGAGCTGCAAAAAAACATTCAGTTTATGGAGAAAAAAGCGGCATATTATGCCGCCGTCCGTCAGATGCAGAATATTTACCGGGAGGACTTGCAGCTTCATTTTACATACCGTTCGGTGAAAATCGAGGAGTATTCCGCCCGGGTGTCCGTCCGGCAGACGGCGCTTTTTTATTACACGGACAGCAATCGCCAGTCGGTGTATGAAACCGGCTATGTGGTGGATCTGGTGAAGTTTACGGGCCGCTGGCTGGTGGCAAATGTGTCGGACGGCAGCAGCTTTGACGGAACCTACAAAAAGAATCCGGATTTCGACCTTGCGGCGGCGGTGGCGGAATTTTCCGCCGGTATGGAGGTCGAGGCGGTCCTGACGGCCCCCTATGAGCCGGACCCGACCGCGGCGGCTGCGCGGATTCTCTACAACGGCAAAAACGCGGCGGCCTACGCGTCGACGTATTGCCGTCCGGACGAGAAAACGTCCCGGGAATTTTATAATCCCCGGTTTAAGAGCTTTGCCGGCGTTGGCGGAGACTGTATGAATTTTGCGTCGCAAAGCATGTGGGCAGGGTTTGGCGGCAGCCAGACCGCAGCTGCAATTGACGGTCATGCCGTACCGATGGATACCCAGGGGGCAGAGACCTGGTATGGCCGTTCAACCGCCGTTGGTACGAAGGATTCCCAAATTTTGAATTGGATTAGCTGTTCCAGCTTCTGGAAGTATCTGAACGGCGTGAAGAACGAGACGGCGGGGAGCAATCATTCCATGGAAAACGGGATGTATGCCACGATCATTACCGCCCCGCAATACGGTTCCATCACCGGCGTTTCGTCCGAGGAACTCGTGGGCGCCATTGCGCACGTGAGCGGTTCGGGCGGAAACTACTCCCATGCGATTGTCCTCACCGCCGCCACGGGCAATCAGCGCGGCGAGATCTGGTACTGTTCCCATACAGCGGATGAGTCTCACGTAAAACTGGGGGACTATTATTTCGGGCCGATACGGGTGTACATTCCCCGTTACATGCGTGTTGGTACGGAGGCGAAGCCGGTGATTCATCCGGAACCGGTTGCGCCGGTGCTGGTGAATTTCAGCGAGAGGGTAGGCTTCCAGACGGAGACGCCCCAGACACGGTTGTCCGTAGCGGTGCAGGCCCCCGACGGCGCCCGGACACACGCCGCGCTGACAGAAAACGCAGCGTCCTGCCTTGCAGAGTTTTGGTTTACGCAGCCAGGACTTTACCGGGTAGAGTGCACAGTAATGACAGCAGAGGGTGTTATACAAGAACTGGTCTATTACATTCGGTGTGCGGAAAAGGGCATTCGCAGCTCTGTGACGGACCCTGCAATCGACCCGGAGGAGGAAGTTCCCTGGTTGATTATAGGGACGGAAGAGGAGGAGGTCCCGCCGGAGACCGGTGAGACTGTTCCTTCGGAGTCTGGAGAAACGCAGACGGATGATTCTGCGGCTT
Source organism: uncultured Oscillibacter sp. (assembly GCA_947382875.1). Classification (GTDB taxonomy): domain Bacteria; phylum Bacillota; class Clostridia; order Oscillospirales; family Oscillospiraceae; genus Oscillibacter. The sequence continues at coordinate 20,331 of CANDBG010000017.1, read as the reverse complement.
CGGTTCTGCCCCCGCCTACCGAGGAAACGGATGAACCTTTGCTTGTGCCGGCCGCTTGAGCCGCCCTTAATCCCAAAGGGGAAAAACGTATAGAAAAAGACCGCCGCTCTCTGGAAAATGGTTGTTTTTCAGCGTGCGGCGGTTGAGTATCCACTCAACAAAATAACAGGTGCGGAGGAAAATGATGATACTTGAAACAGAACGATTGTATTTGCGGAAAATGAATCAAGCGGATTTCCATGCGTTGTGCGAAATCCTGCAGGACGCAGAAACCATGTATGCCTATGAGGGGGCGTTCAGCGGCGCGGAGGTACAGGAATGGCTTGACCGGCAGATTTCCCGCTATCAAAAATGGAATTTTGGTCTGTGGGGAGTGATTTTGAAGGAAACGGGGAAACTGATCGGTCAATGCGGCCTGACCATGCAGCCATGGAAGGAGACTGAGGTCCTGGAAATCGGCTACCTGTTCAACCGGGCCTATTGGCACAAGGGCTGCGCGACGGAAGCCGCGGAAGGCTGTAAAAAGTACGCGTTTGAAACGCTGAACGCCCGCGAGGTCTGTTCGATCATCCGGGACACCAACACAGCGTCCCAACGGGTTGCTCTGCGGTGCGGCATGACTAAAACCGACTCTTGGACGAAACACTATCGGGGCGTGGATATGCCTCACGACCGGTATGTGATTTTGCGTCAAGGGTCGGTTTTCTGAAAGAATTTTCGCTTGCAGACCGGGCAGACGGACGGAAAAATCAACGGACAGCAACGGGGCTTGAAAAAGAAAATCCGCTGAACTTCGAGGGCCGAAATGCAGGCCTTTCCGCGCAGCGCGTCGCTGTAACGAGCGGGGACATAGTACGGAAATTTCGTTTTGCAGCAGGGACAGCGCCAGAAAATCCCAGGCAAAAAGCGCAGAAGCGTAAACAGAAACGCAAGAAATATAGAGCAAAAAACCGTCGCTTCCAGGAAAGCTGGAGGCTCCGTTTCCCGGCCGAAAAAGAAAATGCCGGAAAGCAGCAGGCCGGCAATGGCTACAACGCTCGAACCAAGCTGCATCAGAAATACCCCGCGGCTGAGTGCGCGGAGGCGTCGGAAGCGCGGCGGCAAATCGGGAAAGACGTACGGAAACGGCTCCTTCAGATGGTCCTTCCGGATGCGCCAGACGGTGAAATCATCCATTTGATCGTTCAAACGCGCCATCCTCCCTTCTGCGGTACAGCTGTTATTATACCAATATCTTTCCGCCGTATCAACCAAATTTCGTAAAGAAAAAAGGGACTTTTCGGCATATTCTGCCGAAAACGAACAGAGAACGGTATTTTGTGAAAATGCCGCTTGTCAAACGGCAAATTTTTGGTAAAATAAAAAGACATCTTGGTTTTACCGAAAAATTGAAGGAGGACATTCCCCATGATCCAGCAAACCATGGATTTTCTTTCCCAATACGACCCGGAGGTCGGCGCGTCCATCCAGGAGGAATTCGGCCGGGAACGGCGTAATATTGAACTGATTGCGTCGGAGAACATTGTCAGCGAGGCCGTCATGCTGGCTATGGGCACCTGCCTGACGAATAAATACGCCGAGGGGTATCCCGGCAAGCGGTACTACGGCGGCTGCTGCGCCGTGGACATCACGGAAGAAATTGCGCGTAAACGGGCCTGCGAGCTGTTTGGATGCAATTACGCCAACGTCCAGCCCCACTCCGGCGCAAACGCGAATCTGGCGGCATTTTTCGCGCTGCTTCAGCCCGGCGAGACCGTCCTGAGCATGAATCTGGCGCATGGCGGCCATTTGTCCCACGGCAGTCCCGTGAACATCTCCGGCAAGTATTTCAATATTGTTCCCTACGGCGTGGAGGACGGCACGGAGGTCATTGACTACGACAAGGTGATGGAGCTGGCAAAGGCGTGCCGCCCGAAGCTGATTCTTGCGGGAGCAAGCGCGTATCCGCGTACGCTGGATTTTGCCAGATTCCGTGAAATCGCGGACGCCGTCGGCGCGTATCTCATGGTGGATATGGCGCACATTGCGGGTCTGGTGGCGGGCGGAGCGCATCCGTCCCCGGTGCCCTGCGCACACGTGACGACCTCCACGACGCATAAGACCCTGCGTGGCCCCCGCGGCGGCCTGATTCTCTGCAACGACGAGGAAATTGCGAAAAAGATCGATTCCGCCATATTTCCCGGCACCCAGGGCGGTCCTTTGGAGCACATTATTGCGGCAAAAGCCATATGCTTCGGGGAAGCGCTGAAGCCGGAGTTCAAGGCGTATGCGGAACAGGTTGTGAAGAACGCAAAGGCCCTGGCGGACGCGCTGGCAAAGGAGGGCTTCCGTCTGGTGTCCGGCGGCACGGACAATCATCTGATGCTGGTGGACGTACGCAATTTCCGAATTACCGGCAAAGCCTTTGAGCATAATCTGGATGAGGTGCAGATTACCGTAAACAAGAACGCCATTCCCAACGACCCGGAAAAGCCCTTTGTGACCAGCGGCATCCGCGTGGGGACGCCTGCGGTCACATCCCGCGGGTTCCGTGAGCCGGAAATGGTAAAAATTGCGCATTGGATGGGTGAAATCGCCCGGGATTTCGAGGGTTCCGCCGCCAAGGTGCGGGAAGAGGTGGACGCGCTTTGCGCCCAATTCCCGATTTACGGGGCGCGGTAAGGGACCGGGTTTCTCTGCGGGCTGCCATGCACCCTGACCGCCGCCGGCACATAGAATGAAGTACATCCTATGTGTATTGGAGGCAATTGCTATGGAAGATCTTTGCAACGAACGCGAATGCGAATGCGGCTGCGAGTGCGAGAGCGAATGCGGGTGCGAACGTAAGGAACCGGTGTGCATGAGCGCCTGTGTTCTGCGGGTATGGTGCTGTCAGCTGTTGGTGTGCGACCTGTGCACGTCCCAGGAGGTGCTGGTTCACACGCCGGAAGCGTGCTGCTTCTGCCCGGGCGAGCGCGTATGCATTACGTATGACGGCAGAATGACCCGAAGTATGCCGCCCCAGATTCATGCCAGCTGCATCCGGCGTATGAACAACGGTTGCTGCTGATTGAAATACAAGAGTCTGAAAGGACTTTTCCGCGGCGCTGGACGGCAAATCCGTTCAGCGCCGTTTCTTATGCAAAGGCAATTCTTGTTCGGTTTGTGCCTTGATTTTTTTCCGTGTTTTTGCTAGAATAAAGTTTACAGGCCGCCGGGGCGGGCGAGTGTAATCGCCGCGGTGCGCGAGGAGGTTCCAAAGCGTATGCCAGGGGGTCTGTATGGCAATCGCAGCTGCGATGAGGTTCAAATCCTCTCCTTTTTCGCAGGTTCGAATCCTGCCTCCGTTCCCGTGCGGGAGCGGTGCCAAGTGGTTTTGGATTTTGCCGGAAACGGCGCAGCAAGACGGGAATGTCAATCATTAAAAAAAGGCGGAGTCCCGTCCCGGGAGGCGCGCAAAGACCCTCTGCCCTCCGGGACAATGAGCGGACGGCCCTGCCTGGGGGCGGATACCGGGCGTATGCAGAACGGACCAGAAGCCATGCTTTCCGTCCGTTTTCCAGCGTACTCAAGCCGTCAGCCGCCGCCGCTCATGGACAACGCCAACCCATTCCATGTGTGGAAGTTCCATTAAGGGAGGTAGTGCAAATGAATTATGTAACCGTCAACGAGACCCAGCGGGCCTTTTTGTTCAAGCATGGCAAGTTTTTGGGACTGCTGCCCCCCGGACGGCATTTGATGTACGGCGGCCGGACGGCGGAGCTGGTGGGATTGGACCAGCCGGTACATTCCGCTTTCTGCGGCCTGGAAGTTCTGCTGCAATGTCCCGAGGTTGCGCAGGCTGCGGCGGTGGTGGAGGTGCCGGACCAGAAACTTGCACTGCACTTTGTCAACGATAAGTTTGCAAGTACGCTTCCCAAGGGCAGGTACGCCTATTGGAGCATTTATGAGAAGCATGATTTTCAGTTGGTGGACATCTCCCGCCCCGAGGCGGACGAGAGCGTTCCGGCGTACATTTTCAAGAGCATTCCGTCCAGTTATTACACCCGCATAGATGTGGCCTCTTACCAGCGGGGCCTCCTTTGCCTGAACAACCGTTTTGAGCGGTTGCTGGAACCGGGTACATACTATTTCTGGCGGAACACGCCGGTAAAAGCAGAGATTGACCTGGTTGACACCCGCCTGACGCAGATGGACGTGACCGGTCAGGAGATTCTGACACAGGACAAGGTTTCCCTGCGGATCAATTTCGTCTGCAATTACCGGATTACGGATTACGTGCGCATTTTTACCGAAATCGACGATTTCAAGGAACAACTGCACGTCGCGGCGCAGCTGGCTTTGCGGGATTACGTCGGAAAGCACAAGTTGGACGAAATTCTGGAAACCAAGGAGGAAATTTCCCAGTACGTCCTCCAGCGTCTGAAGGAGCAGGAGAAATCGCTGTTTGTGGAAATCAGCGGCGGCGGCGTGAAAGACATTATCCTCCCCGGCGAAATTCGGGAGATCATGAACACCGTATTGGTGGCCGAAAAACGCGCCCAGGCCAGTGTCATCACCCGGCGGGAGGAGGTTGCGTCGACCCGTTCCCTGCTCAACACCGCCAGGCTCATGGACGAAAACCAAACCCTCATGCGGCTCAAGGAACTGGAATATATTGAGCGAATCTGCGCCAATGTGGGAAGCATCAATCTGAACGGTTCCGGCGACCTTCTGGCCCAGCTGACGGCGATTCTGCGGGGCTAGAAGTCCGGCGGAAGGGATGGATTCCATGCAAAATATGATTTTACAAGTCCTGACGGAGATCGAGCGCGAGAAGAATGTACGGATTCTTTTGGCGGTGGAATCGGGAAGCCGCGCCTGGGGGTTTGCGTCGCCGGACAGCGACTATGACGTTCGTTTTCTTTACGTCCGCCCCTGGACGGATTACCTATGTCTGGAAGGCCGCCGGGATGTGATCGAGCTGCCGGTGGATGATCTGCTGGACGTAAACGGCTGGGACCTGGACAAAACCCTGAAACTGCTCCACGCTTCCAACCCGACCCTGTTCGAGTGGTTTTCGTCTCCGATTGTCTACCGTTCCAGCCCCTTTGCCGAACGCTTTGTGCCCTATATGCGGCGTTGTTTTTCGTCGAAAAAGAGCTTGTGGCATTACCTGCGTATGGCGGAACGGAATTACCGGGAATTCCTGCGGGACCGGGAGCTGGTCAAGGCAAAAAAATATTTCTATGTACTGCGTCCCGTTCTGGCATGCCGGTGGATTCTCCGGCAGGGGACGCCGCCGCCCATGCGCTTTTTCGACCTCGCCGCCGCCGAGCTGGACCCGTCTCTGAACGAGACCGTCACAAATTTGCTGGATATCAAAATCCACGCGCCGGAGGTGAAGGAGGTCCCGCGCATCCAGGCGCTGCATTCTTACCTGGAAACGAACATCGCGGTTATCAAAGACGAAATCGCCGTCCTGCCTGAGACGCCTGCGCCGGACTGGTCGGAATTGAACAGGCTGTTTCTCTCTGAAATCATCCCCGCCGGTTAACCGGCGGGGATGCCTTTTGCCCGGACGCTGCTTCCGTCATCCCTCAAAGACACCAATCGAAAAACCGCAAAATAATTCCTTTACTTCTGGGAAAAGTGCCGTTATAATAGGAGAGGTTTGAGAAAAATACCAGGAGCCGCTTTCGGCTCCCATCACCGGCGCGCCGTCCGCCGTAAGAGACGGACAGCCGCGTACCACCAGAAACGCGGCTTTTGCAGGGAGGTTTCTGCTATGTCAAACTGTGCCATTGTGGGCATCAACTGGGGCGACGAGGGAAAAGGCCGTATGGTGGACCTGGTCACCCAAGACTATGATGTCGTGGTCCGCTACCAGGGCGGCGGCAACGCCGGACACACCGTCATCAACGAAAAAGGAAAATTTGCCCTGCATCTGCTCCCCTCCGGCATTTTCCGTTCGGGCGTTGTGAACGTCCTGGGCAACGGCGTCGCCCTGGACTGCGAGAGCCTTTGGGGGGAAATACAGGAGGTTGTTTCGAAGGGTGTGCCCATCACGCCGGAAAATCTGAAAATCAGCGACCGGGCGTCGCTGCTGCTGCCTTGGCACCGGGAACTGGATTCTCTGGAAGAACAGCGTCTTGCGGATAAAAAGTACGGTTCCACGAAACAGGGCATTGCGCCGTTTTATTCGGACAAGTACCAGAAAAAGACCGTCATGGCCGGTGAGCTGCTCTATCCGGAACACCTCCGGACCCACTTGCAGGACTTGCTGGAATGGAAAAATCTGACGCTGACCAAGGTCTACGGTGCAGAGCCGTACACCATGGAACAGCTCATGCAGTGGGTAACGGATTTCGGTGAAAAGATCAAGCCGTTTTTGTGCGATACCGGCGCATTTTTGCGTCAGGCCGAGGCGGACGGCAAAAAGATTCTCTTTGAGGCGCAGCTGGGCGCTCTGCGGGACCTGGATTACGGCATTTATCCGTATACCACGTCCTCCAACGCTGTAGCGGCTTACGCGCCGGTTGGTTCCGGCCTGCCCTCTGCGAAGCTGGACGAAATCATCGGCGTGGTAAAAGCCTATTCCTCCTGCGTGGGCGAGGGTCCCTTCACCTGTGAATGGTTCGGGGAGGAAGCGGACAAGCTCCGGGAAGCCGGGGCCGAGTACGGCGCAAAAACCGGACGCCCCCGCCGGGTGGGTCCCATTGACCTCGTGGCAACGCGCTACGGTGTGCAGTGCCAGGGCGCGACGAACATCGCCCTGACCAAGCTGGACGTATTGAGCTATCTGGACCGGATTCCCATTTGTTCCCGCTACGAGCTGGACGGCCGGCAGACAGATGCATTTCCATTCCCGGCGCTTCTGGCGGAGGCGAAGCCGGTCATCACCTGTATGGACGGCTGGAAGTGCGACATTTCCACCGCCCGCAAGTGGGAGGATTTACCGGAGGCCGCACAGAAATACGTGGAATATATCGAACGTGAAATCGGGTGCCGGATTGGCTATGTGTCCGTAGGCCCGGAACGGGACGCCATTATTTTAAGGTAATCCCAAAAACGCGCCAACCCCGCAAACAAAAAAGGAGGACCCTTTTATGAGCTGCGGATGTGATTTTACAGAGTGCAGCATTTATCTCCAAAATGGTGAAACCCTCCACGGAAGCTGGGATGCGGAGGAAGAACTCTGTTCCGACCCGGAGCGGCTGAAAACCGATTTTCTGCGCTTCCGGGAGGGCCGGTTCTCCCCGAAGGTAATGGCTCTGTTTTTAGGCAAAGGCTGCTCCTGCCTGGAAGATAACCTTTTTGCAATTCTTTCCGAGGAACGGACGGAAGACCCGTACACGCCGGAACTCTGCGCCCGGTGGGACGCTCTGGACGATGCCAAAATTGAAGAAATGGCCTGGAAGGAACTGGGCGGCTTTGATGTGAAGCTCTATCGCGAGTTCCGGGAAAAGGTTTCTTCGCCCGAAGACATCAAGCGTGTGGATATCCTCCATGACTCGCTGGAGGCCATGGAGGAGGAAGGACCGTTTCTGCAAATCATCCTTGATTTCCAGACCGGCCATGTGAAACAGGAAAAAGTGGACTGGTAATCCCGCAAGCAAAAAGAAGGTTTGTTTTATGGACGGATTTCATGCCATGAGCTGCTCAATTTATCTCAAGAAAGGGGATACATCAAAAGTGATGGCTTTATTTTTGGGAGAAATCAGCTCTTGCGACTGCGATTATATTTTTGATCTCATTGAAGAGAAGTATCTGCTGAATCCATATATGCCGGAACTTTGCGCAAAGTGGGATGCTCTAAGTGACGCGGAACTCACAGAAAGGGAGGAAGGCTTTGATTTGGAGCTTTATCATAAGTTTCAGGGAAAGGTCTTCTCTCCCAAAAAGATTAAAGAGGTGAACATTTCCTGTGAAACCTACGGAAATGAAGGAGACGAGGAGGATGAAGCGGAGATCAAAAAGCCGCATTTGGGAATCGACATCGACTTTCGAACCGGCGAAGTGAAGCAAAAAAAATTATATTGGTGAGCGATCACCCTATGGAGGTATCCTGTAATTATGGCAAAAGACCGTTATGAATCCCCGTTATCCTCGCGGTACGCGTCGGAATTCATGCTGAATCTGTTTTCCGCCGATACCCGTATTCAAACCTGGCGGAAGCTCTGGGTCGCCCTGGCCCGGGCGGAACATAACCTGGGCTTGCCCGTGACCGCAGAGCAGGTTGCCGAGCTGGAAGCCCACATCACCGACATCGACTATGAGTGCGCCGCGCAGCGGGAAAAGGAAGTCCGTCACGATGTCATGGCCCACGTCTACGCCTACGGCAAGGCGGCGCCGTCGGCGGCGGGCATCATCCACCTGGGGGCGACCAGCTGCTACGTCACCGATAACGCCGATTTGATCCTCTACCGGGAGGGACTGCGTTATCTGCGGAAGGAGCTCGTCGGGGTACTGGCGAACTTAGCCGGTTTTGCCCGGCAGTACGCCGCCACGCCGACCCTGGGTTACACCCACTATCAGCCCGCGCAGCTAGTGACCGTCGGCAAACGGGCGACGCTCTGGATGCAGGATTTCCAGGCGGATTTGGAGGAATTGGATTTCGTCCTGGAAAACCTGAAATTCCTGGGCTGCCGCGGCACCACCGGTACGGAGGCCAGCTTCCTGGACCTCTTTGAAGGCGACGGCGGAAAAATCGACGAAATGAACCGTATGATTTCCGCGGAATTCGGTTTTGACGGCTGTTTCTCCGTCTGCGGACAGACCTACCCCCGCAAGGTGGACAGCCGTATTTTGAATGTGCTGTCGTCCATTGCCCAGAGCAGTTACCGTATGGCGAATGACATTCGTCTGCTTCAGCACGATCGGCAGGTCGAGGAACCCTTTGAAAAGAATCAGATCGGGTCTTCCGCCATGGCCTACAAGCGCAACCCCATGCGCTGCGAGCGCATTTGTTCGCTTTCCCGCTACCTCATGGCCGACGCTCTGAACGCGCCCATGACGGCCTCTGTCCAGTGGCTGGAACGCACCCTCGACGACTCCGCAAACCGCCGCATCTCCATCCCCGAGGGCTTCCTGTGCGCCGACGCGATTCTGCGTCTGGCCCGGAACGTCACCGACGGCCTGCATGTGAACGAAAAGATTGTGGACCGGACGTGTCGGGAGTATCTGCCCTTCATCGCTACGGAAAACCTTATGATGGAGGCCGTCAAGCGAGGCGGGGACCGTCAGGAGCTGCATGAGATCATTCGCACCTGCTCCATGGCCGCCACCGCAAAGATGAAAGAAGGCGAGCCTTGTGATTTGCTGGCGCGTCTGGCGGCGGAACCCGCCTTTGCCATGACGGAGGCGGAAATGGAGTCCGTTCTGGACCCGAAGCGTTACACCGGACGCTGTGCCGCGCAGGTGGAGGATTTTCTGGAGGAATTGCGTCCGCTGCTGTCCATGGCGGAGGCCGGTTCGCCGGAGATCAACGTCTGATGCGCCGTCCGTTTCGGAAGGGCTTACGGAAAGAACTGCCCGCCTCTTTACCGGTTTCGGTCCTGGTGGGGCTGGCGGTTCTGACCCTGGATCAGCTGGTCAAGGAGTACGTTTCCGCCAACATTCCGCTGGGACAGAGCCGGGCCTTCCTGCCGGGATTTGTGGAGCTGCGCACGCTTCACAATTACGGCGCGGCCTGGTCATCGTTTTCAGGGATGCGCTGGCTGCTGACCATTGCCACCAGTGCGATTGTGCTGGGAATCGCGGCGCTGCTGCTGTGGGGCCGTGTACGGCACCCCGCAGGCGTGCTGTCGAGCTGTCTGATTATCGCCGGCGGCTTAGGCAACATTTTCGACCGTATCCGTCTGGGCTATGTGGTGGATATGTTCTGTTTTGAGTTCATGGATTTCCCGATTTTCAACGTGGCCGATATCTGCATTGACGCCGGGGTGATTCTGGGCGTGCTTTACTACTGCCGCTGGTTTGACAAGGACAAAGAAAAGGAGGCGAACCATGGAACCGATCATCCTCCGGCCTGAACAGGATGCCGCGGGGACGCGTGCGGATATATGGTTAGCCTCCCAAATTGAGGGCTTGAGCCGTTCGGCGGCGGCTCGGCTTCTGGAAGAAGGCCGCGTAACCTGCGGGGGCCGTACGCTGGCGAAAAACGTACGGCTGAACGGGACGGAAACGCTGGAAGCAGACCTTCCGGAACCGGAACCCATCGACACACAGCCCCAGGACATTCCGCTGGATGTGGTGTACGAGGACGGGGATATCATTGTAGTGAACAAGCCAAAGGGCTTGGTGGTCCACCCAGCCCCCGGACACCCCGACGGCACACTGGTGAACGCGCTTTTGTACCATTGTGGGGGAAGTCTCTCCGGCATTGGGGGGGCCTTGCGCCCCGGCATTGTCCACCGGATTGACCGGAACACCTCCGGCCTGATCATCGCGGCAAAGAACGATTTTGCCCACCAGGGCTTGGCTGCGCAGCTGCAGGACCATACACTGTCGCGGATTTACGAATGCATCGTGACCGGCTCGCCGCGGGAAGACGCCGGAACGGTGAACGCGCCCATCGGGCGAAGTCCAAAGGACCGGAAGAAAATGGCCGTTGTGACAGGCGGCCGTCCGGCGGTGACACACTGGCGGGTGCTGCAGCGCCTGAACGGCGGAACGCATATGCAGTGCCGTCTGGAAACCGGACGGACCCACCAGATTCGTGTTCATATGGCTTACATCGGGCGTCCGGTTTTGGGTGACACCGTTTATGGTGCAAAGAAGCCGGTTCCGGGCTTGCAGGGCCAGTGCCTGCATGCGGAAGGACTGTGCTTCCGGCACCCCCGCACCGGGGAAGCCGTGGAGCTGCACTGCGGGCTTCCGGCGGAATTCCAGGCGCAGCTGCGTAAAATGACGCCCTGATTTTCCAGTCAGGAAATCATTTCGCCTCCGATGGTGTAGCCGTTCCAGGTTCCCGTCTGCCCCCACCCGGCGAAACAGTCGTGGAAGCAGTAGGCCCCCAGGGAGCTGCGCCATTTTTCTGCGTTGAAAAAGATTGTCGGTAAGGAATAGGTTTCTCCCTCGTGGCTCTCGTTGGGCTGGATGGCGAAGAAACAGCCGTCCTCCCACACGCGGAGGGGACTGTCTTCCTTGGCTGTGATATGGCCTTGTTCGGAAAGCTCGTCGAAGGTTGCCGCGAACGCTTCCACGTCATGCAGTTCCCCGAACCGCCAGATCAACGCGGCTTGTTCGCTTTCTGTGAGTCCGCCGGGAGCGTTGGAGAGGTCCAGGGCGATTTGCGTGACGTCGTCGTTCAGCCCGGAATCCTTCTGCCAAAGGTCGTCCAGAACTTGCAGGTACAGGCCGCAGAGGTCAAAGTATGTGCCGCTGGTGGCCTCCGCATTGATTTCGTATACCCCTGGAAGCTGGGCCGGGAAGGTCTCTTGAATAAACCCGTTATACGTGATTTCTACGGTCATGCCGTCCTGTAATTCCGATGCGGAAACGAGTTGGCCGTCCAGAGAGACTTGGGCGGTGTCAGGGTTTTCCAGACGGAAAACGCCGGTCCCGTTATAAGGGCCGTCGGCCAGCTCTGCTAGGAGCAGGGAGCCGTCTTCGGCAATGTCCACAATGCGGCAGGTGAAGCGTGAGGGCGTCTCGTCCTCCGCTAAGGAACGGGGTTCCGAGTCCCAGCCGGCTCCAGGGGGAAGCGGGTCTTCTGGGCTATAGATAGTTCCGACCGTTATGTCCGTTTCCACGGGCGGCGGATTCTCCTCCTGAGCGGGCGCACCGCAGGCCGTTAGAAGACACAGGAACAGTGCCGATAGAATGAAATGTTTTTTCATGGAAATCGCCTCCTCTGCCTGGTTAGACGGCTGAGGAGGCGGTTTTGTTCCCGCTTATTTTTCTTTCTTGCGAAACTTTTTCCAGGCCGCGCCCAGGACGTTTCCAAGCAGCGCCGCGCCGCCGGCGGTCCAGACCTGAAAAAGCGCGCTGGAATTGTACAGCCAGAAAATGTGTGGGATTGTGAACAGGCCGCACACAAGCGGGTATAGCAGTGCGACGGAAAACCGTTTTCCGATATCGAACCCTGCGAAAAAACAGGCGAAAGGTAAAAAGAGAAACGGGTATAGAAGGCCGGTTAAAACCGGTACGTCCGGGGCGTCGATTACACACAGAAGCGGCGGCAGAACCATTTCCAAAACGGCGGCGATCAGCAGGTAAGGCAGTACCGTCCGAACCTGGAAGGGACCGCCTTTTTCCTCCGGCTCCGGCAGGCCAAGACGTTCCCGAATTCGTTCGGCGTCCTGGCGGCTTCCGACGCAGCAAACCGCCCACGACAACAGATAAATTCCTGTCGCAAGGCCCGCTAAAACCGCGGCGGCGGCCGCCGTCGGGTGAACGGTGTAGGGCAATGCAAAGAGTACCGGCCCGGCGATGGATGTGATCAGATGCAGGGCCGTACGGCCCCAGCGGGGAAGACGTTCCCAGTTCCAGAGCAACGGGACGGTGAACAGTACCGCGCCCCAGAGCGCGTCAACCAGCAGCTCCAGCAGCAGACCCGTCCGCACACCAAAGGCGTCCAGAAAAACCGAGCGTACGGGCACCGCCGCCCGGCCATGGAAAAGCTCCGCCAGAACGCCCGCGGCACATACTGCCAGTACGCCCCATCCGGCCCCGTGCAAGGCCCTGCGAATCAACTGCTTTTTCATAGTCCCAGCACCTCCTTGATCTTTCTCACATACCGCCGTGACGTGTAACATACCGTCCCATCTTTCAGCGTCAGGCGAATGGTGCCGGTCAGGCTTAAATCCAACGCCGTCACCTGCCGCAAATTGACAATTTCCGAGTGCGAGATACGGGCGAACTGCTGTGCTGCCAATTGTGTTTCCAGCTCGTACAGCCTCTGCCGAACCGTGAATACCCCCGCCGCCGTTTGGGCGCGGACTTCCTTTTCCTCGCCGTAAAACCGGAGAATGCCGGACGGTTCCAAACGTTCCGCCCGGTCTCCCTGGAAGCCCAAGAGCCGTTCGCCGCCGTCCAGGCGGTCCAGAAGCGACTCCACTTCCGGCGTCCGGGCCGGAGCGCGGACCGTAACCGAAATGTCTGGCCGTTCCGGTTCGATGCGTAATTCAATTTCCATCGTTCGCCCCCCTTTGTGCATAAGTTTACTCGTTTTTACGGGAATGTCCAGCAATTTACGGCCAATGGTTCCCCTGGAAGGATAAACGGTAAAAAAGGGACCGCTATGCAGCGGTCCCTTACGGCTTTTTCTTATTTGACAATCAACGTTTTTCCGTCCATCTCCGGCGGACAGGCCAGACCCATCACGTCCAGCATGGTTGGAGCAATGTCCGCTAACCGGCCGTCGCCGCGCAGTTCCGTACCAGCCCCGCAGAGGATGAAGGGGACCGGATTCGTCGTGTGCGCCGTCATTGGGCTGCCGTCCGGCTCCACCATCTTTTCGGCGTTGCCGTGGTCGGCGGTGATCATGGCGATACCGCCCATTTTCAGCGTCGCGTCCACTACGCGGCCTACGCACATATCAACCGTCTCGACTGCCTTCACCGCCGCGTCATATACGCCGGTGTGACCCACCATGTCGCAGTTGGCGAAATTCAGAATCACCACATCATAAGCGCCGGATTCAATCCGCTCCACGCACTGGGCGCAGACCTCCGGAGCGCTCATTTCCGGCTGAAGATCGTATGTGGCGACCTTCGGGGAGGGCACCAGAACCCGGTCTTCGCCGGGGAATACCGTCTCCGAACCGCCGTTGAAGAAAAACGTCACATGAGCGTATTTCTCCGTTTCGGCAATGCGAAGCTGCGTCATGCCCATGCTGCTGAGGTATTCGCCCAGGCCGTTTTTCACCAGTACCCGCGGGAACGCAACCTCTACGTTCGGCATGGTTGCGTCATATTCGGTGTTGCAGATATAGGTCAGCGGGAAAATCTGACGGGTGAAGCCGTCAAATTCCGGGTCCACAAAGCAACGGGTGATCTCCCGCGCCCGGTCAGGACGGAAGTTGAAGAAAATCACGCCGTCGTTGTCCGACACGCAGCCCTCCGGGTCGCAGACGATTGGCTCGACAAATTCATCCGTCACGCCCGCCTCGTAGGACTTCTTTACCGCGTCCACCGGGTCGGGATTCGATACGGCGCTCTCGCCGTAAACCATGGCGTCATAGGCCTGCTCAACACGGTCCCAGCGTTTGTCGCGGTCCATGGCGTAGTATCGGCCCATGATCGTCGCAATTTTGCCGACTCCCAGTTCCTTGCATTTCTCCACGACCTGAGCCAAAAAGCCCGCGCCGGAGGTGGGAGACACATCGCGGCCATCGAGGAAGGCGTGGAGATAAACCTTCTGCAAGCCCTTGCGCTTTGCCAGTTCCAGGAGCGCAAACACGTGGGTCAGATGAGAATGGACGCCGCCATCAGACAGCAGGCCCATCAAATGCAGCGAGGAACCCTTCGACAAACAGGCATCCATCGCATGAAGATAAGCGGGATTTTCAAAAAAGCTGCCGTCCTCAATGGCACGGGAAATGCGGGGCAGGTCCTGGAAAACCACCCGGCCGCCGCCAATGTTGGTGTGGCCGACTTCGCTGTTTCCCATCTGGCCGTCGGGAAGACCCACGTCCAGACCAGAGGCGGAAAGGGTCGTGTGTGCAAATTCCTGGAAGAATTGGTCCAGGCGCGGCGTTTTCGCGGCGTGAACGGCGTTTCCGCTGTCGGAAGCGGTCATGCCAAAGCCGTCCATAATGATCAGAGTTGTCGGGGTTTTGTTCATATCATACCTTCTTTCGCTGACAGGGAAAGCGCGTCCCCAAAAAGCGTTCAGGGACGCTGCTTTTCCGCTTACTCCTGGTTTGCAGCGTTGATGATATCAACAAACTGCTCGGGCTTCAGCGCCGCGCCGCCAATCAGACCGCCGTCGATATCGGGCTGGGCAAGAAGCTCTGCGGCGTTCTTTGGATTCATGGAGCCGCCGTATTGAATCGTGACGCTGCGGGCAACCCGTGCGCCGTAGAGGCTGCGGATAGTGGCCCGGATGTTGGAGCAGACTTCGCCCGCCTGTTCGGACGTGGCGGTTTTGCCGGTGCCAATGGCCCAGATCGGCTCATAGGCAATGATGCAGCGGCGGAGCTTATCCGCTGGCACGCCGTAAAGGGCGCTCTTGACCTGAAGGGCAATCCATTCGGACGTAATTCCGGTTTCGCGCTGTTCCAGGCTCTCGCCGACGCAGATAATCGGATTCATGCCGGCGTTCAGAACGGCGTGAACCTTCTTGTTGACCGTCTGGTCGGTCTCGCAGAAATACTGACGGCGTTCGCTGTGACCAATGATGACGTATTTAACGCCAAGGTCCTTGAGCATGTCAGCGGAAACCTCACCGGTGAAAGCGCCTTTTTCCTCGAAGTAGACGTTTTCCGCGCCCACGGAGATATGGAGGTCTTTGAAAGCCTTCATAGCGGTGGAAAGGTTGCAGGCGGGGACGCAGATCAGGGTTTCGCACCACTTGGCACGGGGCATGATCTTGCGAATCTCGTCGGCAAATTTTTTGGTTTCGGTGGCAGTCATGTTCATCTTCCAGTTGCCTGCAATAACAGTCTTACGATATCTGCGGTTCATAGATCAATCGAACTCCTTTTATTTCTAAAATGAATTTTGAATAGGGAATCCAAAACAAGGGGGTATCTGGAGGGGGCCAAGCCCCTCTGGTTTCTCGCCGGAGGCAGAGACATTCATTGAAATCATTTTTCTGCCGACATGCGCATCAGAAAAATACCCCGACCCTAGCCGCTCTGGGCGGCGTCACCAGTCCGCAGACTGGTGGCGGGGGATTCTCAAGGGGGAGTCTGCTCCCTCTTGAAGACGCTTCAGGCGTCCAGGAGGCAGGCGACACCCGGGAGGTCTTTGCCTTCGAGGAATTCAAGGGAGGCCCCGCCGCCGGTGGAGATATGCGTCATCTTGTCCGCATAGCCAAGCTGCTCCACTGCCGCCGCGCTGTCGCCGCCGCCTATGATGGTGATGGCATCCGTCTTGCTGAGGGCTTCCGCCATGGCTTCCGTGCCCTTCGCAAAGGCCGGGAATTCAAAAACGCCCATCGGACCATTCCAAATCACTGTGCCCGCGCCGGCAACTGCATCGCAATACAGTTTTATCGTCTCCGGTCCGATGTCCAGGCCCTGCCAGCCGTCGGGAATCTCACCCGCCTTCACCAGCTGACTCTTGGCGTCCGCCGCAAACGAATCGCCGCAGACCGTATCCACCGGCAGCAGCAGCTTTACGCCCTTCGCCGCAGCTTTTTCAACCATTTCGTTGGAATAATCCATCCAGTCGGCTTCCAGCAGGCTGTCGCCAACCTTGCCGCCCTTCGCCGCAGAGAACGTATACGCCATACCGCCGCCAATGATGATGGTGTCGGCAATTTCCAGAAGATTGTTAATTACGCCAATCTTGGACGACACCTTCGCGCCGCCGAGAATCGCCACCAGCGGACGCTTCGGGTTTGCAATCGCGCCGCCCAGGAAGTCCAATTCCTTCTGAATCAGGAAACCAGACACCGCGGGCAGATGAGCCGCTACGCCTGCCGTGGAAGCGTGGGCGCGATGCACCGCGCCAAACGCGTCGGATACATACAGGTCCGCCATGGACGCCATCGCTTTCGCAAGCTCCGGGTCGTTTTTGGTCTCGCCCTTCTCAAAACGGGTATTCTCCAGCAGCAGCACCTGTCCGGGCTGAAGCGCCGCCGCTTTCGCCTTGGCGTCCTCGCCTACGGTGTCCGCCGCCATGAGAACTTCCTTGCCCAGCAGCTCGCTCAAACGCTTGGCAACCGGGGCGAGACTCAGCTTCGGGTCCGGACCGTTCTTAGGCTTGCCCAAATGCGAGCAGGCAATCACCGCCGCATTGTGGTCCAGCAAATACTGAATGGTGGGCAGAGCGGCGACAATGCGCTTGTCGCTGGTAATGGCGCCGGTCTCCTTGTCCTGTGGAACGTTGAAGTCGCAGCGGAGCAGGACTTTTTTCCCGCTTACCTCCACATCTTTTATAGTTTTTTTGTTGTAATTCATCAAATGATCTCCCTTCTGTTACATGAAGAAATTTTACGGCGCAGGAACGCCGGGACAAGCGTCATGTTCCGGCCATTTCGCCCGCAGCCAGCAGACCCGGAAAACCCGTCTGCCGCAGGGCTTCGTAAACGCAGACGGCTACCGTGTTGCTAAGGTTGAGGCTTCTGGCCTCGTTTACCATCGGCAGACGTATGCAGCGTTCCCGGAACTGTTCCCGGAAATCCGCCGGGAGTCCGGCGGTCTCCTTGCCGAAAAAGAGCCAGGAATCCGGCGTGAATTCCGCTTCGGCATAAGACCGCGGCGCTTTGGTCGTCAGGAGCCAGGCGGCTTTTTCCGCCTCGGGATGGCGGCGAAACAGCTCGGAAAGATTTTCGTAGTCGGACACAAAGACCAAATGCCAGTAATCCAGTCCGGCCCGCCGGACGGCCCGGTCCGAAATATCGAAGCCCAAAGGACGAATCAAATGGAGTCGGCTTCCGGTGGCGGCGCAGGTGCGGGCAACGTTGCCGCAGTTCTGCGGGATCTCCGGTTCCACCAGTACCACGTTCAGCATCACAACCCCCCTTTCGCACGCCGCCGGACGGCGGGTTTGGCAGAGTCTGAACGTTCCTGCCAAATAAACCATATTGTAATCCATTACCTGCACAAATTCAACTATATTATTCGAGGAAAACCCGATTTTCATAGAAAATAACGAGTACGGACCCTTAAATTCTGCAAAACGCCGAAAAAGGTAACAAATTTTACAGTCTCACAAGGCGAATTCCGTAGCCTCCGACAAAAAAACGGAGAATTCAACAAAAGATTTGGCGGATTTGTTTAGAGATTATTTTTGTGGAAGGGTGGATTTCCGGGAAAACTCTGGTATAATACAAATGTGATGTTTACGCAGTTTGGCCTTGCATTTTTCTCACAAAACCCTATTATAGTAAGTATGTGTTAAGGAATTGCAAAAAAGGAGGATGACGCACAATGCCCATTCCGCAGCGCGCCCTTTTCTTTTTTGAGGAGGATGCGTCCGTTCCGTCCGGCGGGAAGCCGCTGGCGCTTCAGCTTCTTTTGAACCGCCCCGTTTTGGAGTGGATGTACCGCGCTTTGCAGGCGCAGAGGGTGGAGAAGTTTTTGGTTGTGTGCGGTCCGCGCTTTTCCGCGGAGGCTAGAGCCTGTTTTCCAGAGGATTGTGCGGTGTCCGTTTCGGAGCTGCACAGCGATTTGACAGCCTTTCTGGACACAGAGGAGACGGTTTTGGTACTGCCCCGCGCGGCGATGCCGCTGGCGGAGGCAGGGCCTGGATTTGCATACACAGCGCCGGGCCATGCGCTGGTACGCGCTTGGAAGGATCGCATGAGCAACAATGTGCAGGAGGCGGAGCTGGCCTCCGGCTGGGTGCCGCTTTTTGGGCCGGAGACCATCGCAGAATTGGAACCGCTGTTGAAGCAGCGGGGGTTTGCCATGCCTGCGGAGCCGATCTGAAATTGACGGCTTTCCATCAGAATTTTTCGTCTGTCGGAGGCGGCGGGCGGAACATTATACAAAATCAAGAAAGAGGGCGTTTGAACATGATTGCGCACGGCAAGGATATCAAGGTATTTTCCGGCAACGCGAATAGGAAGCTTGCAGAGAGAATCTGCGAACAAATGAGTATAACGCTGGGCAATGCAGAGGTAGGGGTCTTTTCCGACGGCGAAGTGTTTGTCTCCCTGTTTGAAACGGTTCGGGGCAGCGATGTGTTTGTAGTACAGTCCACCTGTACGCCGGTGAACAACAATCTGATGGAGCTGCTCATTATGATTGATGCGCTCAAGCGGGCATCGGCGGGGCGTATTACGGCAGTGATTCCGTATTATGGCTATGCGCGGCAGGACCGTAAGGCCAAGGCGCGGGACCCGATTACGGCGAAGCTGGTGGCGAATATGATTACGGCGGCGGGCGCGGACCGCGTTCTGACCATGGATTTGCACGCGTCCCAGATTCAGGGTTTCTTTGATATTCCGGTAGATAATCTGTTGGGCAACCCGATTTTTGTCGATTATTACGCGAAAAAGTTCGGCGCGGCGTGTGAGGATATGATCGTCGTGTCGCCGGACGTGGGTTCGGTGTCGCGGGCGCGGGCTTTCGCGCAGAAACTGCATATGAATCTGGCGATTGTGGACAAGCGCCGCCAAAAGGCCAATCAGTGCGAAGTTATGAATGTCATTGGAGATGTGCGGGGCAAGGACTGCATCATTTTTGATGATATGGTTGATACGGGCGGTTCGTTGTGCAATGCGGCTCAGGCGCTGGTGGAAGTCGGCGGGGCAAAGAGCGTTCACGCGTGTGCGTCACATGGCGTTTTGTCTGGTCCCGCGATTGACCGGATTAATAAGAGTGTGATTGAGGAATTGGCGCTCTTGGATACGATCCCGGAGATTGAGGAAGGCTTGAGTGAGAAGATTAAATATTTGTCGGTAGGACCACTGTTCAGTGAGGCGATTGAGCGAATTTATCAGGAAATTTCGATTTCGAAGCTGTTCCGTTAAAGGACAATGATATCAGGACATAGGCGGGGAAGGAATTTTCCCGCCTATGTGAGCTGTTTGGAGGAGAGGAAACGGTTATGTTTGGGAGTCGGGGCGGCGCACCGGAATGGATTGTGGCAGGATTGGGAAATCCTGGGCAAAAGTACGCCAACACGCGGCATAATTTGGGCTTTTTGACGGTAGACTTGTTAGCAGAGAAGAAGGGTGTCAAGCTGAACAAGGTGAAATTTAAGAGTGCGTTTAATTTTATGGAGCTGGGAGGAAGCCGTTGTCTGGTAATGAAGCCGCAGACGTTTATGAATTTGTCAGGCGAGGCGGTAAGGGAGGCGGCGCAGTTTTATAAGGTGCCACCAGAGAGAACATTGATTATTTATGATGATGTGTCGCTTCCGGTAGGGAAGTTACGCATTCGTCCGACGGGTTCTGCTGGCGGACATAATGGGATCAAGAATATTATTGCGCATTTAGGGACCCAGGATTTTCCAAGGATAAAGATTGGCGCAGGTGCGCCGCCGGAGGCGGAAGAAATGGTTGACTGGGTAATTGGGGTTCCCTCACAGGGAGAGAAAAAGGTTTTATTGGAAGCGTTCCAGCACGCAGCCGAAGCGGCTGAAGCTATCATCCAATTTGGATGTCAAAAAGCTATGAATGATTTCAACTAACCCACTAGGCCGCGCCTCGCGGCGCGGGCGAAAGACAGCCATTTGAAATGGCTGGTCCAAATATGAACCCCCCATTTTCTTTTCTCTGGCGAGAGAAAAGAAAACGGGCCGTTCACGG
>CANDBG010000016.1 GCA_947382875.1 uncultured Oscillibacter sp. | reverse complement strand
TGATTGAAGTGTTGATGTTCAGCGTGAATCCGTGCTACGACCTTCAGCCCGCCCGGGAGAACGTGGAAGAACTGTGGAAGCCGGAGAACTACGCTGCGCCGCTGGTGAATATGGACCCGGTTCGTCAGGAACTGTACGAAACCTGTCAGCGTCTGGGCGTGGGCATCACCGTCATGAAGGCTTTCGGCGGCGGCGATTTGCTGAACGCAGAGCTTTCGCCCGCCGGAAAGGCCCTGACGCTCTATCAATGCCTCCACTATGCCCTCACCCGTCCCGGCGTGGCGTCGGTGATGTCGGGGGCGCGGAATCTGGAGGAACTGAAGGTCAGCCTTGCCTACGAGACGGCGGAGGAACCGGAAAAAGATTATGCCGCCGCGTTGGCCGCGCTGCCGAAGATCAGCTGGAAAGGCCATTGTATGTACTGCGGGCACTGTGCGCCGTGTCCGGTGGGCATTGACGTAGCGGCGGTGACGAAATTTCTCCGTCTTGCGGAAGCCCAGGGCATGGTCCCGGAGACCGTACGGGAACATTATGCCGTGCTGCCGCACCACGCCGGAGAGTGCATCGCCTGTGGGAGCTGTGAAAAACGGTGTCCCTTTGCGGTGCCGGTAATCGAAAATATGCATCGGGCGGCGGAGGTCTTTGGCGGCTGAAACCCGATGGAAAAGAGCCTGTTTTCCTCTCGGAAAGCAGACTCTTTTTGCTTCTATTGAATTTTCCGGGCTTCCATATAATAGCGTTTGTCCTGCGCGCGGCCCATTGAGAACGTTTTGCGGGGGAGTACGCCGTCGGTCATGACGGTCTGAAAAAGCTCCTCTTTTTGCATCCCCGGAAGCCGAAAGCCAATACAACCGCGCTCCCGTCCCAGGCGTTCGGTGACTTCCCCGCCGTGAATGTAGTCGATTTCCCCGCCATGGCGCTGCAGGTAGTTATCCAGAAAGACTTGCAGCGTCCCAACGGCCAGCTGAGACGCGGGGTTTGGTACGGTCAGTGTGCCGCTTCCATTTGCATGTATGTATTCAATGCGATGTCCCTCGCCGGCGTTGTGGGACGCCTCCGGGTAAAACGCCTGAAACGCCGACAGAAGCGCCTCCGGGTCCACGCCGGACACAACCCGGTGTATTGGCTCAAACTGGAGAGCCGGGTCGTAAAGGTTGACCACCTCCGCCAGCGCATAACGGCTCGGAAGTGCGGCCCATTGCTCTTGCGGGGTGACTTTTTTCAAATCCTCATAACACTGCTTGGCTGCCGCCAGGGAATGGTTTCCGTCCCCGACTGCAAACAACATCGGCGGCGCGTTTTTCAGGCCGTACTTCCGGCTTTGCTCCTCCGGACGGCACAGACCCGCCAAACCCGCTGCAACGGCGGAGATTTGCGCGCCGTTCAGGCGCCAGCCCTCCAAATGACCGCCCCCCTGCTGCAAGTCAAACGCATACAGCGCCTCCATATCTGCACGTTCCAGTGCCAGCGGCTCAATAACCGTCTGGTTTGGGTCGTCGATCAGCAGCATGACGTGAGGAAGCTCGACCGGCGCGTTCTGCCGTACGCGCACACGGGGCGGCACACGTTCCAATACGGTCCCCTCCGTTGCGCGGACCAAGGCGCCGGAATTGAGCGTAAAATCGTACTGCTCCAGGTCCACCATACCCAGCAAACCCCGTCGGATGTTTCCGTCGGACTGCGTACGTTCGATGTAGAGCATGGCGTTTTCCAGCGTACGGAACAGGCCCTTCGACAGATATTGCTCCATGACCGCGTTGATAGCTGCAATGCGGGCGGCGGCGTCCGGGGCGTTCAGCAGGGCCTCCGGCAGAATCAGACGCAGCGTTGACGGGGCGTCTCCTGTGGTCTCCTCCACCGCCTGCCAGTACTCTGGCTGCGAGGTGAACTGGTCGCAGGCAATCACGGCCCATTTGGTCAAGTCTGTGCCGGGTTTCGGAAGCAGAATCTCCGCAGGCTGAAAAACAGATGGTTGAAATTCCATAAAGCCCCTCACAGCGCCGCCTGAATGGCGTTCAGAAGATCGTCAAATTCCTCGAAGGCTGGAAGCTCCGGGTGAGCAGCCTTGATGGCGTCCGTGCTTTTGAACAGGAACCCCGCCTTACTTGCCTGAATCATGGCAAGATCGTTGTAGCTGTCACCGGCGGCGATGGTCTCGTAGCCCATGGATTGCAGTGCCTTTACCGTGGTGAGCTTTGACTGAGGACAGCGCATTTTGTATCCGGTAATCTCACCGTTTTCTGCTGTTTCCAGGGAGTTGCAGAGGATTGTGGGGTAGTTCAGCTTTGCCATCAGCGGCATGGCGAATTCTTCAAACGTATCGCTCAAAACAGCAACCTGCGTTCGAGCGCGAAGACGGTCGAGGAAGTCCCTGGCGCCCGGAAGCGGGTCGATTTTGGCGATGACCGCCTGAATCTCCGGAAGTCCGAGGCCGTGTTCCTTCAGAATGCCCAGACGCCACTTCATCAGCTTATCATAGTCCGGTTCATCGCGGGTGGTGCGCCGGAGGGCTGGTATCCCGCTGGTTTCTGCAAAAGCAATCCAGATTTCCGGGACCAGAACGCCCTCCATGTCAAGACATACAAAATTCATATGATTTCTCCTTTTCGCTGACGCTGAAAATGTACCGGGCTATTATACGATAAAGTGTCTCCGTATGCAAGAGGCTGTCGCAAATCCTTACCAGCTGTCAAATACGCCCAAAAATTTGAAGCGGCCAAAGATTTCGTTTTTTACCTCCCGGATCGGTCCGTCATAGATTACCCTGTCTAAAATGATGATCGCATTACAAGGGATATCCAGGCCACCCGGATACATTCTTTTCATTGCCTCAATGTCAAATATTTCCGCGCCTTTGACAAGCTCATCAATTTGATTTGTTGTGTGTTCCTGCATCACCATCACGGCAAAATCTTCGTCATAGGTATTGATTCCAAAATCAATCCCCATTTCAAAACCGATGCAGTCATCATTCAAAAGCTCATAGTCCTTTTCCCAATACTGCTCAAACCGTTCCTGCGATTCGCATATTCCTGCAAAAACGGAACAGCGGTTTTCATCTGTACTGTAACTGATAGCAATCTGTTCAACTTTTCTCATACTTTTACCTCCCAGCTTTTTCCAATATGTCAAGAAAGGGGCATGCCAAATTCACGGCAGAGATACACCAGATCTACTGTCCACAGCTCTCCGTGGTGAAGCACCTTGGTCAGGTCTGCACGGGCTGCGGCGTCATCGCCCGTCCAGTG
The DNA here is from genome assembly GCA_947382875.1 of uncultured Oscillibacter sp. Taxonomy (GTDB): domain Bacteria; phylum Bacillota; class Clostridia; order Oscillospirales; family Oscillospiraceae; genus Oscillibacter. Next base: position 44,882 of record CANDBG010000016.1, on the reverse strand, counting down.
GCAGCGATAGGCCCGGTCTACCAAGTAAATATCTTCGTTTTCCGGGTCCAGCTCGATTAAGCGAGTCAGGTCGCTTATGTGCCGCTTGTATCGAGCCGTTGTCGCCGTCGTGGGACACCGGCCGCGCAGCGCGTGAATGTTATCGGGTTCCAGCTCCAGCGCCTTGCTTAAATCCCGGTCCATATCCGGCTTTCGGCTCCTGGCGGACTGGACTTCCAGCTGATTCCAGCAAAATGCCCGCAGCAGATAATACACCGCTTTGTCTGGAGCGGACACAATTGCCGCCGACAGCCACTCTGCCGCTTCCTTGTATTTTCCATTCCATAAAAAATGGACGATTTCACTTCCCTCCTCTCCCAAGGTCTCCGCTCGACGGAGCGCGTAGCTCTGATCGGTCAGGGCGTTGGGCAAAACCGGTGTGTCTATGCATTCCCTTACAGGTCGGGGAGACCAAAGTGTCTCGGGTTCTGAATCCAATTCGGAAACTGGTTTCAATTCCGGGACCGAAGTTTTATTCGGGAGTTTTTCCGTGGAATCAAATTCGTTGAAATCAAAGCCGATGGCGTCCATGAAATCCGCAGCCTGCCAACAGTCGCCTATGTACGCTGCGTCACTGTCGTATGCATAGATGTCTATGCCAATCTCTGTGTCTTTCCAGGGGATAAGATAACGTTCAACTCTTTCCGGCGGTATGCCAAAACACAGCCCTATTATTTCCGCATTGCCAGGTTTGGCTTTCTCGCCTTCTCCAAAATAATCTATGGCGCTACGAAACTCGTCGATGATGGTTCCGTTTTGCCAGAGTTCGTAGCCCCAGAAATCGCCGTCGTAGGTGTAGAGCAGCATTACGGGGGTTTTCAATACGGCGGTCAGGTCTGCCGGAATTTCGTAGGCAAAACAGCCGTCGTTCAGCAGAACCGCCGGACCTTTTTCGTATGTGTGCCAGGAACATTCTTCCATTTTAAGCGCAAATTCGCTCTCTGCTGCACACTCTTGCAGCGCTTGGAAGCACTCGGTCCCATGTCCGCCGGGAAACAGCAGGGTGTGTATAAATAATCCCATAAACTCCTTCCTTTCGTCCTGCATTTCTGTGCGATGTGAACAGTATAATCCAGATTGCAAAAATGTGCAACCGGAACCAAATTTTTTTTGCACGATTCTCGTTTTATTTGGAAGGAATTTGTTGACAGACCCCGTTTTCTTCCATTATGATAGTCCTATCTTTTGGAAGGGATGCTTTTTCTATGAGTATCATATTGGGAATCGATATCGGCGGAACGACCACGAAAATCGTCGGGCTTGACGAAAAAGGGGATGTGTGTTCTATGCTGCGCGTCCGCGCAGAAGACCCCGTTACCAGCCTTTATGGCGCTTTGGGTAATTATTTGGCCGGAAATCATTTGTCCTTGTCAGATGTGGAACGGGTTGTGCTGACCGGCGTAGGCGCGTCGTATGTTGAACGCGATATTTATGGCTTGCCGACTTGCAAGGTGGATGAGTTTACCGCCAGCGGCGTGGGCGCGTTGGCTCTCTCGGGGCAGGACAAAGCCGTTATTGCTACGATGGGTACCGGTACCGCTTTTCTTTGGGCGGAACGCGGCAAGGCTGTGCGCCATTTGTGCGGAAGCGGTATCGGCGGCGGTACGCTGGGCGGACTCTGCCGGAAATTGGTTGATATGGAACGCTTTGGACAGATTAAGAAGCTCGCTGAACAGGGCGATTTGCGTCAGGTCGATTTGACCATTGGCGATATAGCCCAAAATCCTGCGGAGACGCTTGATCCGTCGCTGACTGCTGCAAATTTTGGCAACTTGGCCGAAGACGCTTCCGCTGCGGATTTGGCCGCCGGCGCGGTGAATCTGGTTTTGCAGGCAATTGGTACGATGACCGTTTTGGCGTGTCAGAGCTGCAACTCTGAGACTGTCGTCCTGACTGGCGCGATGACGACATTATCACAGGTTCAGCCTAATTTTGAAAATTTTGAGCGGCTGTATGCGATCCATTACATTATTCCTGAACGTGCAACGTTTGCTACGGCAATTGGAGCCGGTTTGTGTTCTTTACAGGAAAATCATGCCTGATTCCATTTCAATCCCGCATGAAGAACCGCACGAAATTTCGCACGATGGATGACAATGCGCAGAACTCTCGTCAGCGGAATCCAGTCTTGATTTCAATAAACACGAACAATACGAAAGTCGGCGCAGCTTAACGCTGCGCCGACCCTTGCTGTAAAATGTTTTCTTACGTCACCACTGCTTTTGCCGCCGTTTTTATCTGGCGGCCGTGCGCCTTATGGCAATCGCTCTGAAAATCGCCAGGAAAAAGACGGCCGTGACGGACACCTGGGTAAACAGCTCTGCGGCTGGTTCGGAAATTGTGAAGGACAGGGTCATACGAATCAGGATAATCGCAAGCAGGGCCGCTGCGGTTGTAAAGATGGTTTTCATGTGAAATTCCTCCATTTATTTGTGTTTTTTGTTCCCTCTGAACAATTCTAGTATAGCAAAACAGAGGCTTGGATTCCATCGTTTTCCCTTACAATCCGCCGCGGTTTCTTACAATTTTGTAAGATTGACGTAAACCGTGAAACGTATCAAACAAGCCGTTCCCCTAAAACCGGGCGGTAGAGCACCTGAACACCGCAGTCATCCCGCATATGCTCCCGCTGGATGCTCTCGGCCATAATCACGCTGGCCAGCTCCTGCGGGTCGTCGCCGTCCCAACCGGCCAGAAGATCTTGCAGCCAGTCGTCCTGAACCGGGTCCGCCACGCCGTCGCTGATCATCACGGCAAAACTGCCCGGTTCCAGCGGAACCTTAGTGATGTCCGGCGACGCCGGCGAGCCGCGCAAACCAGCCGGAAGACTTTTTCCAGTAATCCGCCGGACGGTGCCGCTCTTTTTGAGGTAGCTGGGAGCCGCGCCGAATTTATAGAAAGCGGCTTCCCCGGCCTCCGGGTCAAACACACAGAGGTCAATGGTGGTAAAGCTGCCGGTCTCCGTGCCTCGGAGGGCCATCGCAGAGTTCAGCGTTTTGAGGGCGGCCTCCGGCGCGATGCCCGCCTCTAAGAACTGCCGCAGAAGACGGCATGTCAAAGCGGATTCCTTCCGGGCAGGTTCGCCGCTGCCCATGCCGTCGGCCAGCAGGAGACACCAGTGACCTTGTTCGGTCTGGAAGGAAGTCACCGTGTCGCCGCAGACGGCTTCGCCCTCTTTGGGACGCAGCATGGCCCCTACCTGACAGCGGTTCTCCATATTGGAGGCCGGAACCGCCGCGCCCAGCCCGGCGGCGGTGGCCGTCAGAAGCTCGGAGAGCTGGGCGTACTGCCCCCGTGCGCTTTTCCGGGTTTCCTCCAGCTGCCGCCGGTACTGCCGCCGCAGTAAAAACGCCGACAATTCCCCATTGATTTCCGTCAAAAATTCCGGGAGATGAATGCAGCGGTTTGCAAAGTAGGCGGGGAAATCTTTGGGCATGGCCCGGCCCCGTTCCAGGAGGAAAGGGGTGGCGTCGTTGAGGGCGTTGAATGTGCTGGAATAATCTCTCTGCCAGCAAAGCTCACAGAGCGCACAGCCCCGACAGACTTTTTCCGCAGCGCGGTCAAAGACAATCGCAGGGTTTTCATCGGCGGGCGGCGAAGCGTTGCGTCCCATACTGTCGTAGAGATCCCGCAATGCTCCGGCGGCACGATTGAGCTGTTCTTTCCAGCGCAGACCGGCTTCCTGCTCCTGAGGGTCAGGCTGCTTGAGACGTTTGCCTCCGAACAGCCGGGGGGGCAGCAGCAAAAATACAGCCATACCCAGGGCGGCTTCCACCAGCAGAGGCAAGATGCCTCCGCTGGGCAGGGCGGCGGCCAGGATCGCCGTCAGGAAGGCCAGTGCGGCGCTCCAACGGTGACGCCGGGTTCCGGCGGTCAGCCCGGCAAGGCCGAAGGCGGCGGTTAACAATCCTTTGGTATCGCCGCACAGGTCTGCGGTCAGGCCAAGGCCCAGGCCTACCGCCGCGCCTTGCGTCGGACCGCGGTCGAAGGCGGTCCAGGCCAGCAGAAGACACAGCAGCGCCCGTCCCGGGGAGAGGTCCAGGAAGGTGATGTCGGACACGGCCAGCAGCAGCGCTGTGGCTAAGTAAACGATGCTGTCCGGGGTCAGACGGGCTTCCTCCGGCCGCAGCAGGGGCCGGAACAGCCAGGCGGACGCGCCCAGCAGTCCGGCCGCGGAGAGACAGCCCTTGAGCTGTTCCAGCGGCGAGAGAGATTGAAGGATGTACAGAATTTCCACCATAAGAAAGAGGGCTACCGCAGTCAGGGCGGTGTTTTTTGGCCGCGCCAGGAACCAGACGCCCCGCAGGGCGGAAGAAGCCGTCACAATGAGAATGCCCACGGCGAGAAATGGCAGAGCATGAGCAAAATCAAGAAAGAATACCGCTCCCGCCGCGGCTCCGGCGAGGGCTGCGATGCTGTCCGCGCCTGGTCCGGAAGCGGCCAGGAAGCCTAAGGCAAAGGGGGCGTGACAAGACGGCGTTTGGCTGGCGGTCAGGGCTGCGGAAAGAAAAAAGCGGATGCCCCAGGAAAGCAGCCGTCCTGTCTTCCCTTGTTCTAGCGTAATTGGACCGTGTGTCACAGCTTGTCCCTCCCAACGAGATTTTTCTCCATTTTAATCAAGGTTTGGAGAAAAAACGGTCGGGAAAAGAAAGCCCCAGCGTTTCCCTTGCATTTCTTTCCGGATGGGAATCACAGGGGTAACATAAGTCTGCCGCAGAAATGCCCTCCTGCTTACTCTGGCTTAAATCTTATAAGTCAACATCATTCAATCAGACCTGGATGACAAAATTGATTTTGTAAAATCTTCAAAGAAGGTTCCGTCTAAAAAACACTTCCTTTTACGAGAGATTTATGGTATACTGACTGCAATGTCTATCACCTGCCAATCCATGGCATGGCGGGGTGTGGCTTTTATTCTGCCTACACACAACACAGAAAGGATGCGGCCGGAATGTAACGGGAGAACAAACAGGCTAGAATGGTTTCCGGGCAGGAAGCATATAAAACCAAATTGGGAGTGAAACATATGGAAACAATGGGGTTTGTACATGGCAGAGAGAACAAACAAAAGACCAAACGCATTGGCCGTAAGGTTGGGAACCTGGTTGCAGCGCTGCTGGGCATGAGTATTACGCTGGTTGTGGTGCTGTGTGTTCTGATGTTCTACCGGCTCACCATGTCCATTATGCAGGATGAATGTGTAAGCGGTACCAATATACTGGGCTACGAGCTGTCCAATTATACCGGCGAGGAAGATAAAACCGCGCTTCTGGACGCGCTCAAAAAAGAGATGGGCTGTGAGTTTACCATTTTTCATGGAGACGAACGGGCCTATACCACTATTCAGCAGAACGGTCAGAGAGCGGTGGGAACCCGCTTGTCCAGCGAGCTTGTCAAGGTGGTTTTAGAACAGGGCAAGAGCTACGTGGGGCGCGCCTCGATTTTAGGCGAAGATCATTTGTGTTCTTATGTTCCGACCTATAATGCCAACGGCCAGGTCGACGGCCTGATTTTTGCCGGTATCTCCATGTCCGCCGCCATGCGGCAGATCAGCCTTACGATTGCGCTGTCCTTCCTGGTCGGCATTCTGCTGATTATCCTTGGCATCGCGATTATCGGCGCCTACATCCGAAGAACCGTTTCGAATCCCCTCTTTCGGCTCACCATATTGGCGCAGACGCTGGAACAGGGAGACCTGGGACTGGATCAGCACCAAAATATGGTGGTGGGCATCGAGTCCAACGACGAAATTGGAATCTTGTCCCACAGCTTTGACAACACCATTGACCGCTTGAGAAATTATATCGGGGAAATTTCCCAGTCGCTGGAGTCCATCGCCCATGGCGACCTGACAACGCAGATTACACAGGAATATGTCGGAGATTTCGCCTCCATCCGCACTTCCTTGAACGACATTCTCCAAAGGCTCAACAACACCATGGGACAGATTGTCAGCAGCGCCGAAAATGTCTCCGGCGGGGCGGATCAGATGTCCACGGCTGCGCAGGCGCTTAGTCAGGGTTCTGTGGAGCAGGCCAGCTCCGTGGAAGAACTGGAAGAAACGATCCGCACCGTTACGGAACGCGTTCGTCTGACCGCCGAGAACGCGCGGCAGGCACAAGCGCAGGCCGGTGATATGGGCCGTCAGCTCGCCGAGGGCAACGAGAAAATGAAGGAAATGATCTCCGCTATGGGAGAAATTACCGACAGTTCCAATGAGATTGAGAAAATTATCAAGACCATTGAAGATATCGCCTTCCAGACCAATATCCTCGCCCTGAACGCCGCCGTAGAAGCCGCCCGCGCCGGTTCAGCAGGCAAGGGCTTTGCGGTGGTGGCCGACGAGGTACGCAGCCTGGCGGCCAAAAGCGCCGAGGCCTCTCAGTCCACATCGGCGCTGATTGGACGCTCAATCGCCGCGGTAAACCAGGGAATGCGGATTGCCGACGCTACGGCCGGACAGCTGAACAGCGTGGTAACGGGAGCCAAAGGAATCGTGGAGACTATCAACGGAATCGCCGCCGACGCCCAGACGCAGGCGGAAGCTGTGGAACAGATTCAGGACCATATTGGACAGATCGCCAGCGTTGTGCAGACGAACTCCGCCACAGCAGAGGAAAGCGCCGCCACCAGTCAGGAGTTAAGCGCCCAATCCGGGGTGCTGAAGCAGCTTGTGAAGACCTTCCGTCTTCGCGGGATGTAAATTCAACCCGCCGCATTGAAGACTGCGTTTCGCTTTCATACACAAAAAATCCCCCTGATTTCCGTCGGAAATCAGGAGAATGCAGTTTTTGAAATGGGGTAGGCAGTGTCAAAATAAAAGATAAATTAAGTGTAAAATAATACGCCCCCTGTGTAGTTTGTTGTCCTGCACAGGGGACGTTTCTATTTATTGTGTGGTTTTGCTGAATGGTTCAAACTGGCTTGATTGTTTACGATTTGACTCTGAATATGGCTGGAGCTACCGGCAGCGGCAAGAGTTCAATCACCAATGCGTTGTTTTTCTGTGAAACACAAGAAAATGGTAAGGACTATTTTGGTAATCTAAAAGAGACTGCCAAAGCTGGCGTTACACCTATACCTCCGAAACCAAAACAATATAATCATTCCCACCATAGAAAATACCGGCCCGCAAGGGTGGAATTCTGCCCTTGCGGGTCATTTCCATACTTCTGAATGTGTTTCTCTTGCATAGTCTGCAAAACTGCACATACGCCTTAGTACGTCCAGCATGAACCGCGAATGGGGGCGCAAAAACAGTTGAGTCTGCTTTGCGGCTAAAGTCTGAAAATGCCGATAAATACATACAATCCGCTGTGTCAGCAAAACATTACGGCATAACGGCCGCTAGTCCTGCCGCGTGATGTTGCGTACCCAGATGTATTTCTTGTAATGCAGGTACACCGCAGGCATCTTTACAATCTCATCCATATTCACGATGCAATACACCGCCAGGGGCGGAACCTTGAGCCAGAATGCCGCCAGAAATCCTACCGGTACCGCAAAACACCACATTGCTCCCAGATTTCCCACCATGTCAAATTTCGAGTCGCCTCCGGCACAGAAAATACCGTCCAGCACAACATGGTTTACCGCCTGAAACGCCATGTTTACCCCACAGAACAACAGCATCCCTTGAAGATAATACGAAGCCGTTTCCCCGTAGCCAATCATGCGGACGATCAACGGAGACAACACCATCAGCAGTCCGCCCGAAGCGCTTCCAACCAAAATCGCCAGACGCGTGAGGCGTCCGCCGTATTCCCGCGCTTTCTCCAATTTGCCCGCTCCCAGCAAATTTCCAACCATAATCCCTGTGCCGCCGCCGAGGCCGCGTATCAAACAGGAAAACAGACTCTTCGCAATGCTGACAATCGAGTTGGCGGTCACTGCGTCAGTGCCCATATGGCCCATAATCACGGAGTAAAGGGTAAAGGCGATCCCCCAGACCATGGACGCCGCCAATGCCGGGCTTGTGTACTTCCAGAAGTCCCCCGACAAAACGACGTCCCGCCGGACAAGTCCACTCCACCGTACCCGCACAACGTTTCTCCGGCGAATTGCCCACACACTCCATGCCAGCTCCACAACCCGCGCAATGGCCGTGGCATAAGCCGCGCCCCGTACCCCCAGAGCCGGAAACCCCAGCAAGCCAAAAATAAGTATGGCGTTGAGGACGATATTCAGCACCACGGCAAACGAGCTGATACGTGAACTGACTGCCGCTGCGCCTGTGTTTTTCAGTACGATGAGGTAAATTTGGGAAATGGCGCACAGCAGGTAAGACGGCGACACCGCCCGCAGGTACGCACCGCCCAGCTCGATCAGGGCGGGTTCGTCGGTAAAAATGAGCATCAGAAATCGCGGAGCAAAAAAGGCGCTCAACGTAAACAGCGCACCGCAGAGCAGGTTTGCACGGAGCGCCGTGGGAATCACCCGCTCCATGGAACCCGGTTCTCCCTTCCCCCAATACTGCGCGGCCAGTATCCCGGTTCCGGCCGCAATCCCCGTTACAAAAAGGTTCAGTACAAACTGCACCTGCCCCGCCAGGGACACCGCGGACAGAGATTCCTGGTTCAGAAGGCCCAGCATTGCGGCGTCGGTGGCGCTGACCAGCGCCAGCATGAAGGACTGTATCATAATGGGAATCACCAGTGCGGTGAGCTGCTGATAAAAGGGGTCCCGTATTCGGGACGTGCAACGTTTTCTCATAACTTTCGCTTTCCTCGGTTGGTTGTTTTTTCACAAGAAGGCCCCGCCTTCCGCAGCCTTGCGAAAAGCGGGACCTTGTTTATATTCAGAGGCGGAAATAACGTTTTGCGTTGTTGTAGCAGATGTCCTGAACCATCCGGCCCGCCAGGTCCAGATCCGCGGGGTATTCGCCGTTTTCTATCCAGCCGCCTATCAGCTCGCACAGAATGCGGCGGAAATAGGCGTGACGGGTGTAGCTCAGGAAGCTGCGGGAGTCGGTCAGCATCCCGATAAAGTTGCCCAGCAGACTCAGATTCGCCAGACTGATCAGCTGGTCCTGCATGCCGGTCTTGTTGTCATTAAACCACCACGCGCTTCCGTGTTGGAGCTTGCCAGGGAGTCCGGGACCCTGAAACGCCCCGATCATCGTGTCCAGAAGCTCGTTCTCGCCGGGGTTCAGGCTGTACAGAATCGTTCGCGGAAGGGCATCGTCTTTATACAGCGCGTCCAGAAGGGCGTACAGGGAACCGGCGCAGTTAATGTTGTTCATGCAGTCAAAGCCGCAGTCCGGACCCAGTTTCGTGAACATGGCGCTGTTTGGGTTGCGCATGCAGTTATAGTGAATCTGCATGGCCCATTCCATATCGTGATAGCGTCTGGCGCAGAAGATCAGCAGTTCAGTTTTGAACGTCTCCGCCTCCTCCACAGTGACGGCCTTACCGCTCAGCGCCTTTTTCATCACGGCGTTCACCTGCTCCCAGCTCGCGGGACGGAAGGGCACGTAATCCAAGCCATGGTCGGCGGCGCGGCAGCCGGCTTCGTCGAAAACCTGCATACGCTGGTACAAAGCCGCTTTCAGGCTGTCCAGGTCCTTGATGGCGATGCCGGAACTCTTGCTCAATTCGGTCAGGAATGCCTGCCAGCCGGGCTTCTCAATGTTCAGCGCCTTATCCGGACGGAAAGACGGCAAAACCTTCGCGGAAACGCCGTCGTCCTGCGACAGACGATTGTGCCACTCCAGGTCCGACGTAGGGTCATCGGTGGTTCCCACCATTGCCACTTTGCTTTGACGGAGAATACCGCGTACGCTCATGTCCGCTTCCGCCAGCTTCCGGACGCTCAAATCCCAAACTTCCTGGGCTGTGTCGCCGTTGAGCGTCCCTTCATAACCGAAATAGGTGCGCAGCTCCAAGTGACACCAATGGTACATCGGGTTGCCGATGGCCCGGGGCAGCGCCTCCGCAAACTTCTGAAACTTCTCCCGCTCCGAGGCGTCGCCGGTGATATACCGTTCCTCCACGCCGTTCGAGCGCATTACACGCCACTTGTAATGGTCCCCCTCTAACCAGACCTGATAGATGTTTTCGAACCGGCGGTCCTCAAAAATCTCCTTGGGGTCCACATGACAGTGATAGTCAATGATCGGCATTTTTTCCGCATACTCATGGTACAGCCGCTGCGCGGTCGGAGTCGTGAGCAGGAAATCCTTGTCCATGAACGCTTTCATCCAGACAGCTCCTTTCACTGTTCCAGTTTGTCCAGCATATCCCACACGCCCAGCATATACATAATACCCAGAGCGCGGTCATAGAGGCCGTAGCCGGGGCGGACCTTGCCCGGAACCTCATCCCACAGATGACGGCCGTGGTCCGGACGAATATAGCCCTCCCAGCCGGCGTCGTGATACGCCTTCAGAATGTCAAGAATGCCGGTTTCACCGCAGCAGTCCCGGTGAGCGGCCTCGGAAAAGTCGCCGTTCTCAAAGTGCTTGATGTTGCGGATGTGGGCAAAGGCAATGCGGTCCGCGTGCCTGCGCACAATCTCCGCTACGTTGTTGTTCGGGTTGGCGTTCAGACTGCCGGAACACAGCGTCAGGCAGTTGTAAGGATCGTCCACCAGCTTGAGGAAGTAATCAATCGCCGCCGCGTCCGTAAACAGCCGCGGAAGACCGAAAATGTCCCACGGGGGATCGTCCATGTGAACGGCCATTTTGATGCCGCACTCATGGCAGGTCGGCAGAATAGCTTCCAGGAAATATTTGAAGTTTGCCCAGAGCTTTTCCTTCGTGACGTCCTTGTATTTCTCGAAAAGCTCATCCAGCTTCGCCATCCGCTCCGGTTCCCAGCCGGGGAACGTCATATGGTACTTTTCGGTAAAGGACATAACGTAATCGGCCATTTCGTGGGGGTCCTGCTTGATTTTCGCGGCCTCGTAGTACAGGGCGGTGGAGCCGTCCCCGACGGGATGGAACAGGTCGGTACGGGTCCAGTCGAAAACGGGCATGAAGTTGTAGCAAATCACCTTCACGCCGAAGGGGGCCAGATTCCGAATGGTCTGCTTGTAGTTCTCAATATACTGGTCGCGGGTCGGCAGACCGATTTTGATGTCGTCGTGTACGTTCACCGACTCCACCACATCAATGTTGAAGCCGTACTCGTCCGCCTGCTTTTTGACCTCCGCAATCTCTTCGGGCTGCCAGATTTCGCCGGGCATCTTGTCATGCAGCGCCCAGACAATGCCCTCTACGCCGGGAATCTGCTTGATGTCGCTGAGCTGAATGTTGTCGTTGTCCTTTCCGTACCAGCGCCAAGTCATTTTCATTGCCATAATGATTCACCTCACAAAATAATCAAACCGCCGGGGAATTACTCCTTGACTGCCATTTCATCGGCCATACCAATGAGGTCAAATTTCTCCGTGGACACCACAATATCAAAATGGTCCTTGTCCGGCTTCGCGCACTTGATCCAGATAGTGCGGTCGGACAGGTTGTAGTACCAGCCGGATTCGGCATCCTCCCAGTTGTCCCGGACCAGGAAACGGGGAATCTGCTCTCCGTCCACGCTGACCCAGTACGCGCCCTTCTGCTTGCTGACCACTTTCAGCGTCAGCCGTTCCACGGTTCCGGGATAAGCGCCCTCCTTGCGGAAGGAAATAATCTTCCGGTCGCCGCTCTTTACGGAAATCGTGGTTTTGGCGTACACGCCCTTCTTGAAATCCTGGGTGTGGCCGTCGTCATCATAGAACACCGCACTGCAGTCCGTATCAGCGGAGATGGTGAAGTCCAGCTGACGCATGGTGTCGGAGAGAATGTGCGTCACATCCTCGCTCGTGAACAGGATTGCGCTGCCGCGCAGGAACATCGGAATGGAATCCGGCGTCACCGGAAGGGTGATCGTCTGACCGCCCTCATATTCCCGCATGAAATCGTTCAGGTCGTACCACTTGGTTCCGGCGGGCAGGTAGATGGTGCGCTCGGTCGCGCCTTCCTCTACCACGTTCGCCACCAGCAGAGCCGGGCCGAACATAAAGGTCAGATTCTTGTCGCGGTAGCACGCCACATCCTCGGGGAACTCCAAAAACAGCGGGCGCATGACCGGCATACCGGTCTGGCTGGACTCGTACATCAGGGAGTACAGGTAGGGCAGCAGACGGTAGCGCAGGGCGTAGGCCGCCTGAACCTGAGGCAGGTACTCCTCATACATCCAGGGCTGTGTGACGGTGTTGTCGTCGTTGGCAGAATTGATGGTGAACCGGGGCTGGAAAATACCGCTCTGAATCCATCGCAGCAGCAGTTCGCCACCCGGTGCGCCGCCGGCAAAGCCGCCAATGTCACAGCCCATATTGGCACAGCCGGAAAGGCCCATGCCCATAATGGTTGCCAGGTTGAATTTCAAGGTTTTCCAATCGGTCAGGTTGTCGCCGCCCCAGACCTGCGCGTACCGCTGGATGCCGGCAAAGCCTGCCCGGTTGATGACGTAGGGCCGCTCGTTGGGGTACATTTCTTCCAGGGCCTTCCAGCCCACGTAGGCCATCATATTGGAATGGATGATTTTCAGTTCGGCCATAGTGCCGGTTTCACCCTCGAAGTCGCATTGGGACTCCCGGTCGTCGATGCCGTCCATCTCGCAGTTATCGTTCCAGACGGTCTTTGCGCCCTTGCCGAGAATGTTCTTTTTCAGCAGTTCCTTCCAGGCGTCCCGGCCCTTGGGACCGGTGAAGTCAATGAACCGGCCCTCGCCGCCCCACCAGCGGCCATAGGCGTCGCCCTTGCCGCCGGGGGCCTTGATGAACGCGTCATGGTCCTCGTAGTACTTGGCGTACGGGTGGTTTTTCAGCACACCGGGTTTCAGGTTGCAGATGACGTTGATGCCCTTGGCGTTCATGGTCTCGAAAAACTTTTCCGGGTCGGGGAACCGTTTATAATTCCAGTTGAAAGTATAGCGCAGATTGTCTTCCTCGCCGGAGGAGTAACCGGAGGCCAGCCAGAAGTTATCAATATAGATTTTCTCCTGAAGATGCTTGTCGATGACCTTATAAATCTCCTGGTCACAGTCCTTTTCCAACTCGGCGTAATACATGGTGGAGGCGCAGAAGCCCAGAGACTGCTTGGTTGGCAAAGCGGTACGCCCGGTGAGCCAGGTATAGCGGTCAATCACGTCGGCCATGCGGGGACCGTTGATGAGGAACAAATCAATGTCGCCGCCGTCGGCCTGCCAGTAGCAGTAACGTTCCCAGTAGCCGCTGATTTCCTGGCCCATGTCGAACACACAGTCGTAGGAGTTATGATAGAACAGGCCCAGGGCGTGGAGATTGCGCTCGCTGATCCGGATATAAAAAGGAATGTGCTTGTACATCGGGTCGCCGTTTTCGGGATCGTGTCCGATGGCGTCCTTGGGGCTCATGCGCAGGCGGCGGCCTTTCTTGTCCAAGTAGCCGGTTTTCTCGCCGAAGCCGAAGAAGTGATCCTGCTGACGGTCCATGCAGGAGTAGTGGCTGATCCGCCCCAGCTGGTCGATTTCAAAGGCGCGTTCGGCCAAGTCGCGGTAGATGCACGCGCCGTCGGCGGTGTACAGTGAAAAGGACAGCGCTTCCTTTTTCATCACCAGCTTTAACGTGTCGGTGCGGAAGGTCAGAGCGGACTCGCTTTCCTCGCAGGGTACGTCCAGGGGCGCAATACGGGTGCGTTCGCCTTCGAAGATCGGGTCCAGGCGATCGGCCCAGGCGGTGGTCACGAGGGTGTAGGACTGTTCGGGAAACTCCCGGGAAAAGGATACCCGAATGCGAATCACGTCGCTGCTGAGGAACACGAGCAGAATGTCCGCCTGGTCCCCGTGGACCACATGACCCACGGGGGTTTTTTCGTGTGAGACGTACTGTTTCAAAAGCATAAGGAAGTTCTCCTTTCCGGGTTACATCCCGATCAAATCGAAGTCTTCAAACGAAACGGTGAGGGTCAGATCCTTCTTCGGATTGGGGTACTTGACCAGAACGGCCTTTTTGGTCTGGCTGTAATACCAGCCGGATTCCGCAGCCTCAAACTTACGGCGGTTCAGATAGTGCTCCAGTTTTGTGTCGCCCAGGGCCACCCAGAACGGACTGCGGTCCTTGCGAATCATCTCGACGGTAACGGTTTCCACGAAATCGGTGTAGCTGCCCTCGGCGCGGAAGTCGACCCTCACCACGTCGGTACCGGACATATGAATGTTCGTCTTACGGTACACGCCCTTTTTGAAGTCGTTGGTCACGCCGTCGTCGTCATAGAGGGTATAGGTGCGGTCGCCGCCGGGGGCCATGACAATGTGGAGGCCGGTTGCGTGATCGCGTTCCATGTTCATGAGCTGGTTCGAGGCCAGGGGAATGATCGCGCCTTCCCGGACGAACATTGGAATGGTTTCCAGCGTGACGGGAACCTCGATGGTCTGTCCGCCTTCGTAGCACTTGAAGTTGTCGTTCCAGTCGTACCACTTGCACCCGGCGGGGAGGTAGACCTTCCGGCTCGCCGCGCCCGGTTCAAGGACGTTGGCGACCAGGATATCCCGGCCATAAAGGAATTCGAAGCTCTGGTCGTAAACCGCGGGGTCATTCTGGAACTCGTACACCAACGCCCGCATAATCGGCGCGCCGGTCTGACTGGCCTCGTACTCGGCGGAGTAGAGGTAGGGCGTCATGCGGTAGCGCAGGAGAATTGCGTCGCGGATCAACCCGGCGGATTTGCGGTACATCCAGGGTTCGGTCACGGTGTTGTCGTTGCTTGCGGAGTGGATGGAGAAGCGAGGCTGGAAAACGCCGTTCTGCACCCAGCGCACGAAAAGTTCTTCATCAGGAGCGGGGCCGGCAAAGCCGCCAATATCCGCGCCCTCGTTAGGCTGGCCGGAGAGACCCATACCCATAATAATCGGGATGTTATATTGCAGGGATTTCCAGCTGGTGTAGTTATCGCCGCACCAATTCTGCGCGTACTTCTGGATGCCGGAGGAACCGCTGCGGCACACCACATACGGACGGGCGTCCGGGTTATGCTCAACCACGGCGTCGCCGCCGATTTTGCACATGATGGTGCACATAATCGGCTTGAGCTGGCCGATGGTGCCGCCCTTGCCGTCGAAGTCAACCCGGCTGTCCTTGTCCAGAAGGCTGTCGTACTCGCAGTTGTCGTTCCAAACGGAGTCGGTGCCCACGTCAATGATGGCGTCGGTGAGGTATTTTTTCCAGGCTTCTCGGGCTTCAGGCTTGGTGTAGTCCCAGAACGCGCCGTCGCCGCCCCACCATTTGCCGACGGCATAATCCTCGCTGTCCGCCTCCTTGACAAAAACGCCCTTATCCTTGAACTCGTCAAACATCGGGTGCATGAGCAAAATGCCCGGCTTCACGTTGGGTACGTTCTGCGCGCCCTTTTCATTCATGGCCGCAAAGTAGGCTCTGGGGTCCTTGAAACGCTCGGTGTTCCAGACAAACACGCAGCGGCGGTTCTGATAGCTGGTGTAGCCGGAGGACAGATGGAAGCCGTCAATCGGGAAGCCCTCTTCCTTAATGGTATCGATGAACTCCAACACAGCGTCATCGCTATCCTTTTCCAACTCGGGGTAGTACATGGAGGACCCCTGATAGCCCAAAGCCCGCTTGGGCAGCAGGGCCGGACGGCCCGTCAGCAGGGTGTAATTATCCACAATCCGGGCGAGGGTATTGCCGCCCAGCAGGAACAGGTCGATGTCACCGCCATCGGCCTGCCAGTAGGTGTAGCGGGGCCAGTAGTTGCTTTTCTCCCGGCCCATGTTGAAAACGGACTCATAGAAGTTGTGGTAGAACAGGCCCACCGCCTTTTGGGTAGTCCGGCTGAGGCGGATATAGAAGGGGATATGCTTATACAGAGTGTCCATTTTTTCCGCGTCGTAGCCCATGGCGTCGGTGGCGCGCTGGCGGAGGAACTCCTTGTTTTTATTCAACAGGCCGGTCTTCTCGCCGAATCCATAGAAGCAGTCCTCCTCGTCCATACGGCTGTAATGGACCACGCGATGATTGGAGTCCAGCACGAAGGGATTGCCCGCGAGATCCTGATAGAGCAGGGCGCCCTCGCTGTCATAGAGCCGGAAGGAGAGGGGATTTTTGTCGACCTCCAAACGGAGCTTGCCGGTGTCGAAGGTGAGCATTTCTTCGCCTTCGGACACGGCAGGCTGGAAGGGTTCCAGACGGGTCCGCTCGCCCTGGAACAGGGAATCGAGACGGTCTTCCCAGGCGGTGGCGGCCAGTACATAGGATTCCTCAGCGAATTCCTTGTCGAAGGCGGCCCGCACACGAATGATCTCGTCGGTGACGAAGTACACTTTGATGTCAGCGCAGTTTGTGTGCAGCAGGAACGCGCCGGGCAGACGCTCCAAGCCAGTCATCACGGAACAGATTTTCATAATAGAGTTCACTCCTGACAAATTAAAAATAACAAGACGGCTTCCGGCCAGCGTTCAAAGGGACACGTTGGCCGGAAGCCGCCTCATAACCACGGAGACTTTACCGCCAATCACGGAGGCAACTAAGCCGTCAGTGAGCTGTTCAGCTAAGCCACCAGAAGCTCTCCACCTGATTCGTCAGGTAGGGGAGAATCAAAGGAATGGCAGGGATAAAGGTGACCAGGAACAGCGCGATAACCATAGCAACAAACATCGGCAGGATGTACTTGACAACCCCCTCGATTTTCACCTTGGCCACGCCGCAGCCCACGAACAGAACGGAACCCACCGGCGGGGTAACGGAGCCGATCACGAGGTTCATAATGAGCATCAGGCCGAAGTGAACATCGCTCATGCCGACGCTCCGGGCAATCGGCAGGAAAATCGGGGTAAAGATGAGGACTGCAGGGGTCAGGTCCAGGAAGCAGCCCATCACCAGCAGGAACACATTCATGATCAACAGCAGCACATAGCGGTTGTTGGACACGCTCATCAGCGCGCTGCTGATGGCGGCGGGGATGCCGGTGTAAGACATGACGTAGGACATAATGGAAGAAGCCGCAATCAGGAACAGGATGGTTGCGGAGCCTTTCATGGTGTCCGCCAGCAGGTCATAGAGGGTTTTGAGGCTGAGTTCACGATAGAAGATGGAGAGCAGTCCGCAATAGAGGCACATAACCACGCCGGCTTCGGTAGCAGTAAACTTACCGGTCATGATGCCGCCCATAACAATGACGACGGCCAGCAGGGCGGGAATGGCTTCGACCCAGATTTTCCAAGCGGGGTCTTCTTCCTTTACAGTAGACTTCTTGTAGCCCATCTTGATCGACAGAATCATCGCCACGATTGCCACGGCCACACCCAGAGCGATACCGGTGAGGTAGCCGCCCATAAACAGGGCCGCGACGGACACGCCGCCGGCAGTGATGGAGTAGAGAATGAGGCCGCCGCTGGGGGGAATGAGCTGTCCGGTGGGAGCGGAGCAGATGTTGACGGCAGCGGCATAGTTGGCGTCATAGCCCTCCTCGGATTCCAGGGGGCTCATAATGGAACCCATGGCGGAGGCGGCGGCCACAGAGGAGCCGGACACCGCGCCAAAGAACATATTGGCAAGCACGTTGGTCGTCGCCAGATAACCGGGCGTATTGCCCACCAGCAGACGGGCCAGACGAATCAGACGGCGTGCAATGCCGCCCTTGTTCATCAGGTTGCCGCCCAGGGAGAAGAAGGGCAGGGCCAGCAGGGAGAAGGAGTCCAGACCAGAGAAGCACCGCTGGGCCGCCATCGGCGCGAAGACGGCGGGATCCATCCCGCTGGAAATCGCGGTAGCGACGGAAGCGATGCCGATACCGGCGGAGATAGGGACGCCGGCAAACAGCATGATAAAGAAGCTGCCGAAAAGAACGAGAATTGCTTGCGTTACCATTACGTCTTACCTCCTTCTTTTTTCTCTGAAAGCAGGTTCAGATACTTCAAAATCCGGCCGAGGACAATCAGCGCGCCGGAAATCGGCATAACCGAATAGAGCAGCTTAAAGGGAATGCGCATAACGGAAGAAGCGTTGTTGGCGCTTGCGGTCATCCGGAAGCCTCCGTAAACAAAGACATAGATGACAAAGAACAGAATCGCGCACTCGATAAAAACAGTGAGGGCAATGGCAACGGGGCCTTTCACCCGGTCTTTGACCAGATCAAGCGAAAGGTGTTCGTCGCGGTAAAAGCAGTATGCCGAGCCGATCATGGAGGCCCAAATCAAGACGTAGCGCAGGAATTCGTCGACGAAGGTAGCGTTTGCACCGATCAGGCGGGCGCCGACCTGATAGATACCGCCGACCACCAGTGCACCCATCGCCACCGCCATCAAAAAGCGCATGACCATGTTTAGAATGTTATCAACCCGTTTCAAGTTCCGATCTCCTCCTTCGGGCTAATTTCAAAATGACGTAGGTATTCTCTATACATACTGGCGCAGCCAGGAAAGGGCTGCAGCTATTTCCGGGCCGCGCCGTTTCAGGACCGGTATTCCACAGGGGAACCAGGCGTCAAGGGATTCTTCGGTCAGGCGGCGCCCTGAATGCGCTCCACGTAAGCGTAGACCGCAGGATCACCGTTCTTCAGGCTGTCATAAATCGGCTGGCAGGCCGCCTGGAACGCGGCGATATCCACGTCACGAATCAGCTCCACGTTGTCGGCTGTGGCAAGAACCTCGTCCTCGAACTCTTTCCAGGCGGTCTTGTAATTATTCGTCATCTCAACCGCAGTATCCTGCATAATCTGCTTCTGGCTGTCGGACATTTCATTCCAGACTTTGGTGGAGATCACGACGATATCGGGAATACGGGTATGTTCGTCGAAGCAATAATACTGGGTCACGTCCTTGTGGTCGCGCAGAGCGGTGACGTTGTTCTCCGCGCCGTCAATAACGCCAGTCTGCATGCCGGAGTAAATATCGCTGTAACCCATAACCTGTGCGGAGCCGCCCAGTGCGCTCATCATGTCAATGGCCATCTGGGAGTCCATGGTACGAATCTTCAAGCCGTTCAGGTCGGCGGGGGTACGAATCGGAGTCTTTGCAGTGTAGAAGGAGCGGGCGCCGGACTCCAGCCAGGTAAGGCCAATGAAGCCGTTGTCCTCGGTGAGCTTGTACAGGTCCTGAGCGATTTCGCCGTCCATGACCTTATAGAAGTGATCTTTATCGTTGAAGACGTAGGGCACGGAAGCAACGTTCCACTCCGGCTTGAAGTTGCCCAGCACAGAGGCGGAAACCTTGGTCATTTCCAGAGCGCCCATGGTGATGGCGTTCAGGCAGTCGGTTTCGCTGCCCAGGGTGCCGTTGGGAACAATTTCGATGTTGATGGTGCCGTTGGACTGTTCCTTGATGGAATCGGCCCAGGCGGTCATGGCAATATGTACCGCGTGGTCCTCGGCCAGGCCATGGGCGAGCTTCAGGTTGAAGGTTTTCTCGCCGCCGTCACCGCCGCTGCTCTGGTCGCCGCCGCCACTGCTCTGGCCGCTGTCGCCGCCGCAGCTGGTCAGCATGGCGAGGCACATCACAAGAGTCAGCATACCAGCCATAAATTTTTTCAGATTCTTCACTTTCATTTCCTCCTAGTTTTCAAATCTGCGGTCGCAAGAGACCGACTCGGTGGTATTTTAATACATAAGTTAATCGGTTTCAATAGATAGATATACCATATTAGCGGACATTTTTTTGTGCAATATGCAAGCTTCTGTCGGAGATTTTGGAGAAAATTTTTGGTATTTTATATTCCTTTTTTCCACCCTTGTGCTTTTCCTGCTGCTGCAAGCTTTTTTGAAATGTTTTCTCAAAAGAGCCGAAAGGCAGTTACTCGATGTGAGTAACTGCCTGATCCATTCTGATTTCTATTTTTAATTTATATGTTTTCTATAAACCCTGGAAGGTTCGCCATTTACATCATTCGCCATCTGGTAAAATTCACAATCATACTTTTCATACAATCCAGTGCGGTTTGTTGATATAAAATTCCATTTGAAAAACCCGGGGTTATTTGTGTTTTTTTCTGAATTCCGACTTCACTTTGTCTATGGTTTTTCCTCCGATACCAAAATTACCATCTGGCAGTTCTTTAATGGTAATTGAGAAAAATTCCTGCGGCACATTCATAATTTCCGAGGCCGTCTCGGTCAAACGCCTGATCAAATTTTCTTTTTGTTCATTTGATAAAGCTCCACTTTCAATGGTTATATATGGCATATGAAAACTCCCCTCCGAATTTTTACGTTCTGCCGTGGTTCTCTCCCCGGCAGGACGGGCTTACCGCTGACGACGGTCCTTGAGCATCTGGCGCAAATCAAAGAGGTTCATGCTTAAAAAGGTATAATTACGCCGCCAGGACAGACCAGTACGCTGGCCGACGAATGCTTTCAGTTCGTCAACGGTGCCGCCTTCCACGGTAGCCTTGTCGATCATGCATACCGATTTGGGACCAAGAAAGAGGTAGAGGTATTGGTTATCTTCGATAAGCCGCTGAAACCGGCCATAGTCCAGCTGCATGGTACCCTCTCCGGAAAGCTGGAGACAGCCCTTGAAGAAGGTACATACATTTTTGGGGAGGTTTCCCTTCCGGACGTCTGCAACCTTATCCGCCTGTGCAGAAGCGGGAAGGTCGCCGCTGACAATGAGCAGGCAGCCAATCAACAGCAGAATTGCCTGCAAGATCCGGCCCATGTCGGCTAAGATCGCCATTGCGATCATAGCAAAACCGATGGTCATTTGCGTCAAAATACGCCATTGTTTGTAAGTGCGATAAGCGGTTTTGAACAGGCTTTGGAGCGTATCTTCGGTATGTTGAATACTTCCAACAAATTTTGCTTTTTCCGCCATAGCCATCCCTCCTGATCTTTCCATATTTTAATCGTTTCGAACGGGACTGTCAATCCAAACTTCAGGAGCACGACAATATTTGCATTTCAAAAGGCAAGAGATTGGATGGGCATATAGTTAGGGCGGCTTTTGAATCAGGATTACGTCAGCGGCCAAATTCAAACTGAATCGGACATTTCAAATCGTTTGTACAAATTGAAAAAGCAATGGATAAAAAGTATATCATGCTGCCGAGGTCTTTTGACCAAGAGGGCCGCTTTGTTTATCTCTGCAAAACTGCTAATGAAGCCCAGCGCCTGCCGGGAATGCTGGACATGCTGCGGGTGAGTGGTGCGCAGATTGTCATTAAGGAGATCTACAACATATCCGCCAACAAACAATATACAGCAATGACCAACGGCATAGACGCCACGCACAGAATGGTAGACAAACACACTTCCCGTACCGCAAGGGCATAATCCAGATGATGGATTTGAGCAAAAATTGTCACGTTGGACCCAATCGGAGCGCTGGCGGCTACCAGAATCGCCAGCCGCAGCGTAGGCTCCAAAGGCAGAAACAGCAGGAACAATCCTGTCAGAACCGGAATCAAAAGAAGCCGGACACAGGAGCTGATATACAAAATTCCAGCATTGAATACGCTTTTTAACTCTACCTGGGCCAAGTAGATTCCCAAAATCAGCATTGCCGCCGGACCGTTCATCGCTGCAAACGCAGAGAGGGCGCCTGCGGCGATCTCCGGCAGAGGAGGCTGAAGGAAAAACAGCAGCAGTCCAACACAGACGGAGAGAATAATAGGGTTTTTTATTAACTGCCGGGGATGAACACTGTCTCTGGAACCCGTCATTACCATCACGCCATAGGTCCACTGGAAGATATTCAGCAAGGCGACAAAAGAGGAAATATAAAATACTGCATGGCTTCCCAATACGCTTGTTACCAGCGGGATGCCAATAAACCCCGCATTGGAATAGGACACGCCAAACCGCTCCACCCTCTTTTCCCGAAACAGGAGGCTGCTCACTGCCATGGACAACACCAGCGCCCCCAGGGAGATCAGAGCGGACCACAGCAGACCGCTGGTCCGTTCAGGCGTCCGCTCCACCCGGTAGGAGTTTACAATTGCGCAGGGCAGGATGATGTACAAAAGAAGATTTCCCAGTTCCTTGCAGCCTTGGACCGAAACCCATCGCTTTTTGAACAGGAAATAGCCAACCGCCATGTAAATCGCCATGATCATCAGCTGCCGCAGTAAAATTGGAACCAAATCCATGGTTTTTGCCTCCGTATCGTTTCTGGTTTTGGAACACCGAGATTACCGGCTGAACTTGCTCTTTGCCTCCACAATGTCCAGCCCCTTCAGCTGGCGGCGAAGATGCATTTCCCAATAGGCGGGGTCTACAAAGGGGCGGAAGTCCGTATGGTCATCGGGCATACGCTCCACAAGTTCAATATTCGGACCATGGTTGCTGATGGTGATATCCACAGGCAGCGGCATCAGGCTTTCCATCATCCTGCGGAAATCCCCCCGTTCCTTCCTGGCCCGCTCCGCCTCATCCTCGCCATAGTTTTCATCGGTGAGGACGTTGATGCCCATACCGCCATGGAGACCAACACGGTAGACGGTTCCATCCTCGTCTGCATCGTCAAAGAAGTAGCTGCTGGTGCCGGGAGTGTGACCGGGGGTATGCTTAATATCAAAGGTAAAGCCGCCCCAGACAAGGGGCTTTTCATAGTCATACAGCCGGTCGGGTTCAAAAGGTATGTATTCGTCAATAGGAGAATAGCGGTTCCAGCGGGAAGGGTCCGTGAGCCACTCCACTTCGTAAGCGCTCATGTACATCACAGGATGGCTGTAATTCAGCAGCAGGGGCATTCCGCTGCAGTGGTCCAGATGCGCATGGGAGAGCATACAAAGCTGAATATCCTTCTCCGGGTTGTAGCCCAGCTTCCGGACACACTCGAAAATCTGCCACATCTGTCCCCGAATGCCAGAGTCAATCATGATAATGCCGTCTTTGTTCATGGTTTCGATCAGGAGAACCCCCACCCATTGCTGGCCTACATACCAGCAATGAGGAGACAGACGCACAAGACCTGTGGCAGTCTCCCAGGGGCGGAGAGATGCCTGATGGTAGTAATCCGTTGCGTTCAAAATAACCATACTAAAGGAGCTCCTTTCTGTATAAAAGCAATTAATCCTCGTTTACGTTGTAGCTGTCCGCCTGTTCGGAAATCTTGTCCAGTTCCGTGACGATTCCCCGTTTCTTTTTGCTTTCCTCCCGATAGCTGCGGATCAGCGGCCAGAACAGGAAGAAGAACGCCACGGCCAGGAAGCACAAGCTGGCGGGACGCTGGAGGAAAACCAGGAAGCCGGTGGTGGAATAGGTCATGCCTTTGCGCAGGTATTCCTCCATCATAGGTCCCAGGATGAAGCCAAGAATGAAAGGGGACAGGGGCAGATTGCCGAAAGTCATCAGCAGACCAACCACGACCATAACTACCGTAATATAGCAATAGCTGTAAGAATTGCCGTTTGCATATGCGCCAGCCATGCAGATCATGAAAATGGCGGAATAGAGATAACAGGCAGGGACTTTAAGAATATAGGGAAAAGTCCGGGTGCCAAAGCATTCCAGAAGGAAAGTCACCACGGCGGAGAGCAGAAGCACGCCGAAAAAGATGTAGACCAATTCCGTATTGGTACGCATCAGATTGGGTCCGGCCTCAATTCCCTGAATCATAAGAGCGCTGATAAGAAGTGCGGTGGAAGTATCGCCAGGGATACCCAAAGCGATCATGGGAATAATCGCGCCGCCCACTGCCGCGTTGTTGGAGATCTCAGAAGCGATAATGCCCTCGTCACAGCCGGTTCCGAACTTCTCGGGCGTTTTGGAACCAGACTTGGCGGCCGCATAGGCGACCACGTTGGAGAGTCCGGCCCCCATGCCGGGGAGAAAGCCGATGCCCAAGCCGATAAGGAAGGACTTGATCACCAGCTTTGTGTGTGTCAGGTATTCCCGGAGGGAGAAACCAATACCTTTGATGCTCTTGGTATCAATATCCGGACTTGCCATATCGCCCTGTGCAAAGTTGTGAAGCAGAGAAGCGATGGCGAAAATGCCCAGGGTGACGGACAGCAGCGGCATGCCTCCCAAAAGGCTGGTAATACCAAAGGTGAAGCGTTTGGCGGCGTCCACCGGAGCGATGCCGACACAGCCCAAAAGCATTCCAATGCCGGCCGATGTCAGGCCGCTGAACATATTGCCCTTAGAGATGGAAACGACCAGAACAATGGCGCATACGCACAGAGAGAAAAACTCCCAGGGCCCCATTTTCACAGCAATCCGCGCGACCGGGTCACATACCAGCATGGCAACCGCAACACTGACCAGAGTTGCGATGAAGCTGGAAAAGATGGAGATGCCCAGAGCGCGGCTGGCCCTGCCTTTTCGTGCCATAGGGTATCCGTCAAAACAGGTGGCAATATTAGCGGGAGAACCCGGAACACCCATCAGAATTGCGGAAATCAGGCCGCCGGAGACGCCGCCGACAAAAATGGAGGACATGAAAATGATGGCGGTGTCCGGAGCCATGGCAAAAGAAATTGGCAGCAGAAGGGCCTGGGCGGTACAGTTGGACAGGCCGGGAATCGCACCAAAGATAATGCCGATGATAACACCGGCAGCCATCAGAGCGAGATTAAGCGGAGTGAACAGAGATTGCAAGACTGAAATCAACATAGCGGTATACCCTCCTTTGGGTTACAGAATGGCCTTCCAGAGCTGACCAACGGGCATGATAACCTGCAAAATGTTATTGAACAGAAAATAGAGGACGGCTGTGAGAGCTGCGGGATAAAGGATGCAGGTGTAAACAGGAATCCTCCGATGTCCCCGCATGATCCACAGAAGCAGCGCCGTGCCCGCGAAGGAGCAGATAATGAAGCCGATGTACTTCATTAAAACGGTGTAGAGCAGCAGAAGAAGCAGAACGCTTAAAATCCTGAACCAGCCTTCCTTTCCCTCCACAAAAGGCTTTTCGTCGGGCTTATTGCAGGTGATAAACTTCCCGATGGAGGAGAGAAGAAGCAAAATGGCAATACCGGCGGGAAAGGCTTTGGAACCTGGGTCGCTGCCGCTGATGCTGCCGAAAGTAGGCTTGATCTGGGTAGTCAGACACAAAACAATGATGGAAAAGACGGCCATACCTGTGCTGAAATACCGGTCGCGGTTCATTACAAATTTCTTTTTCATAAAACACCTCCGAAAGAGAATGGTGGCAGATGCCACCACTCTCCTGTTGTCGGTTCAGTTGGCAGGACTGAGAGTTCTGTCAGCAGAGTCCGAGGGCCTGACACGTCTGGGTGATGGTCGCCAGGTTTTTCACCGAATTGTCATAGCACTCTTTCCAGCTGTTGAAGGGGCAGTAGTATTCGGAGCCGCCTTCTTTCAGTTTGGACTGGGTGCCTTCATCATCAATCGCAGCCTTGAACGCATCAAAAATGGCTGCGTAAGTGGCGTCGTCTGCACCGGCAGGCGCCCAAACAATCAGCTCGGTGTTGACGTTGACCTTTTCAAAGCCGGCCTCCTCCAGCGTGGGAACGGCGGCCATCTTCTCGCCCAGTATGTCGCTGCGGCCCTGCTCGGCAGCAAGAACCTTGATGTCGCCGCTGTCATAGTAGTTCTGGGCCGTGGCTTGGTTGATGGTGGTGACATCAATGTTGTTGCCCATCAGAAGGGTAATACGGTCATTGTCGGAACCGGTAGAGACATAGGTCCAGTCAATGCCCAGGCTCTGCTGGCACAAACCCAGATAGACGTGACTCAGGGAACCCAATTCCACGCCGCATTGAAGTTTGCCGGGGTTTTCCTTGGCGTAGTCCACCAAATCCTGAATGGTGTCAAAAGGAGAATCCTTGGGAACGCAGATGTATTGCGATGCACCAGTCGGCAGGCAAACCACCGGTACCAGCTCCTCAGTGGGATGAATGCCGGTGAGTCCGGTCACATAGCTGACATAGAGGCCGGTGTTGTAGAAAATGACCTCACTGCAGGTTTCGGGATCTCCGGCCTTGACCCGCTCCCAGCCGACCGCGCCGCCGCCGTCGGTGTCGTTCTGGACAACGAAATTACCGTAGTCGCTGAGTCGTTCCAGAAGAATGCGGGCGCAGATATCGGTACCGCCGCCGGCGCCGGCAGAGACTGTGAGGGTGACAGCGCTCTGGGGCCAGTCGGAGGCTTCCGAGCCACTGTCGGCGGAGGAACCGCTGTCTTCGGAATCGCTGTTTGCGGGAGGCGCGGAGTCTTCACCGTCAGAGGAATCTCCGGAATTACCACCACAGGCAGTCAGAGAGAGTATCATTGCCAGAGTGAGCAGGAGAGCAAACCATTTTTTCATTTTCGTGTCCTTCCTTTCTTATGTGCTTTTCTTACAAGAATCTTTCCACAAACCCAATCAGCCGGTTTGCTTGTTCATATGTTACAAAAAACCGTCAAAAAAGGCAACTGCTAATATTTTATATGCCTATAAAGAAAATCTATATGCCTTATTGAAAACGCCTATTATTGTGATAAAATAAATAGGAAATTTCATAAGCGCCAGTATTTTTTTTGAATTCTCTCAATGGATTAAGATCAATTTTCTGATTTTTTCGATTTCCGTCCCGAAAGAAATATGGAAAATTCCGGTTTGGAAGGATTGCTTTTGCGGTCAAA
Source organism: uncultured Oscillibacter sp. (assembly GCA_947382875.1). GTDB lineage: Bacteria > Bacillota > Clostridia > Oscillospirales > Oscillospiraceae > Oscillibacter. Next base: position 18,346 of record CANDBG010000016.1, on the reverse strand, counting down.
AGGAGGACTGTGTAATGTCGCTCAAAACGATTTTTTATTTTCTGGCAATTGCAGAGGAGGGCAGTTTGTCCAAGGCGGCAGAAAGGCTGTACATCACCCAGCCAACACTCAGCCATTTCCTGTCCAACCTGGAACGGGAAATAGGTTTAACACTGTTTTACCGCAGAAACAACCACGGTATGGAGTTAACCGCCGCAGGAAAGACCTACTATGAAGGAGCCAGAAAAATCGCGGCTGTTTGGAGAAATACCCAACAGGAACTGGAGGAATATAAAGAGACTTTTTCCCGGACTATTCGCTGCGGAACAGGCGGTGCGGATCAAATCACCCATAAACTGGTCCGATGTTTCCAAAAGCTCCAGACCCGCTACCCTGGCACGGAGCTTCGTTCCTGGTCCGGTACGCCTGCCGAAATTCACCGTATGCTGCTGGCGAGGGATCTGGATCTTGGATATTCCGCCTATTTGAAGCAGGAAGATTTCCTGACCTATGTGCCGCTGATTACCAGCGAGGTAGACCTGGCGCTTCCCATAGGACATCCCTTGGCACATTATTCTTTCCAGATTCCCGGAAATGAAAACGTGCGGATTCCCCTTTCTATGGTGGAGAAGATTCCCTTTGCATTGATTATGGAAGGGTCTGTTCTCCGGCAGGTGGAGGAGGAATACTTTACGGAAATCCATTTCTGGCCGTCGGTGCTGGCGGTTTACTCCTTTCCGCCGTCTGTCAAGGAATACATTCAGCACAACGGCTTGGCAGGACTGGTTCCCCGACACCAGCGCTTTAATGGTATGGTGCGCGTTGCGCTGACACCACCGGTTTACTATACATGTGGATTGTATTATCGGAATGACATCAGGCTAAACGCCCCGGTGAAATATTTAATTGAGCTTTTGAAGGAACATCCGGTGGATTACGACTTGTAAAAAGGATTTTTTTCAATTTTCGTTTTATAAACAATTTTACTCCCCCCATGATTGGCAGTTTTATGTTTACTGCCTTTCACAGGGGGAGTATATCACTTTTGCAAAATCCCAATCAGTGGATTTGCGCCATCATGTTTTTATAGCCCGATGTTAAAAATGCGATATCCGAAGCCAGAGCGATATATGCAGCGCCTCTGTCTGCGTACTTCTGTGCAGCGCTTGGCGTTCCAACAAAAATACCATAAGGTTTTCCCTTTGCCATGCAAATCCGGATCACCTCGTCCACTGCCTTTACTACTTCCGGATGTCCAGGCTCACCGGGATGCCCAAGAGATTGGCTGATGTCCATAGGCCCGATAAACAGCACATCAATGGCGTCCATGCCGCACAGCGCCTCCACCTGCGCCGCCATCTCCTTGTTTTCGATATGAACAATGTTAAGCAGGCCAGCATTGGATTCCTCCATATAAGCCGCCTTATCCACGTTCCCATAGGCTGCCGACCGCTGCGCAAAGGACAAACCTCGCCGTCCCTGAGGCGCGTACTTGGTATAAGAAACCGCCTCCGCGGCCTCCTCCACTGTGGACAAACCGGGAATCTGTACACCTGAGGCCCCGATATCCAACGCTTTGAGAATTTGCGCCTCGGTCCCTTCCGGCACACGAACAATCGTCGGTAAAAAAACACTGTCTGCCGCCCGGATTAAATCCAGTAAAAGCATCTGATCGCAGGGCGCGTGTTCCGTATCGATGATTACAAAATCCAAGCCAGCCAGTCCCAATGCTTCCAGTACCGTAGAATTTCCCAGCTTCGCAAATGTACCGATTTTTGTCTTTCCCGTGTGCAGGTCCGCTTTCAGCCCATGCGCTATCATTTTACATATTCCTCCCGCTTTGGCGTGAAAATATCGAAGTTTACCAGCACTTCCTCGCCAACCACTTCCGCGTAGTGTACCAGATTCGGCGGGATGACCAGCATTCCGCCGGGGGTCAGACGGAAAACCTGATCTTCAATATGGTAATCGCAGACGCCGGAGGCAATGTAAGCAATCTGCTCATACGGATGCTGGTGGGGCTTTGGTTCGTGATGAGGCTGAAGCTCATTCATGGCGAAGGTCGCGCCCTCGCCGGTAAAGGCCTTTCTGCGGACGCCGGGACGTACCTCGGTCCAGGGCAGTTCGTCCCAATTTGCACAGTTGAATTTCATACTTTTTAACTCCTTTTCTATCATTGCTCAGACTTCCAATCCCAGAAGCCATGCAGGATTCCGGTAACAAATCTGATCCAGCTGATCTTCGTTCAAGCCGCAGGTCTTTTGCAGCATATCAATAAAGGTTTCCAAGCCGGAGACCGGACTGCCGTTTTTATTCTGACCATAATCCGAATCCACGACAATCTTATCCAGTCCCACCGCTTCCACGATTTCCCTGGTCTCTTGAATATCGTTGGTACAGAATCGGGAATCTGGTACAAATACTGTGGCATTCAGCTCAATATAGGCTCCCAAGCGGCTCCATGCGGCCATGTCCGCAACCGACGCGCCGATCATGTAATGCGGATGGTTTACAAGAATTCGCTGGATTCCCTTTTCCGCTGCGGCATGAATGAGCGTATCGATTTCGTTTCGGCTTCCATGTCCCGTAGCCAAAATCACCTCCGGACGGCTCGCCAGATAGTCCAGCACTTCCATCACTTCCGGCAGAAGATTTCCATTTCCATCCAGATAATAAATCGTTTTTTCCGCTACCTTCATCCCCTGACTGCTTGGAAACGCCAAACCTTTGCCGGAATGCATTTCCTTGTGCCGGAGGGCGGATACCGTTGGCATCCATACAAATTTTGCGCCCAGGGCACACGCGGCGTCCACCGCCTTCAAGTTAATGCCTCCGACCGAGTTGTTCAGCGCAATTCCGCCAAATACCCGGCAGTTTCCGCTGCCGATATGCTTTTCCACCTGATCCGCGGACATCATCGTCGGGAAATAGTGATCTTTAATCACAATGGCCCCATACTCGTTCTTTTCCGCTTCCAGCAGCATCTCCGCTGCATCCACCGCACGGGGCATCACGGAAGGTCCGGCGTGAACGTGCAGGTCAATTTTTCTCATGAAATACCATCCTCTCTCAAAATTTGCATGGCAATCGCATCTTTGCCGCAGCGAGTCTGACAAAGACTGCACCCGCTGCATTTTGTTTCATCGCGGCTGAGTATGCCATCTTTCACATGAAGCGCACCAAAATAACAGGTTTCCACACAGGGCTTTCCCGCACAGTCCTTGCATTTTTGCAAATCATAGACAGCCTTTCGCTTCGGCAGCGCGGAAAGGTTCTGATAGGCAACAATCTGGCTGGCGGTCTTTCCGACGATCTCTTCACAGCGGCGGACGCCCTTTTTCTCCAAAAGACCGTAAAATTCCTCCACCACACGCTTTGCGTACGCCGGGCCGCGGAGCATGAATGCCGATCCGATTTCCACAAGGCTTGCGCCGCAGCACATATATTCATATACATCTCTTGCGGTGTTGGCCCCATTGCCGCCGAAAACCGTCAGATTGGTTCCGCGGTAAATCCGTGCAATATTCGCCAAAGCAACCGGCTTCATCCAAGAGCCGCCAATGGCCGCCCAGCCGCCCAGAATTGGCGCATCCGTTTCCGGGTCGACCATCAGTCCCTGAAAGCGGTGCATGACGGTAACGGCTTTGGCCCCGCACGCTTCCAGATGCTGCGCGGTCCCGGTCACATCGGACAGCTGCGGCGTCATTTTTACAATCACAGGAATTTTTACCGCGCCCTGAACCGCTTTCAAAATCTCCGCCGACAGCTCCGGAGACTGTCCAATCAAAAATCCCAGCTTACTGGCGGAGGCTTCGCCGTGGGGATTGCCGAAGTTCAATTCCAGGGCGGGGAACCCCAAGTCCTCCAGGCGTTTTGCAAACCGCACCCAATTTTCCACCGGTCCGGCGGCAATGCTCGCGATCGCAACCGTATTGTACTGTTTCGCAATCCGCAGCATTTCCACGGCTTTTGGCTCAAAAGCCTCCATTCCCAGCATAGAACCGCCCCGGGAAAACAGAATGTACGATTCCGGCACCTCGCCTCTCGCCGGGTTCTGCGCCATGTCCGTCACGTGAATACGGGAAATGTTGTCGTCCTGGAGCGCGGCCGCATCCGTCACGGACTTTGTAATGATGGCCCCTGCGCCGCTTTTTGCAAACGCTTCGAACTGTTCCACAGAACGCGCAATATCCGTGGAAGCGGCAATGATCGGATTCCTGAACGAAAGGCCCAAGGCAGATATTTCCAAATCTTTCATAGGCCGCCTCCGCTTATTTCACCGAATCCGCCGTTTCGGTTTTCCAGATGTTCCAGCCGGTGAAGGCGTAGACAATGGCGACAATCGGAACAATGTAGCTCAGGAATGCGTAGGGAATGTAAGAAATCCCAATTCCAAGGACAGAACCCATATAAGCCGCCGAGGTCCCCCATGGAACCATCGGAGCGCCAATGGTGCAGGTGTCTTCCAAGGTGCGGGACAGGACGCGGGATTGAATGCCCATCTTGTCATAAGCCGGACGGAACGTACGCCCGCCAAGGATGATCGGCATAACCTGATGGCCGGAGATAAACAGCAGCGTGTAACAATACACCATCGTGGAAAGAATGAGTCCGCGGGGCTTGTGGATGTGCTTCAAGAGGCCGTCCTCCATCAGAGCAGTGATGATGCCGCTGCTTTCCAAAGCCGCGCCCATCGTGCTGGACAGGATAATAATGGCAATCGTGCCATACATGGAGGACATACCGCCGCGGGAAAGAATTTTGTCTACCAACGCATTGCCGGTATCGGAGCTAAAGCCGTTCATGGCCGCACTCAAAACTGTGCTCAGATTTGCGCCCTGCAGGAGCATAGCGAAAACACAGCTGACCGCCGTACAGCCCAGCATCGCGGGCACCGCCGGGACGCGCAGCGCGGAAACCACCAGTACCAGCAAAGCCGGCAGCAGGGCTAAAATGCTGATATTAAAATTGGCCTCCAGGGTTTCCATCATGCCTTGAATATTGCTCAAGTCTGCATTTGCAGCGGCGGCGCGGGCGCCCAGCACGCTGTACAAAACCAGGCAGATCACCACGGCCGGAAGCGTTGTATATAACATAGAGCCAATATGAGAATACAGGTTTGTCCCGGACATATCCGCCGCAACATTGGTAGTGTCGGACAGCGGGGACATCTTATCGCCAAAGAATGCGCCGGAACAGACCGCGCCGGCCATGAGCGCGCCGGAAATTCCCATGCTGGTGCCGACGCCAAACAGCGCCAGACCCATAGTGGCAATGGAGCCAAAGGAACTGCCGGTAAAGAGCGAGGTAACGGCGCAAAGGATAAAGGTCAGCGGGACGATAATCGTGGGGGAGCAGAGCTTCAGGCCGTAGTAAAGCAGGGACGGCACGGTTCCGCCGATAATCCATACGCCAACCATCATGCCGACGCTCAGCAAAATCAGGAGCGTGCTGGCGGAAGATCCGACAACGCGGGTAATGTTCTGATAGATGATATCCCACTTGACATGAAAGAGCAAGGAAGCGCAAATTGCAATACATCCGCCGATAGCCAATCCGATTTGAATGCCGACGCCGCTGCGGATAGCCGCAACCAGTCCGGCGATGACGCAGACCAGAACGAGTAATGCCTGCCAAAGGCTGGGGGTTTTTACTTCATGGTTTTCATTCATGATAATCCCTCTCTTAATCTCAATAAGTCAAAGTGAATAGGTACTGGATTTTCAGCGTCCACTACGCCTTTCCGCTGCGCAGGTCTTCCACACATTGCCGGATTCTTTGGACGCCCTCCTGACAATCTTCATACGACGTTGCGTAGGAAATCCGCAGGTGTCCCTCGCCGGACGCGCCGAATTCGGCTCCGCCCACTGTTGCAACGCCGTACTTGTCCAACAGCAGATCCGCAAACTCCACGCTGCTCATGCCGAATTCACGGATATCCGGGAACAGGTAAAAGGCGGCCTGGGGCATCCGGCAGGGCAGGCCCGCATCCAGAAGGCCCTGGTAAACCAGGAGACGGCGGCGGTCAAATTCCGCAAGCATGGTGTGCAGGGAATCCTGGGGACCGGTCAGCGCCTCCGCCGCGCCCGCCTGGGCAAACGAACAGGCGCACATGGTAATGGTTTGGTGCGCACGGATCAGAATGCGCATCAGCTCCGGCGGGGCCGCCAGATAGCCCACGCGCCAGCCGCACATGGAGTAGGTTTTGGAAAAGGACTGCACCGTAATGGTGCGTTCTTTCATCCCGGGCAGGGAGGCGATCGAAATGTGCGGATTCCCGTCGTACAGCACCTGCTCGTAGGCTTCGTCGGACAAAACCAGCAGGTCATGCTCTTTGCAAAAGGCCGCCAGACGTTCCAGCTGTTCACGATTCATCATGGTACCGGTCGGGTTCCCGGGAGAACAGAGAATCAACAGCCTGGTTTTCGGAGATACCAACGCTTTCAGGGCCTCGAAGTCAAAACAGAAATTATCCTTTTCATTCAGCGGAACCGGTACGGGGATGGCTTCCGTCAACTTGATGAGGCTGGAATACGGGATATAACCAGGGTCCGGCACCAGCACTTCGTCACCCTTTTCCAGCAGGGCCAGAATTGCGGCCGCAACGGCTTCCTCGCCGCCGTTTGTTACCATCAGTTCGCTGTTCGGGTCAACGGTCAGGCCGTTCATACGCTGGAGCTTATCTGCAATGGCGCTGCGCAGAACAGGGATACCGTAATTCGATGTGTAGGAGGTCAGCCCCTGATCCAGCGCCCGTTTGGCGGCCTCCTTGATGTTGGCGGGGGTATCAAAGTCGGGCTGTCCCATTTCAAAATGGATGACCTTCCGGCCCTCGGCGGCCAGCTTGTTGGCTTTTTCCATCATGCGGCGGATGCCAGTAAACGGAATCCGCTTCATTTTTCCAGGTTCATAATCGTGCATAGTCTCTCCTCACTCTACATCATATTTTTTCATGCGGCGGGACGTGCTATTGAAATCTTCCAACAATTACAGTGTACTATTTATTATAATATTTGTCTATACTTTTTCTTAATTTATCGTAATTTTATAAGCATGAACAAAAAACACCCTCTGTTTTAGCCAAAACAGCCATAGAAAAAGCGGCTTTTGGAAGCCCCTTCGCGATGCTTCCAAAAACCGCTCTTGATGATTCCGGCAAAACGCCCTTACCGGATTTTTGCCAAAGGCCGCAGGGAACTATGCACCCGGATTTCCCGCAGATAGTTATACAGGGTCGCCTGGGAGATGTTCAGCATCTCGCACACCTGCGGAACTGCATCCTTCAAGGCAAACACACCCTTTTCCTCCAGTTTCCGGAGAATCCGGAAGTTGATTTCCTTCGTTCCCAGTGTGGAGGGCTTTCCAACCTCCTTGATAATATCTGCAATTACCATATGCGCATAATCTGTAATGGTAATGTTGGTGTTTTCCCCGATGGTGTCGAAGGGCTGCGTGTTCATGATGGAATCCAGCAGGTTGCGGGCCTGGTTGATGGCCGATAAATCCTGGGTAAAGCAAAGCATTCCCGCATAGTTTCCCTCGGAGTCGTAGGAAAAAACCGTGGTTGCTTTTGCCAGCTCGCCGTTTTCCTTCCGCGTCAGACGGATGACAATGCCGTTGGAGCGTTTGGACCAATCAAAGAGATAACGGAATACGCTTTCATCCATCACATGACCCACACTCCGCCCGGAAAGCTCTCCATTTGCGATATACACGATTTTCAAATCCTTGTCGTGTACCACTGTCTCACACGTGGAACCGTTTGCCATGGCGATGGCCTCGGCCACTTTAATCAAAATCTGCAAATGATCTTCCATAACTGCCCTCCTGTTTTCCGGCACAATGCCTGCTGTTTATTTCATCAGATTATATCATAAAGCATATGACAAAAGCAACTGAATCTGCATATCATATTTTCCGGCAAAGAAAACCGGCACAATGCGGCGGGAAAATCAGATGCCGCATTGTGCCGGAATCAGGAATTCAGGCCATCAGATTCCGTCCGATTTCATAGGCTTTCAAGTTCATCTCCGCCAGCTTTTCCGGAACCTTCCGGCGAATAATGGATTTCCAGTCATAATCTTCCAGTCCCAGCGCCCGGACCAGTGCGCCAAGCAGGATAATGCTGGTGACTTTGGCGGCGCCCAGCTTCCGGGCCTCCTCCGTGGCCTTCAGGATGTACATATGCTCTACGGTTTCCGCCAGCTTTTCCAGGGCGTCCGAGGGATATTCGGCTTTGCCCATCTTGACGGGAATCGGAAGGATTTCATGATCGTTTGCAATCAGGGTGCCGCCCTTTTTCAGCAGTTTCAGCCAGCGCAGCGCCTCGATTTTCTCAAAGGCCAGAACCACATCGGCCTCGCCCTCCACCACCAGGGGCGCATATACGGGATCGCCGTACTTGACGAAGCAGTTCACCGAACCGCCCCGCTGGGATAAGCCATGCTGTTCCGTTTTCTTCACCTGATAACCCAGATCCACCAGGCCCTCAATCAAAATGTCGGAGGTCAGAACCGTACCCTGCCCGCCTACGCCGACAATTGCAATCGCTTTCAATTCGCTCATTTCGTTTCACCAACCTTTTCAATCGCATCGAACGGGCAGATCTGTTGACAGATCGTGCAGCCGTTGCAGTCCTCGGCGGAAATGGATACCTTGCCGTCCGCCGCCATCAGCGCAGGACAAGCTGTTTTGTTGATGCACGCCCTGCAGTCCCGGCACTTGTCGGCATTTACCCTGCAGTACTGGCCTTTCCGGGCGGCAATCACCGGCTTGAGCAGCGCGCAGGGCTGCTGCACAATGGTCACAAACAGCTCCTCGGACTCATACGCCTCTTTGACCGCCTTCCGGGTTGCTTCCAGGTCGTAGGGGTCCACGACCCGAATGTTCTCCGGCTTCACGCCGCAGCCCTCCACGACTTTCCGGATGCTGACAGCGGTGGTGACTTCCTTCATCAGCGTTACGCCGGTAACAGGGTTGTCCTGATGTCCGGTCATGCCGGTGGTGCTGTTGTCCAGAATGAAAATGCTGGTTTTCGCGCCGTTATAAACCGCATTCACCAAACCGGTGATGCCGGAATGGAAGAAGGTGGAATCTCCGATAAAGGAAAACACCTTGAAATCGCGTTTTGCAACGCGCTCCGCCTTTTCGAAGCCAATTCCGGCGGTAATGCTGCCGCCCATGTCAATCATGGTGTGTGTCACACTGAACGGCGGGTGAATGTTCAGCGCATAGCAGCCAATATCACCGGTGGCGACAATCTTGCTGCCGTACTTGCTGACCTCGTGGTAAATGCCGCGGTGGGGACAGCCGGCGCAGAAGCTGGCCGGACGAACCGGCGCGTCTATATCCATATGGTATGCGGCGTCTATTGTGGGAAGCCCGAAGCCCTTGCGGATGATGTTCGCGGAATATTCCAGCCACAGCGGCAGGCGCTCCTTACCGGTGCAGGCAATGCCCAGGGCCTTGCAATGCTCCTCCATGTAGGGGTCCAGCTCCTCAATGACGTAAACCTTTTTTACCTTGGCGGCGAAGTCCTTGAGCTTCTGGTCCGGCAGGGGATAGGAAAAACCGATTTTCAAGTAAGAGGCCCGGTCGCCAAAGACCTCTTTTGCATACTGATAAGAAATGCCGTTGCAGATCACGCCCAGTTCGTCGGTGTGGAATTCCTCACGGTTCAGCTCGGTCTGGTTGGAGAACTCCCGCAGCTTCAAAATCCGTTCTTCTACGGTCTTGTGCTTGTTTCGGGCCATGGCGGGGATGTTGGTGTTTTTCATAATGTTCCGCTCGTAGCGGCGGACGGGAACTTCCTTCCGCTCACCCAGCTCCACGACGCTGCTTCCATGGTTGACGCGGGTGGTCGTACGAACCATGACCGGGGTATCGAACTGCTCAGAAAGCTCAAAGGCCAGAGCGGTGTAATCCTTGCACTCCTGACTGTCGGCAGGTTCCAGCATGGGCATTTTCATATGGGGCGCAAAGTTGCGGCTGTCCGGCTCGGTACCGGAGCTGTTCATACCGGGGTCATCCGCGCAGATGTACACCAGCGCACCGGTGACGCCCTCGTAAACAGAAGGAAATACGGCGTCAGAGGCCACGTTCATGCCAAAGTGCTTCATTGCGGCCATGGCCCGTGCGCCCGCCATGGACGCGCCGATAGCGACTTCCGCCGCAACCTTTTCGTTCACGGACCATTCTGACTGAACTTCCGGATACTTGCTGAGGTTTTGCAGGATTTCGGTGCTGGGAGTACCGGGATAGGCTGCGGCTATAAGGCATCCGGCCTCATAGGCGCCTCTGGCAATGGCCTCATTGCCAAGCATGACTTTCTTCATCGTCTGATCTCCTCTTTTACAGCGTATTTAGGCGATTTGTACAAAAATGGTGTTGGATTGTTGAAAGATTTCTCACTGGAATTCATTGTACTATAAATTTTTTCTAAATGCAAGATGTTTTTATAAAAATATTATAAATTTTTCTTCCATTTATAAAAACTTTATGGTATACTCGAATTGCTCAAGCGCCGAATCACTTTTACAATCAGGAAGGAGAAATGCCCTGTGTCTGTCACCCTGGTCCTCAATCCCGGCTCTACCTCTACCAAAGTCGCCGTTTTCGAGAACGGCGTCCCGCGCTTTTCCCGCACCATCCCCCACCCGGCGGAAGAATGCGCCGCTTTTTCCCAAATCATTGATCAAGCGCCCTTCCGTCTGCAAACCATCCTGACAGCCCTCTCGGAAAGCGGGTTTTCTATGAAGGATTTCGCAGGTATTATTGGAATCGGCGGCTTGCTGAAATCCGTAGACTCCGGCGTATACGAAATCAGCGACGCCATGCTGGACGACCTGCACAGCCAGAAATACGGCGAACATGCGGCAAATCTCGGGGCCGTGCTGGTGCGGGAACTTTCAGACCGATACCAGATTCCCGGATACATCGCGGACCCGATTACCGTAGACGAAATGCAGCCGGTGGCCCGTGTGTCCGGACACCCGCTTCTCCCTCGTTACGGAAGAACACATACCTTAAATCACAAACGGGTTGCCATGTCTGCCGCGGCGGAGCTGGGAAAGCCCTACGAAGACTGCCGCCTGATTGTTGCGCATATGGGCGGCGGGGTATCCATCGGCGCGCACGCAGGCGGACGCATCATTGATTCCACTACCAGCCGCGGCGAGGGTCCGTTCAGCATGGACCGTTCCGGACAGCTCAACTCGTGGGAATTGGCAAAGCTGTGTTTTTCCGGAAAATACACGAAAAAAGATGTGCTGAAAATGCTCAGCGGCGAGGGGGGCGTATACGCACACCTGGGGACCAAGGACTTCCGGGATGTCGAGCGAAAAATGAATGAGGGCAGCGCCGCAGCCCGTGATGTGTTTAAGGGCCTCGCTTACCAGACCGCCAAAACGATTGGTTCCATGGCCGTCGTGCTGGAAGGACGCGTCGACGCCATTATTCTGACCGGCGGCATTATGCATTCCGCCGCTTTCTCCGAAACGCTCTGCAAACAAATCCGGTTCCTCGGAAAAATCATTCTCCGGCCCGGCGAGGAAGAAATGGAAAGTCTTGCGTATTATCTTGACGCTGTGCTTGCAGGTGGAATTACACCGAAAACATACGAATAAATGAAAGGAACGATTGATTATGGAAGCCATCAAAAATTTTGACGAACTGCTGGAACAGGCGAAGAAGCGTCCCGGGCAAGGCATTGCCGTTGCCCTGCCCCACGATAAAAACACCCTTCACGCCGTCAAGGACGCTGTGGAGTCCGGCCTTGCCGTTCCGCGGCTGTACGGAAGCCGGGAAAAAATTGCTGCCGCCGCGGCGGAAATTGAGCTGGATATCTCCGGCCTGGAAATTTCCGATATCCCCGACAGCAGCGAGGCAACACGGGCCGCGGTTCTCTCCGTGAAGAACGGAGAAAACCATATTCTGATGAAAGGCGCCATGTCTACCGGCGCACTGCTGAAAGCGGCTCTGGACAAAAACAATGGCTTGAACATCGGCCGTCTGGCGAGCCACATGATCGTTTTGGACATTCCCGGTTTTAACCGATTGCTGATCAGCACCGACGGCGGGCTGAACATCGCCCCCACGCTAATGGAAAAAGCGGATATTTTGAAAAACGCTATGGATGTGGCGCGCCGTTTGGGCATGGTACGCCCAAAGGCGGCCTGTCTGGCGGCGGTGGAGTCGGTGAATCCGAAAATGCAGGCAACTCTGGACGCCGCCTGTCTCTCTAAAATGGCGGACCGTCAGGTATTCGGCGACGCGATTGTCGATGGTCCTTTAGCCATTGACAACATTCTGTCTGCGGAGGCGGCGAAGAAAAAAGGGATTGTCAGCGAAGTGGCCGGACAGGCAGATATTGTGCTTGCGCCCAGTATTGAAACGGCAAACGTGTTCTCAAAAACGCTGAATTACCTCCTGCATTCCTCTAACGCCGGAATCGTAATGGGAATGTCTGCGCCGGTGATTCTGCCTTCCCGGGCCAGCGACCCGAAGTCCAAGTACGCCTCTCTTGCCTTAGGTGTTCTGGTTTCAAAAAAGTGAACAGAACAGAGTCATATCCCCGCTTATGCATGGACCTTGGGGTAATCCGCGAAAATACGGGTCAGGTGCTGGGTATGTGCGCAAAGCATGGAATTATGGTAACTGGTGTTACGAAATCGTTCTGTGCAGACTTGCGGGCTGCATCCGCGCTTTTGGACGGCGGTATTACCAGGCTTGGCGATGCACGGGTAGGAAATCTGAAAAAGCTGACGGGCTTTCCCTGTGAAAAATGGCTGATCCGCTCCCCCATGCTGTCCGAAATGGAGGAGGCTGTTCGGTATTGCGACATTGCGCTCCATTCGGAGATCCATACCATACAAGCGGCGGCGGCAGAGGCCCGTCGGATTGGAAAAACGCATGATGTGTAATTTGTTTAAGGATACACACCGACAACTTGCGCTTACAGATACTCATGTCCGAACATCATATAAGCGAGCAGGGGGAGCAACTACATTCAATAGTTGCTCCCCCTGTTTGTTGTCTCAATTCTTCATAGTAGCCTGTAATCAGATTTCTCTGTAAATTTGATCGATTTCCTCAAATTCTGTCTGTAACTTATTCTGTATTTGTGCTTCAATGTATTCTTGTTTAATACGCGCAATAAAGCGGATATCCAAAAACAGGTGAGCAACTGTGTTCAACAAACTGCCGATATCAAGATTTTTTGGATTTGAGGTAATACCTGCATTGATAATCGTGCTGGCAGATGCAATAGAATTAGAAATCAAAAGAATTTTACGGGTTCGTACTTCGTAAATATCTTTTACAATACTTTCATCACGGAAAAGGCCATGAGTAAGGCCGATAATCATATCAATCAAAACCGATAGAATAAAAGAAACACCTACAATCTTTGCATCACGAGAAAAACATAGTGCATCATAGTGTTCTTTGTATAATTTGCTGGCAAACTGCTCGTTGATAACAGCGAGAACCGGAACGGGGAGTCCGGCTTTAGTAAACTCGTCTGACTTTAGGTGTTGTGCTTGAGCAAAGATTGCTGCTGGTAAATTCAACCTGTCTGCCTCTATCATTTCCCGGCTTTCCTGTATCATAGTGGATACTGGAACATTTCCCGGCAAAATTATCATCGGATTCCTTTGTACTCGGCGCGACTGGAAATCATTCGTTGTTATAATATCAGTCAGGATATTCATCGTTCCAAAGAGCCAGCCGAGTATTGGATCGTGACCTAACGTATACAGCCGGTGTTCGCCACCATGAAGCTGGATGCCCGCGGCAGGTGATCCTCGCGTAATGTCGTATGGTGGTGTTTGATATAAAATATTGATCCAATAACCAATTTTGCCCTTGTTATCCGCAAGTTTTTTCTCCTTAAAAGCGTCATTAGCCTCTTTATGTTTTTGCTCTATGGATTTGTCATTGTGAGCCATCCGTTTGTTCGGGTCAAACCCGCTTCCATAGCCAGCTGAGGCTGCAATATAGGGAAATAGTAATGCTTTTGTTACTTGCAGAGCTGTTGCAATAGCGAGAAACGATAAATCAGTTTTGTTGATAAGGCTTGTCTGCCGAGAAAATTCCTTATTTATTGTATCCAACTCACGGAAGGATGCATCGATTTCACTTGCAGACATGATATCTTCCAATACGACTGGCACAGGACAGTACTCATTTGACTGACGCACAATTTCATCCCATGTTTCCAGCTTTGGACGGTGTTCCAAGCGCCGGTCTTTTCCTTGAACAGCAATTTCCTGCTTCAGCTTTTCAACATCAATATGTCTTCCGAGCGACTGTAATAATTCCAGAGATGAATCAATCGCCGCATCAGCTGTCTGTCTTGTAGCGGCCATGTCAGAATCATTTCTTAAGGATAATGATCTGTCTTGATTCATCTTCAGTACCTTATTCAAATCCTTTTCCTGCTCTGAATACTGGAATCTGCTCATCAGGGTTTCCTCCCTCTAAGATACCTACGAAATTCCCAAATCGTGTTTCAAATCCTTAATGGCAGCTTGCAGAAGAACATTTAACCCAGTCAGGTAGTCAATCCTTTCTTTGTCGGCATCCTTTTCTTCTTTGAGCGCTTTTACGATTGCTGTTTGCTTTGCAATAGCGTTCTTATAGATAAGTTCTTTTGCTTCGCGGAGTTTCTTATTCCTCACATGAGATGCGGCACCCATACCAATTCCACCCAGCACAACAGCGGGGGCCGCTAACACAGCAATTCCGGCAACCATACCGCCGCCAATCAAACTACCTGCCGCAGCCAGTCCACTTGTAATACCAGCAGCACTAAGGCCGACAACAGAACCCCCCAAATAAAGTCCGGCAAAACCGATTCCAGCCCCCACACCAACACCAACCGCACCAGCAAGTGCCTCTCCAATTGGAGAATCGGACATCCTCCTCGATTTGTCGTTCAAGGCCAGATCTGCATCATCAATTACGCTCTGTACTGTCTTCAGGGCATCTTGACTTTGAAATCGCATATCTTTTTTGCTCTTAACGTATTCTCCCATTTTCAATTTCCTCCTAAAATATTTTTGTGTTTCCTGGTGATTCCTCACAGGTCGTTCATATTACTATGTAGTCCCCTTGACTTCGCAGCCACATATCAATACCTTTTCCGAACACCTCCGCCCGGATGACCCACCCATCGTTTTCATCGCCCACGACTTCCGCTGTTGGCAGGCGGTCCAGCACCGCTTCTAATGAAGGACCAGTATAGCGGAATTGAATATGCTCTAATTTTCCGCCATACATAAACTGCACACGTTTCCGGAATTCACCTTCCTCAAAACGGTCTTTATACGGCACATGGAAGTGTTCATCCAGTACCTTGAGTGAGCGGATACGGTCGATGCGGTAGATAGTCGGAAACAAATCGTCAGGGTTATCGAAATTTGTTTTGTCCTCTAAAAATGCGGTCAGGTAGAAATAATACTCTGAAAACATAATTCCTACCGGCAGCACTCGCCGCACGATCAATCTAGGTTCCTTCAAACGCTCATATTGAATTTCCAATACCTGATGCTTCTGAACCGCCTGTCCGATTTCCCATAGTCCATCCAAGATACGCCTATTATGATGCGGCTCTATGTAGTGGTATTTCTCATTTGCGATTAGTTCCTGTACCGCTTTCTTGTTCTGCTCTGGAACACAGCGTGAAATCAGCTTGTCCAAAATCGGGAGCATTTCATCTTTTCGCATGGAACGGCTCTCTAATAGAATTTTGCAGACCGCCAGGATTTCGCTGTTGCTCAACGTCTGTACCGAACTGTCCTGAATGTAGTATTTGTGCGATACCTTATCGCAGACAATCTCCTGCATGGTACCCAGTTCTTCCAAAAAGCAGCGCAACACGCCGAGATCACGTTGAATGCTTCGCTCGGTGACATGGAACTGTTGTGCCAATTCTTTTTTTGTTGCGGCCTCCCCCTGTGCTAATTGGAAATAGATGTGGAGGATACGGTCAGATTTGAGGAATGTTACATCTTCCATAAACTGTCCTCCTGGATATGTGCTGGTAAATACATATCTATATCTGTTACTTATAATAATATATTTATCCGCTCATGTCAATTCCTATCTCGATTCTTTATCATATAAAGATGCGGAGGAATTGCCTATGAAACAGATTTATGCAGACAAGTACCGCCAAATCGGTTTGAAAATTGCTTACTATCGAAAATTGCGAGGACTGACCCAAGAGGAACTGGCAGAGCAGGTAGGTTTGACCCCAGCCTTTATCGGACATCTGGAGGCGCCAAATATCACCAAAGCATTGTCGCTGGATGCCTTGTTTGACATTGCGGCTGTACTCGAAGTATCTCCACATAGATTTCTTACGTTTGAAGATGATTGACTGTATCCATTATAGCATACAGGGTAGACAGATGCTGTCCTTGTTCAAAAAATTTTGGAGAATCAAGATAAAGCCGTAATTTTATTTCCGTTTCTTTCCCCTTTGTGACACTGCCCCTTTCAGCAGTTCCGACTTCTGCGCAATCCGGGCGAGCCATTGTTTTTCCTCCTCGGTCAGCTTGTTGTAGCGGAGTTTCGTCTGCTTGCAGAACAGCATAATCAACTGTTCCAGCTTGCTGCCGTTGAATTGGGCAACTTCCTCCAGGTCGCGCTTCAATTCATCTGCGGCGGAGCTTTCCGGTGCGCTGTCGCTCCGGCCCCGATGTGCCTCCCGCATATCTGCTATGATTGCATCAATGTCACGATGCACCCGGCTGGCAAAATACTCGCCCTCATCCACATGGGCCGCTTGCAGGAGATAGGCCGTTCCGTCATTCTCCCCCGGCTGGTACTTCTCTACAATTTCAGCCCTTGCCACATCTACCCACGCATTCAGATTTTGTATCTGCATGGCGGCGATGCCCTCCACATAAATCTGTATGTCAGCCAGCAGTTTGACAAAATCCGGGTGTGCCGCCAGTTCGCAAAGCAGAGCATTGTCCACCCGGTCGCTTTTCAAAATATCGATCATATCGTCACTCAAACGCAGGTCTGCAAAGTCCGCATTTGAGTGACGTTTTGTTTCTGTCAGCCCCAGCAGATAGTCGGTGGTCACACCATAGAATTTTGCCAACCTGATAAGCGCATAGTGGCTGATGTCCTTGGTATCGTCTGCCTCGTAGCTGCCCAGCGCGGACGAGGACAGGCCCGTTTGTTCTGCAAGCTCCTTCAAAGTCAGCCCACGTTCCACCCGCAAATCCTTTATTCGTTCCTGTATGGTCAACGACATATCGCTGTCCTCCATGTTTTTTGCCACTCTCCCACATTTCCGAGAGCGCGGAAATTCCCGGTTTTAACCCCGGATTTCCTACCTCTTGGATATACGGGAGAGTGGTCTTTTTTCTGTTACGATACTTTTATCACAGCAGTGCAGCTTGAAAACAGAATGACCGTCCGAAAGGGATATGTTTCCCGGTGAAGTATCGCATAGAGCGTACCAGGGGAAACGAAACGCCGCTGAGAGAACAGGGGCAGGAACGGCTTTCGGAAGAGAGCGGCAAAACACGAATTATTGCCCCATCTTGTCCAGAGCGTTCACAGCTCGTCCCATAGCAAGCAAAAGCGTTTTGTCCTCCGGGTCTGCCGTCAGAGGCTTCAACGCCTTGCGGATTTCCCGAATGGCTTTCTCGATTTCTCTTGTGGTGTGACCGGCCTTTACCGCTTGGATTGCCAGATTGGTGACATAGATGCAATCAAGCTGCGGCGCATGGTCCTGTTCAAGCATCCGTCCGATCTGCTCCAGGATACCGTTGCGGCCTTTGGCTGTTTTCGTTGCGTCATCGGAATGCCACAAAAGGTGGCTGTCCGGAATTTCGGTAGCGGCTACCGAAATAAAATGCACAGCGTCAAACAAGTACTTTTCGTTGACGGCCTGCCTCCGGCTGGGCGCCGTAGCCTCCGACAGATGGGCGTCGATTCTGGGCCTGCCCCGTTTCCGCTTTTCGTTCTCCAAGCCGCACCGCCTCCAATCACATTTTCATTTCTATTGTAGCACAATTTCCAGTTCTTGAAAAGGAGCAGAACGCCGCACATCCACAGATGGTGGTGTTCTGCTCCTTTGGCGGGAGTGCAGAGGGCGGCAAGCCCTTTGCGCCGAGTCCAGAGCGGCAAGCGTCTGGTCAGTGTCCAGAGGTGAAACCTTTGGGCCGGGTGCAGGGCGGCAGCGCCTGCTGGGTGTCCAGAGGGCAACGCCCTTTGGGTCGGGTGCAGGGTGACAACGCCTGCTCAGGTGTCCAGAGGGTGAAACCCTTGGCCCAGGTAGGATTGATGCTTGCGTCAATCCATACTGGGTTATTATCTGGCGCAAAGCACTCAGATTCGGCGGCTT
>CANDBG010000015.1 GCA_947382875.1 uncultured Oscillibacter sp. | reverse complement strand
TCGACCGTATCGCCGATTCCGCCAACTTCAACGGCATCAAGCTCCTCGACGGCTCCCTGATGGATGATCCTGTTGTCTCTCAGGATGTGACGATTGAGAAGACGGAGACTTTTACCCTTACTACCGGCACCTCTGCCTCCCCGGCCACCTGCGGCCAGTGGCATAAGGCCGGTGTTGCCAGCCAGCAGGCGAAGTTTGAAATTGACCTGAAGCAGGCGCTCCATGGCGTAAGGGCGAGCAAGTCGATTGCTCAGGGCGCCTCGGTCGCGCTTAAGGTTAATGTTGGCAACGCAACGATTACGGTCAAGTTTACGGCAACTAAGGCATTCCAGTCGGGTGACATCTTTACTCACCAAAATCTCACGCTTGTGGGTATTGCCACAGCAGGCGGCACAATCGCCGCGGGTGGAACCGCAAAGGCCAGCATAAGCCTTACTGGTAAGGCAGGCGCCGTGTCAACCAAGGCATCGTTCCATGTGAGCGTGACCGCCAGCGGCGTTTTGAAGTTTGAAATGAAAGCCTCGAAGTCGTTTAAGGATTTCGACGCCAACATGAAAGTCACAATTACCGGAAGCAAGGGCCTCAGCATGGCTGTCAACGGCTCTGCGAACAAAGGCGCCCACGCTTCTGGTGTTGTGAGCTACAACTGCAATACGCAGAATATCACGAACGGCGTGGCGAAGAAGGGGACGCAGCTGGCCCACGTTCACATCAGCGCGAGTGAGATTGCTGCAAAGCTCGCTGCCCTTGGAAGCGGAGACGCCGGTGTTCTGACCATTGGCGGAGAGAATATCACCTTCGACACCGAGTCGAACACGACAGCGAAAAATACGATTGGCATCAAGGATTTGCTTGATTCCAATGGAAAGTTCAATGCGTCCGACAGCAAAGCCGTTGCCGAGTTGGCCCGCCGCATCAGCGTAGCCGCCCATGGTAACAAGGCATTCACCGTGGGCGTTGGCACTAACGGCACGACCATTTCGCTGCAAGAGAAATGGGATTATAACAACGGTAAATACGATGAAGATGCTGACGAGTTCCTGGACAGCGAGGATAAGATCAATAAGCTGGTCAACTGGGGTCTTACCAGCATTGATAACGTTAAGTCTGGCAGCGGCAAGAAGTCCTTGACGCTCCAGATCGGCGACACCAGCGACGATTTCAACCGTCTGAAGGTTTCCATCGGTGATATGCATGTGAAGGCCATGGGCATGAAGCTGGATGATAACGGTAAGATCACAGCCGAGGGTCAATCCATCAGGGCCATCAACATCAAGACAGCTGACGCCGCAAAGGACGCGATCGACGTGATCAAGAACGCGATCAACTATGTGTCTGCTGTCCGCGGCGACCTGGGCGCGACACAGAACCGTCTGGAGCACACCGCCAACAACCTGAGCGTCATGGCGGAGAACATCCAGGACGCCGAGTCCACCATCCGCGACACCGACATCGCCGAGGAAATGATGAGCTACACGAAGAACAACATCCTCGTGCAGTCCGCACAGGCAATGCTGGCTCAGGCCAATGCAGTGCCTCAGGGCGTGTTGCAGCTGCTCGGCTAATTCTCCAAAGCAAACACTCAATTATAGCAATAGCAAAGAGAGGGGGCGGGCTGAAGCCCGCCCCCTTTTTCATGCAGAAAGGATGCCAATGAGTACGATCGAAATTGCCCGGAAGCTGGCCTCTATGGGCGGCACAGAGGACGCGATAAAAGCGTATCAAATTGTGATCGCCCAGGGAGGCGAGCCCGCCGAGCTGCTGGAAGCGGCGGCATACAATCTGCAATACGGTGGGAATTACCAGGTCTCTTATACGACGTTTATTGAATTGTTCAACCAGGGGCATTTTCGAGAGGACATTCTGCCCCTGATGATTAAGGTTTTCTATGAACCGAATATCAAGCTCTTGCAGGGCCGCTATGAACGAAACTGCAAGCTGCTGAAAAAATACCCCTATTTCTTTCGGAAGGATTTTATTCCTTTCGAGGACTTGCCCTTCTGCTTCTTCCCCTATGACGATCATAACGGCTATGTTCCGTTTTTTCCGGAAGAGGAGCAGTTTGGGGATTTTGTAAACTTTGGAAACCCCGTCGTCAGCCAGAATTATTTCAAGGATTTGGAAAATCCTATCTTAGCTCATGACGTTTACAGCCAGTATGAACTGGAATATTTGAACGACAATGTACGGAAAAGCGAGGACGTGGCTAAGGAGAATCACGTCTATCTTCACTATTCCGACTGGAAAACGTTTTGTACATATTTGCAGTGTCTGAACATGCGTCCGCTGCTGGAGGATGAAAAGCTGGTTTTTCTGATCGAAAATGAGGAAGCGCAATATCCCATTGATTTCAAGGCGCGGTATGGAATTGATTACAATCAATATACTTTGCAGCCGCTGCACATCCGAGAAATCAACCGTATGATCTGGCATACACAGCTCTCTACGCATAATGGCGGCGACTTTTTTAATGAAATTTTTGATTCCCATCCCAATTTGCTGGCGTTTCCCTCCATTATGATGTCGAACGCAAACGAAATTGTGAGCGACCTGCGGAAAGGAATCGAAACCGCCCAGACACTGAAAGAGGCGATGGAGAATTTTGAACCGTGGAAAAATCCCCGCCTTGTGGAGGAATTGTACCGGATGAAGGGCCGGACGGATAAGGATTATCTGGTAGCATTTTTCCTGCAAAACGATATGGCGACAGCGGGTTTAGATCCAACGTCCCGGATTGTTCCAGCGGTATTTTTCCAGCCGCACTTCTCCAACATCGTGTATTCCTTGTCGGTGGAGGAAAAGACAAAAAAGACGGTATTACATGCGGCAAACTACGAGGAAATTCGGAAATCTGCTATTTTTCGAAATTTTAAGTACATCAAAACGTTTACGCCCATGCGCCGCTTCACCACCAGCCACGGCGCGACGGTGAAATTTATGTACGGGAGCGCGTTGGAGGATAATAACAACAATGCGGACAGCACAACTGTGGTTAGCGACGCGGTTTCGGAACGTGTGTTCAACCGCAGCTTTATGATCGACCCGGATGACCGGCTGTATAAGGACAGTGTTCTGGTTCGTTTTGAGGATGGCAAGTTAAACGGAAAGGCGACGTTTACGGCATTGGCGGCGTTTCTGGACTTGCCCTATACGGAGAGTATGACCTACTGCTCAGAGAACGGTAAACGTGACCCGCACCCGGAAACGAAGGGCTTCGATCCTGCGCCGATTTATAAGACCTATGATGATTATGTCAACGATTCAGAACGGTATTTTATCGAATATTTTCTCCGGGACGCCTACAAATTTTATGGATATGACCTCCAATATTATGACGGAGCGCCGGTAGACGAGGAGAAGGTAAAAGAACTGATTGCGGGCTTTACAACCGTAAACCACTATATTCGGGAAACCTGGACAAAGGTATTTGAAAAAGCGAAGGTATCTGTAAATGGCGAGAGCGTTGACATCGAAACGGAAAAAGACATCCAACTGCAATTGCTGGAACAACAAATGAAGCAGTTTGACGAAAGCCGGTTTGCCAACGCGAAGCTTCTTATGAACAGCCTGCGGTTTGTGAACAAGCGGAGCCAGCCGCTGCATTTTATGCGGAAGCTGCAGCTGGATCCAGCGCTTTTGGAGCAGCCGCTGTACCATTAAGTGGAAGGAACAAAAGAGATGAGTAAAAAAGGAACGGTCTATTTCTTCACCGGATTGGCTGGTGCGGGAAAGACGACCGTCGGCGGACTGTTTTACCGGCGGTTGAAAGAAAAACACCCAGACGCCATCCTCATTGACGGCGACCGCGCCCGTACGCAGGCGGGTCACAGTACCGCAGACGGTATGGTCTTGTTGGAAGACCATTACACAACGGAAGCTCGCAAAGCGGGCGCGTTTTTACTGTTTCAAGGCTGTAAGGACATGGCGGAAGCGGGCTTCGATATTGTAATATGCAGCATTGCGATGTACACCGAGGTTCGGGAGTGGAATCGGGAAAACATTGAAAATTATCGGGAAATCTACCTGAAAGTAGCTCATGAGACGCTGTATAAACGGGATCAGAAGAAGCTGTATTCGAGCAGAGCAAAAAATGTAGTGGGCGTAGACCTTCCGTGGGACGAGCCGGGCCACTCCAGTATTGTCGTCCAGAACGACGGTGCGGAAACGCCGGAGGAAATCGCAGAGCGGCTGTTCCGGTTTTTTGGGTTGGAGTAGGAGGCGCACATGGTTTGCAAAGCGGATTTGCATACGCACAGCACCGCATCTGACGGGCAATATTCCCCGGCAGAGCTGGCGGAACTGATAAAAAAGCGCGGCGCGGAAGTATGGGCCTTGACAGACCACGACAACATAGATGGCGTGGCGGAAGCGAAAGCGGCGGGGAAGGCGCTTGGTCTGCGCGTAATCCAAGGTGTGGAACTGAGTGCGGACGATTACCTGAATTTGCACATTTTGGGTTACGGTTTTTCTGCCGCAGCTTTGCAGGATTGGTTGAACAGCCTGAAAGGCGGGCGGAATGACCGCAAGTATCGTATTCGAGATTTCCTACGAACAAAGGGCCTGGAAGTTCCGCTGGACGAAGTGGACGCGGAAGCGGCGGACGGCTCCATTGGGCGTCCGCATTTTGCAATGGTGATGCTGCGGCATGGAATGGTGGCGACGCGGAAAGAGGCGTTTGACAAATATCTGGATACGCCGGATTTCCAGGAGATGGAGAAAGGCATGAAGCCCAGTGCGCAGGAATGTGTAGAGCGGATCAAAGCGGCAGGCGGCAAGGTGTCACTGGCGCATCCATACCAGATTGTACTGAACGGCGAGAGCCTGGAAAAATTAGTTTGCCGCTTGAAAGGCTATGGCCTGGACGCGATTGAATGCTACTACCCAATTCACACGCTGGAAGAGACGGCGGGATATTTGAAACTCGCCAAAAAATATGACCTGCGGGTTACTGGCGGCAGCGATTTCCACGGCGAGAAACACAAACCGGATCATCCTCTTGCAGCCCGGGAACTCGCGCTGGATTGGCTAATTTGATTTTAGTAAAGTCTGCAAATAAAAAGTCAAGGGTAAATTTGCAGGAAGACAAAGAAAGATGAGGCGATGTAAAAGGGCACAACAAAGAGACCGCCGCTGAAGTGCCAGTCTGAAAGGGATGCGGAGAAGATTCCACTATGCCTGACCGGGCCAGGCCCAGGAGGCGCTTCCAAAGAAGCCAGATACTCCTGCGCCCTGCCACAGCAGATGCGCAGGAACCTGGTGACTCCATCGGTTATGTAGACCAGATAAGGCTTGCACTCAGCACGTTTTTTGTCCATGAACCGGCAGACAGGGCCATCCTGGGGTCTGGTCTGAATGAGACAGTCCATGACTAGAAAGAGGGCTTTGCGCAGTTCTGGCGGACCAGTCTTGGATGTACATACACTCTTGGCCTCATGAGTACCAGACTGGTCCTTTGCCGGGGTTAACTCCGGCAAAGGATGTAATGGCACTCCAACGAGCGAAGCGAGTCATGTCCCCAATCTCTGCCATGAGCGGAGGGCCAAGAGAATCACCCACACTGCGCATAGCCATGACGACCGGATATTCGGGAAGTTGGGAGGCCAGCGCCAGCAACTCGGTCTTGAGCTTTTCCACAGTTGCGGAGACAGCATTGAGTGCGTCAACGGCTTGCCGGATCATCAGCTTTGAAGCGGCTGAATTGGCTGGCTTCCGGAGAAAGGCGATATATTGACTCTATCGTAACCACGTATTTACCTGACATCCCGCGCTACACAGGAAAAACTCCCGCCGATTTAAGATATCCCATGCCGAAAGACCAAGATGAGGTGGTTCCCCCAGAAGAGCGTGTTACTATGATTAAGATGGATATGAAGGTTCGGAATTGGAGACGCTTCAGAGCAATAAACCCAACGCTGTAATGACATAAAACAACATATACAGCAACGATTTTCATGGCGAGAAAAACAAGCTGGATCATCTCTTGCGATTTGAAAATTGGAGCTGGATTGACTAATTCAGGCTGGAAATAAGAGGAGAATGGACATGATAGCGGACTGCAAAAAAGTATATGGAATGCTGGAAGATGAAATATCCCAAGATATTTCATCTGCACCAGCTGGATTATTTAATTTCTAATGATGAGCAATATATGCAAGAAGTTCTAAAATTGTATCTTCCTGATTTGCTTCCCCCTTGATGGAAGAACCTTTGAGGAGTTTCGTGCATCCCTGCCAAAAGATCGAAAAATTGTGCTTTACGAGGCTGAAAAATATGGAAAAGCTATTCTGCCATATTGGAAAAATTACGAACAATTATTCCGGTTTTACAGTCAAACAAAAAGCAAACAGAAAGACGGATATTTGGGATGTCTCTGCATAAGCCCGGAAGAATTGTTGTGCCGCAAGGATTTGACAGTCGTGATTAGCACAACGCAATGCTTTCATGAAACCATGCATATTTTGAAAGACAGAAGATATCCGGATAATCTGATTTTTAATATGAGCGGGATTGTTGAGGAAGATGACCCTGGACAATATTTTGCACCTCCTTTTATGAAATATGAAGAGGACGGAGTATTCACTGATGCAGGATGTTATGGTCTAGAAACATCCATTCAGCTCTTGAAATATTGCAAGTGTGTAAAGAAGGTATATGCCTTTGAACCAGATCTGCAAAATTATCAAGAGTGTCGTGAAAATGCTGAAAAATGGAATCATAAAGGGGTGGAAATTTTCTATTTCGGAACATGGAGTGAACGAAAAAACCTCCATTTTAAGGCGAAAGGTAACGACTCACCCACTTTCCAGGAAGAAGGCGGTCTTACCATATCTGTGGCGACTATTGATGAATTTGTCAATCCAGACGATTGGGTTACGATGATAAGAATGGACGCAGAGGGCTCGGAACTTGAATCGCTGAAGGGTACGAGGAGAATCATTTTGCGGAACAAACTGAAACTGGCAGTCTGCATCTATCACAAGCCAGAAGATATGACGGAAATTCCTTTATATATTAAAGAATTGGTTCCAGAATACCAGCTGTATATACAGCATCATTCGACTTGTTTGATGTGCGAATTGGTTTTATACGCGGTGATGCCATAAAAGTTAGAAAGGAATTGTTATACCTATGAATTACGCGGTGATACTGGCGGGAGGATATGGAGTTCGGTTCAACTCTGGAAACCTGCCGAAGCAGTTTGTGGAACTGACGGGAATGCCGATGCTGGCGTATTCCATGCGGACGGCAGAATGCAATGTACATATTGACGAAATCTGTGTAGTGACGCTGGAAGAATACATTCCCCGGGTCTGGGCGTGGGGAAACGAGTACGGGATTTCCAAGCTGAAGTACGTGGCAAAGGCCGGGGAAAAGCGGTTTGATTCCGTATACAGCGGGCTTTGCAGCCTTCCAGCCAAGCCGGAGGATACGGTGATAATCATGACGGCAGTTTGCCCGTTCCTTTCGCAGGAAACCATCAACCGGCATTATGAACTGATGGAAACGTACGACGGCGTGATTACGGTAGTAAATGCAACAGACGCGATTACTGCCAGCGAGGACGGCTTTATCGCCAACCAAACCCTGCAAAAAGAAAAGCTGTTTGTCCAGCAAGGCCCTCAGACATTCCGATATTGCCTCCTGCGGCGGGCACATGAGAACTACCGGAATACCTCCCAAGAGCGGGAAGTATACGAGGACAGCGAATTGGTTTTGCGGCTTGGCGTGCAGGTTGCCATGGTGAAGGGCGACCGGTTCTGCATTAAAGTAACATACCCGGAAGATTTGTCCATCGCAACAGCATTGTATCCGCTTTTCAGTGAAAAGGAAAACCGAAAGGGGCAGGGCGCATGAATCAAATCATCAAGGAAGATCTGGATCAGATGCTTACACAGCGTCAGGATTTGGACAGGCTTGCCAATCAAACGATTCTGATTTCCGGCGCAAACAGTTTTATCATGTCTTATTTCGTCATGCTCCTTCTGGAAAATAACCGGAGGAACGGCGGAGATACAAAAATTTTGGCGTTATGCCGGAGCCGTGCAAACGCGGAAGCCCGACTTGGGGATTATCTGGAGGATCCTCATTTGCAGCTGCTGGTGCAGGATGTGCGGGAGCCTGTAGAGTACGAGGAAGATGTCGACATTTGCATCCACGCCGCCAGCCCTGCCGGGATTCACACACGGCAGGAAAAACCGCTGGATACTTTTCAAATTAACCAGTTTGGCTGTCAAAATTTGCTGCAATTGGCGCAGAAGAAGCAGAGCCGTAAATTCCTATTGTTGAGCAGTGTAGACGTTTATGGAGACTGTCGGAATCAACAGCGCAGGCGAGAATCCGATACTGGTCTCCTGGATTGGAACTATCCAAGGAATGCATATGCTTTCGGAAAGCGCAGCGCGGAAGCATTATGTACGCTCTGCCATATTCAATTGGGTATGTCCTGTGTTATGGCAAGGCCGTTTCAGGTATATGGTCCCGGCATATCGTTGACGGACGGCCGCCTGCACGGCGATTTTATCCGGCAGTTGCAGGAGAGCAATCAAATCGTATTGAAAAGTGATGGCTCGGCGGTTCGCTCCTTTTTGTACCTTACAGACGCCACCCATGCGCTGTTGGACATCCTGCATTATGGAAAATCGGGAGAAGCCTACAACGTCTGCGGCGAGGCGGAGGAGTGTTCTGTAAAGAATTTGGCGGAACGATACGCCGCACAGTGGAGCACAGACGCCAAGGTTATATTCAGCTATGAAGAACGCGACACGCCGGAGGTACAAGGCGCACTTTTGGAGGTAACAGGGGACAGCAGCAAATTGCGGGGCCTGGGCTGGAAAAGTCAGGTTTCCTTGGACGAGGGAATTCGAAGAACGCTGCAATTTTACGCGAATAAGGAGCTGTAAGACGCTGCGGGACGCGGAAAAGGAGGGCGTCAATGGACGCAAGGGAACTTTTTGCGGAGTACCGGAACGAAAAAATTGCTATATACGGCCTGAGCCCTTTAACGGAAAAACTGCTGGCAGAATTGGATGGCTATACGGTTTTCTGTTTGCTGGACGGCTATCGGACCAGCGGCGGACTTTACGGCAAATCCATCCGCTCTCTGGAAGAAGCCGCGGCGGCAGGCGTCCGGCTGATCATCGCCGCCGCGAGGCCGGAGTCCTGCAAGGTGATTGCGAACCGGATTCGAGATGTGTGTCGGAAACACGCCATTGCTCTTTTGGATATCCGGGGTAACGATCTGTGCGCGCCGAAAAAACCGGTCTGCAGCCTCGCGGATGTCCCAGGCGTTACCAAGGCGGAGCTCTGGCGGCTGATTGACGGACATGACGTAATCAGCGTTGACCTGTTTGACACGCTGCTGATGCGGCGGACACTGTTCCCGGCGGATGTATATGAAATCGTCGGGCAGCGTTTGGAAGGGCGCGGCATTCAAATTGAAAATTTTCCCAAGAAGCGCCTGGAAGCGGAAAAGGAGCTGTGCAAGGCTTCTGTTCCAACGCTTTTGGAGATTTATACCTATCTGTTGGAGAGATCGCCCTGTCTTTCTGTTTCCCCAGAGGATTTGACGCAACTGGAATGGGAAACCGACCGGGATTTGACTGTCCCGCGGAGGGATGTGTGTGAAATTCTGGAAGAAGTACACAGGAAGGGGAAGCCCGTCTGCATTGTTTCTGACACGTTTTACACGAAAGCGCAGCTGGCGGAATTGCTGACACACAATGGCTTTGCCGGTTACACAGATATTTTCGCCTCCTGCGAATACCGGACGGGCAAGATGCAGCGGCTGTTTGAAGCGCTGCGGGGAAAAATTCCAGGACAGACCTGCCTGCACATTGGCGATTCCAGTGACACGGACATAGAGGCGGCAGAACGGAATGGATTCGATGCCTGCCAGTTATACAGCGGGCTGGATTTGCTGGAACTCGCGGGCTATCTGGGCCTGTGGGAGCATATTGGCAGCCTGTCCAGCCGGATTCAGCTTGGCATGTTCACAGCCAAGCTGTTTAACAGCCCGTTTCAGTTTGAAGAACCGGAGAGGCGGCTTCATACTGACAGCGCCTATGATGTTGGATATCTGTTCCTAGGCCCTTTGATTACTGGCTTTGTAATCTGGTTTTACCAGCAGATACAAACGCATGGCCTGAAAAACATCTGGTTCTGTGCGCGGGACGGATATCTGGTCAAGCAGCTTTATGACCAGATGGATACTTCTGTCAATTCCGTCTATTTTTTGACCTCCCGCTTTGCCGCCATCCGTGCAGGGTTGGAAAATGAAGAGGATATCCGCTATGTGGAGGAAATGCGCTTCAGCGGAAGCCTCCAGGAGCAGCTGCGGGAACGGTTTGAGATTTCGGTCCAGGACTGCGAAGGGAAGCACCGGCTGCTGGATTTCAAAGCGGAGCTGCTGGAAGCGGCAGAGGCGAACCGGAAGAATTATTGTACTTATATACAGAGCTTGAACCCGCCAGAGGGAGAGATTGCCTTTTTTGATTTCGTAGCCCGGGGGACGGTTCAAATGTATGTTGAACGTATGGTAGGGCGGCGTTTGCGAGGCTTTTATTTCTCCCGGCTCGACCCGGATTATACGCGGATGCAAGGATTGGATATCCAGCCGTTTTACGAGAAGGAAAACAGCGGAATCTATCAGAATTTCTATATGCTGGAGACGATTGTCACCGCACCGCATCCGCCTGTGCTGGGTTTTGGGGCGCAGGGAGAAGCCTGTTATGCAGCGGAGACACGGAGCGAATCGGATTTGTGTTGTATTCAACGGGTACAGGATGGAATTAAAGGCTTTTTCCAGACGTATCGGAAACTGGATCCCGCATGGGCGGAGGCAGATGAAAAACCTTTGGCCGAAGGCATATTATCTTTGATTTCCAAAATGGAAATCCGAAGCCGGGACTTTTTGGCATTGCGGGATGAGGACCCCTTTTTCAACCGCACCACCGGGGTTTCCGAACTGCTGTAGCGCGATGGAGGGAGCAGCAATGAAAATACTGCATTTAGTGTCGCCAGGGCTGGGCGGGATTGAGGCGTATATTTTCAGTCACTACAAGTACATGGATCGGAAAAGATTCCGGTTTGATTTTATGACGCAGAACCGCGGATTGCAGGACGCGGAGGAATATCGGGAGTTTCCGTTTGACGTAAAGCTTTTGCCGGTTACTTCTTCCAAAAATCCGGCAGTCTTTACAAATCGTGTGCGTGAGATTCTGGAAGAGGGATATGACGTTCTGCACCTGCATACCTGCTTTTGGACAGGTTTTTTGATTGAGGAGATCGCAAAGGAAATGGGAATTCGAAAGGTGATCGTACATTCCCATTCTACCTTTATCGACAATACAGACCCCAAAAAGAGAGAGCAGCTTTTGAAGCGCCATGAAGAAGTGAAACGGGCCTTTTCGCCGGATTTGGCAACAGACTTTTGGGCCTGTTCTTGGAAGGCAGCGGATTGGCTGTACGGACCTCAAATCCCTAGAGAGCGAATTCGGATTATGACAAACGCCATTGAAATAGAACGATTTCAGTTCAGCCCTGAAAAGCGGGAACAAATCCGGAAAAAACTTGACCTTGGAAGAGAACTGGTATTTGGAACAACCGGGCGGCTGACCTATCAAAAAAATCATGCGTTTTTAATTGAGCTTCTCTGTAAGTTTCGTAAGAGTCATGGAGATGCAAAACTGTTGATTATTGGAGAAGGAGAACTGCGCGGCGATTTGGAAAGGCAAATTCAAGAGAACAGCCTTGAGGACGCGGTGCGCCTGCTGGGTTGGAAAACCAATGTGGAGGACTATTTGCAGGCAATGGATATTTTCCTTCTGCCGTCCAGATTTGAGGGGCTTGGAATTGCAATTATTGAGGCGGCAGCAGCTGGACTGCCATGCATTGTGTCTGACCAAGTACCGGAGGATGTGGCGTTCACCGAACGTATCCAGCATATGCCCCTGCGGCTCCCGGACTGGAATCATGCGTTGGAAAATTTGTCAGGTATCCAAT
The DNA here is from genome assembly GCA_947382875.1 of uncultured Oscillibacter sp. Taxonomy (GTDB): domain Bacteria; phylum Bacillota; class Clostridia; order Oscillospirales; family Oscillospiraceae; genus Oscillibacter. The sequence continues at coordinate 37,156 of CANDBG010000015.1, read as the reverse complement.
TTGACCGGTACGAAGGCGCTGATATTGTGCGGAACGCGGGTTATGACATACGGCGACAGGCGAAAGTTTTAGAAGGGCTTTATGAAACTTAAATCTTAGAGTAAAGGATTATGAAAAGCAATGAAAAAAGTGAGCGTGGTTCTTCCAAGCTATAATGGGGCAAAGCATATAAAGGAATCCATTCAAAGCGTATTAGATCAAACCTATCAAAATCTGGAGCTTATTATTGTAGATGACTGCTCCACAGACGAAACGCTTCAAATTGCCCGGTGCTATGCGCAGAAGGACAGACGAATTCAAATTGTTTATAATGAAGTAAATCAAAAGCTGCCGCAGTCCTTGAATATTGGCTTCCGCCAAGCAACAGGAGATTATCTTACATGGACATCGGATGATAATTACTATGACGCGGATGCCATTGAAGCGATGGTTGCGTTTTTAGATAAGGCGCCTAAAGAATCTGCAATGGTTTATTGCGATATGTATGATTTATATGAAGATGGAACGCGGGTATGCTCTGGGCGTGTTAGGCCGGTTCAATATTTATATTCCGGAAGCAACTTTGGTGCCTGCTTCCTATATCGTCGGGAGGCGGCGGAAGCAGTGGGCGAATATGACCCCGCTATGATTTTGGCTGAGGATTACGATTATGTCCTCCGTTTCAGCAAACAATTTGAGATTTGCCACTTTCCGATTTGTAAATACACCTATCGGATTCACCGGGAAAGCCTAAGCCAAACGAAAACGCGGGAGGTTTGGAAGCAGCTTTGGCAGCTCAGACGGCGGGAACTGAGCTATTTGCTCGGGAAAATGGATGAAGATGAGAGGTTGTTTCTGTTTTTAGATATGTGGTTATGCCGCAAACGAGAAACGTGGGAACTGCGAGATCAATTCTTTCCAAACGGGAATCTTCCGCAAAGGCTGAGGTGGATGGAGCGGGAAATGGGCAGAGAGGCTGTTCTGGAGGAAGGAAAGCCTTTGCTTCTGTTTGGCGCGGGCGAACACGGACGAAGAGCGCTGTTATATTTTGGAAAGGAACGGGTGCGGTATTTTGTCGACAACAACCAGGCGCTTGTTGGTACACAGGTAGAAGGTGTGCCCGTTATTTCATTCCGCCAAGCAGCAGAGGAACAAGACGGCTGTCAAATCGTTCTCACTGTGGGGAGCCGTTTCCTTACTGAAATGATTGAGCAATTGACGGGTGCGGATATAACAAGTTATGTGCTGTTTCTGGAAATGTGGATGAATATTTGAGAAGGGAGAAAGTATGTCTGCTTTATCAAAAGAAAAACTCTACCGCCTGGTAGATGAGCACAGAGCATTCCCGCATGATAAGAAGATCGTTTTGTTTGGAGCTGGGGAAATCGGTCATGCTGCAATTGCGTATTGTGAACAGAAAAACATCAAGCCCTTTTGCATCATTGACAACAATGCTCAGTTGTGGGGACATACGGTTAAAGGAATTCCGGTTCTTCCGCCCAAGCAGATTGCGGAACAGAACCCTACCCTCGTCATTCTGGCCAGTGACCGCGGCGCGGAGATGGCGGAACAGTTGGAGGAGTATGGACTGAATAACTATATATCCTATTTCCTTTTTCGATATCGGTACAGCGCGGAGAAGGTCCCCGACCCAGGGACAACCTCGGTAGAGCGTGCCTGCCGGTGGATTTTGGAGAACCAGCAGAAAAATGGGGGAGTTTCTGTATTCTGCGGTTCTGTGCATGAGTATCCGGAAGTAACAGGCTATATTATACCTACTATGCTTCAGTACGGGTTCCGGGATGAAGCACTGGCGATGGCGTCTTATCTAGCCTCGGTGGCAAATCCGGACGGTTCCTTTAATGACGCGAGTTCTGACCGCGTGTACCTGTTTGACACCGCGCAGGCCCTGCGTGGGCTGAACGCAATTTGCAAAATCACAGATGAGTATGCGAAGCTGCGAGAAAAAACAGCGGAATATTTATTCGAGGTTTTGAGGAGCCACGACGCACTCTTCCCCAAAAGCTATGAGGATGACGCTGTCATACCGGAGACGATCATGCTGTTTGCGCTGCCGCCTATGTTGGAGTACGCACATATGACTGGCAGCGATGAGAATGCAGCGCTTGTCCATCAAGCCGTAAAGCGGTATTTGCGGGATCCTGATGGATTGTCCCTGGGAACCTTGACCCATTTTTTGGCCTATCAGATTGATGGGCTGATCGACATGGGCTATACGGACGAGGTTATGACAGTAATCGAGAATCTCCTGGCCTGCCAGCGGGAGGATGGCTCTATCCCTGCGTATGCAGGGGTGGATTGGGTGTGCATCACCGGCTGCTCCCAAATCGCGATCTGCCTCTATAAATTAGGTATGCCTGCGCCGGCAGACAGATTGATGAGTTGGGTCGAGCGAAACATGGAGGAAAACGGCGGTTTTCTTGGCAGTGTAGGGGATGGTGCGGAATATTTTGAGGATCGTGAGCCAGCATGGGCAGTTAAGTTTTATTTGGACGCTTATAAGTGCATGATTCAAGCTCATTTTGATTACAACTTTGCACCGGAGGCCCCCGCTGATATTGCGGCGGAGGATGGCGAAGTACTCTCGATTCTCCATGAATTGTCAGGGAATGAGCGCGTTTTGGAAGTGGGGTGCGGAAAAGGGCGTATCCTGAAGCGTATTCATGAGCGTTTTCCGAACTGCGCGTTGGAGGGCGTGGACATTTCGGAAAAGCTTCTCTCTTATGTTCCAGAGTTTGTAAATGTACTTATGGGGGATATGGAATTTCTGCCCTATAAAGATAAAACGTTCGATGTAGTTTACACAGTGGAATGCATTGAACACTCTGTAAATCTTCGTGCGGCGGTTCGGGAGTTGGCGCGTGTCTGTAAACCAGGGGGAAAAATCCTGATCATCGACAAACAAAAATCCAGTTGGGGGCGGCTTGCCACGCCGCCGTGGGAGCGCTGGCCCGACCGTACCACACTGGAAACACTGCTTAAAGAGTATTGCAGTTCTGTCCAATCCCGCCCTGTACAGCCGTTTGGATATGACCGGAGGGACGATATGTTTATTGCATGGACGGGCATAAGGTGAAGGAGTAAATATGCTGTAATTTATTGCCAGGCAGCGCAATTAGATGTACAAAGCGAACTAGGCTTTACCATATGTTCACCGGATATACTTAATGGAAATCTTCCCATCCGTTTATCATGTGCAGATGCGTTCAAAACCGACGTTGGGATACTGCATAATTAAATTTATGACTGCACAGATTTAAGAAGCAAACGCAGATTTAATGGCCGTTTCCCTTGAAATCAGCCAAACCATGGCGGCGCGGCTTCTGCCTCTGCGGAGGAGTTCAAAGGGCATTGCCCTTTGGACACCCCCGGCCTTTGAAAAGGCCGGCAGGATTTTCACCATCTCTTAAATTCCATAAATAGTCTCAATATTGGAGGAAAGCATGATGAGGGTTGATTTTTTTATTTGGGGTTGTGGCCGCAGAGGGAAAAAAATATACCAGTTCATGAAAGGTGCGGGGGTACGCGGTTTTATTGATGCCAATCCGAACCTTCAGGGAACAAGCCATCAAGGTGTTCCAATCATTAGCTTTGGAACATTTTTAGAAAATCATCGGGGATGTATCGTAATCGTTACACCGTTTATGGGAGCCGCAGAAATTGAACAGCGGCTGCGTCAGCATGAAATTCCTTATTTATCTGCGCGAGAACTGCCGCAGGAAATCGTCCTAGATGGAATCGAAAATCTTTTGGATATTGCGGATAAACGCATCCGCAGGGAGGGAACGGCCTATTTGTACGGCCTCAACCTTTTCAGCATATGCCTTTTGAATTATTATGCGGACAAGCCTGATTGCAAGGTGAAAATTGTGCCGGAGTCTGGTGTGGATCATCAACTTGTGAGAAAGCTGGAGCGCCAATATCCAACCTGTATCAGCTCTTTAGCCGAGGTGAAGGAAAATCGGCTGTATCTGACAAGCGATCAATATGACCCCCGTGGTTTGCCAGAAAAAGGACGGGTAAATCTTTATGATTTTATGGGCTGGATACCAGAACACCAAAATCCGAAGATAAAAGCGTTAAAAAATATTCATAAAGGAAAACGATGCTTTATTGTTGGCACGGGACCTAGCCTGCGGATTGAGGATCTGGATAAACTGGCGAGATTTCATGAAATCTGCATCAGCGTAAGCGGAATTGTCCGGGCATATGATTCCACACAATGGCGTCCGGATTACTATTTATGCCAATATGGCTACGGCTTCAAAGAGTGGAAAGCTGCTTTGCTGAAAGATGGCGGAACCAAGCATATGCTGATTCCAGACATATGCCTTGAAGATGAGGATAATCCGGCGTTTGTAAAATTCCATTTGTCCGTTTTAAATATTTGGGAGCCTTATCCACCCGGTTTCAGCAATGACTTCTCACAAGGAGCTTATGTGGGCGGGGATGTAATTTATACATGCATTCAGCTGGCCGCTTACCTGGGCTGCTCAGAAATATACCTGTATGGCGTGGATCATAGCTATTCCGCAAGCAAAAAATACAACCATTTCCGGAACGATTATCTTTCGGACGAAAGAGGAGATCCAACCGTTAATTCCGAGGTGGTTGAGCGTGAGAGTATTGATACAAAAATATCCTTGGCCTATGCGCGGGAGGTTGGAAAAGAGCGGGGATTTTCTATTTATAATGCATCCAGGAAAACGCTGCTGAATGTATTTGAAAAAATAAATTTCGATTTGCTCTTTGATTAAACGGTTCGCCTTGCATATTTGCCGTATATAGGAGGCATAGCGGAACGCCCTTTGCCACACCGGATCTCCGAATGCAAAAGCTGTTGTTCGACGTGAAATGGAATCATGATGGCCCTGAGTGAAAGATTTTGTATTACTGCGTTAGAGGCAGATTGGTTTCATCCTCTTTTGTGCCTTTTTTCGCAGCGGGAAGGAATGACTTGTATTTATGAAAAATTCTGCCGCAGTGGGAAGCAGCTCCAAAGTTGCCGCCTTTGTGCCGGTTAAACTAAACTCCCAAAGATTGCCAAACAAAAACATTCTTCCGCTTGCGGGACACCCGCTTTGCTGGCATATATGCAATACATTGCTTCAAGTGGCCGGGATTCATGAGGTGTATGTGTATTGCAGCGACGAAGCGGTGATGCAATATTTACCGCATGGCGTGATATTCCGCAAGCGAGATAAAACTCTTGACCAGGATACAGTGAAAGGCTTTGATATTTACCGCAGCTTCATAGGGGAAGTGGACGCAGACATTTATGTATTAGCGCATACAACGTCGCCTTTCCTCCGAAAAGTTTCCTTCGAGGAAGCGCTGAGGCGTATTTTAGACGGCAAAAATGACTCCGCCTTTTCGGCTGAACGGATTCAAACATTTGCGTGGTACAAGGGAAAGCCCATCAATTACGATATCCATGATGTTCCGAGGACGCAGGATATGGAACCCATTTGGGTGGAAACCAGCGGATACTATATGTTTAAGAAAGCCGTCTTTACACACCACCATAGGAGAATCGGATTTGCTCCCTATATTCAAGAAGTTTCCGGCATAGAAGCCTTGGATATTGATGAAAAAAAGGATTATGAACTTGCATGCCAATTGGCAGGTTTGGAGGAATCGTTTGTATGAACCGGATGCTTTTAATCGCGGGGCCTTGTGTAATCGAGTCCGAAGCGTGCATAATGCAAACCGCTCGGACAATAAAAGAAATTGCAGAGCGTCTGAATCTGGATTATTACTTCAAGGCGTCTTTTGACAAGGCCAATCGGACAAGCATAGAATCCTATCGCGGGCCCGGAATAGAAGAAGGATGCCGCATTCTGAAAGCGGTAAAAGAAACCTATGATTTAAAAATCTGTACGGACATTCATGAACCCTGGCAGGCGGAAATCGCGGCAGAAGCAGCGGACATGATTCAGATTCCCGCTTTTTTATGCCGGCAGACGGATTTGCTGACTGCCGCCGCAAAAACCGGAAAACGTATTAACGTGAAAAAGGCCCAGTTTCTTGCGCCTTGGGACATGGGAAACGTTGTGAAAAAAATAGAGGACTCCGGGAATAACAATATTTTGCTTTGTGAACGAGGAACGTGCTTTGGATATAACACGCTGGTGGTGGATATGTCTGGAATCATGGAAATGAAAAAATATGGATATCCAGTTGTCATGGACGCAACTCATAGTGTACAGGAACCGGGAAGGTACGGAACATCTACAGCAGGAAAACGGGAACATATAGAGCCGTTGGCGAAAGCGGCGGTAGCGGCAGGAGCGGATGCCTTGTTTTTTGAAGTACATCCAAATCCGGCTCAAGCACTGTCCGATGGTCCTAATATGATTGCGTTGGATGAATTGGAAGCCCTTTTGAATCGGGTGATGAAAGTATATGAGGCTGTACATTGACGAATCAGCCGCAAAGGGAAGGAAGACACATGGATATATTAGCGGAAGCCAGACGGGTTTTTGACATAGAGGGGGCCGCGTTGGCTAAAACGAGTGAACTCTTGGATCATACATTTATTTCAATCGTAAAGCAGATTGCAGAATGTACTGGAAAAGTAGCGGTTACCGGGATTGGAAAATCGGGACACATTGCGAGAAAAATAGCCGCGACATTTTCCAGCCTCGGTACGCCGTCATTCTATTTGCATCCCGCCGAGGCTATGCATGGAGATTTGGGAATGCTCTCCGCGAACGATATTGTTATTGCGATCAGCCATAGCGGTGAGAGCGATGAGATTCTGAGAATCTTATCGGGGATCAAACTGATCGGCGCCGCGTTGATTGGAATTACCAGCAACGCAAACTCAACTCTAGCGCATGCTTCTGATATTGTGCAAATACTCCCCAATTTTCAAGAAGCCTGTTATTTGGGATTGGCTCCAACATCCAGCACAACCGCTGTCCTTTGCTTCGGAGACGCGTTGGCCATTGTTGCAAGTGGAATTTATGGATTCCAGGAGTCTGATTTTGGAAAGGTACATCCGGCGGGATCTTTGGGCAAGAAGCTGCTGTTGAAGGTGGATGATTTGATGGCCTCAGGGGAAGAAATTTCCATGGTTCATAATGGCTCACCTTTGAAAGACGCGGTCATCGGTCTTTGCAAAGGCAGTGGAATTGTTTTGATTATGGAGAAGAACGATCGACTGGCGGGCGTTATCACGGATGGCGATTTGCGCCGTCAGCTCGAAAAAGGGGTCAATGTGTACCAACTCTATGTACAGGAGGTTATGACAAAAAGTCCTGTTACGATTTTTTCCGGAAAAATGGCAGCAGAAGCACTTGGAAAGTTTAAGGAAAAAAAGATTACGCATATGCCGGTTTTGAAGGACGGAAAGGTTGTCGGCGTCATTGGCCTTCAAGATATTTTGAAAGCCGGGATCATTGACCAGGATTTGCAGAGATGGCCATGCAAATAATTCGTCTATTGGCTTTGGATGTAGACGGAACTTTGACAAATGGAAGGATTTATCTTTCCGCGCAAGGCGAGTTGTTCAAAGCCTTTCATGTAAAAGACGGCTATGGCATCCGGATTCTATTGCCGCGGCATCAAATTATCCCGGTTGTCATAACAGGCCGCAGTTCCGCGATTGTGAAAGAACGGTGCCAGGAGCTGGGAATTCAGCACGTGTATCAAGGCGTCGCGGAAAAAGGCGAGTGCCTAAAAAAAGTGTCGCGGGAGCTTGCCATACCGTTAAAATGGGCCGCCTGTATGGGCGATGATGAAAACGACCTGTCCATGATGTCCCTTTGCGGTATTTGCGGCTGTCCGGCGGATGCGGCAGACGCGGTAAGAAAACGGTGTGTTTTTGTCAGCAGGTTGGCGGGCGGATGCGGCGCAGTTCGGGAGTTTATCGAATGGTTGATAAAGGAGGAGCGGGATAGACGTGAAATGTAAATTATGTGGCTGCGAGAAAGTAGGTATTGCATATCAGGGGCCTATCCGAGATGGCAGAGTGGGAAATCTTTACAAGAGCATTGTTCCGATGTACCAATGTAAAAGCTGCCAAACAATTTGGCACGAGGAGCCGCGGGAGGATCTGCAAGCCTTTTATGAAAGCGAAGAATATCGCCAGAGTTTAGAAGGGACGTCTGCAGTTGAAGACTTTTATCAGATGCATGATGTGGAATCCCTTGACAAATTCCGTTATACGGGCACGGAAATTTTTCGAAAAAAACGGGTGGTAGATATTGGCTGCGGAGCTGGGGCGTTCTTGGATTATGTAAACACAGTTGCGAAGGAGACGCTCGGAATTGAACCCTCCAAAGCCTACCGAATGGCTATGAAGGAACGAGGATTTTCGGTATTTCCCTATATGTCGGAAGCATGTAAAAGCTATGGGGGAACTGTGGATGTTGCGGTTTCATTTGATGTGATTGAGCATGTTCGAGAACCATTGCAGTTTGTAGAAGAAGTATTGGAGCTTTTGTGCAGCGGAGGAAAAGCTTTTATTGGAACGCCCACGGATGCCCCGGTTATGCGGGAACTGCTGGGGAAGGATTATGAAAGTTTCCTGTTTAGCACCCAACATCTTTGGGTCTTGGGAAAAGGCAGTTTTCAGTGGATTGCAGAGCAGTGCGGAATTCAAGACTATCAATGTAGCTTTTACCAGCGATATGGCATGGGCAACTTGCTTTATTGGCTTTTGAATAAAAAACCAGGGCGGCATAAGCAATATGACTTTATCTCACGAGGGCTTGACGAACATTGGAAGGCGGACTTGGAGGCCTGTGAGTTAAGTGATTATATCGTTTTTGAATTTATAAAGCCTTAGATAGTACATGGGTTGCGTACAGCTGCTGCTCCCGTAAATAGTGTGGGGCTTTCATCAGGTTTTTCTTCAGCGCCATAGAGCCATTCGCCCATGGTAAAATTAAGGTGTCTAAGCTGGGCTTTTCTTGCACTAGACGCTGCTATAGTCAATTAACTTGAAAGAAATCAAAGATAGCGCCGCGTGTTAGGGCTGTTGTTCTTTGTAATCATCCGGATCAGCGTAATGTATGTGACAGCTGCCAAGGCATGATGAAGAACGGGCGGAGGTCCCAGAACCAAGGGAGGCATTCCCCCGCCGACTACAGGCAGAACATCCAGCGCCCGGATGGGTTGTCCCTGCCGCGGGCAGTCGGTTCGCCCCCAAAAAGGTCAATATCCTTTGTGGAGATTGCTTCTTGTCGATGGCGGAAAAGGGACATAAAGTCTCCTGTCCCTTTGGCTTGTAAAGTGTAATGTGGGAACTGTTCTGGTTTCTAGTTTCTTTAAGTAAGACAATCCAAAAACTGCCGCATGTTTCTGGATAGCTGCGATGGAGGACAGTACCTCGCGGCCGCAACCTCCTACTGGCCGGCGCCATCCATCGCGGAACAGGCCGCAGGCCCATCCTCCCAAACAGCCGGGCCATTGCCATTGATGAAGCGCATAGGCTTCCGAAAACGGCAAGGCAGATGTTCGGCGTGTCGATCCAGGCTGAAGATATCCGGGGCCTTATTTATGACCTGCAAAAAGAACAATACCTGTTGGCGACAGACTACCTGGCGAACACTTCCTGTCTGTTTCTTAGGGAGCTGGACAAACCTTATAGCACGGATCAGCGGTTTTCTGAATACACATGGCTCTTGGCTGCTCCCAATCGGGCGCTGACCATGATTCGAAAACAGATTAACCCTCTGCTCTCTCCCGCTATGCGAAAGAGACTGGAAAAACTGGCTTCTGCAATAGTCCTGTTCAGCGAGGGGCATCCGAACATGATGTTTTATCTGGCAGAGGACGTCTATGGATAAACTGCAATAAAATGCTTCATCAAAGTCTACCCGGTTGTAATAGATTATACTATCCCCAGAATATCCGCTTACCACATAATAATTATCACCAGATGTCGCATAGGTAACACTTTCCGAAGCGGAGACGGTTTCATATTCTTCTTTGACATCTATCGGCAAGGAGGTGAGTGTACATTCAAATACATAGAATGACAATATTTAATTTATCATTTTTCATAGAAAATCCAAAGTGATTTTCGACTATCTCTTTATAAGTCCTCAAATGCCGCCAAGTCTTGATTTTTCAAGGTTTTGCGGCATTTTTGCTATCGGGGATCGCCCGCTTATACGACCCGGAGCAGGAATGCGTGTATCGTGAATTTGGGATTGACACAATCTGTCCTGCGGTGTTGTCGGCAAAAGAGATTGACAAGCTGCTGTCAAAAAGATGATGGGAGACAAGCCATGAAAAAACGTGCTTTTGATTGGTGGGCGGAACAAGGCAAAATCACTGGCACTGTCCCTGATGCAAAAAGGGTATAAGGTAACGGTGATTAATAAGGATCCCTTTGAATGCAGGAGGTTAGCTGACCTTGACGAGTTTCCTGTCATTGAGGGGGATGGAAGCAATCCTTTTGTTTTGGAGAATGCCGGGGCAAAAGACGCAGATATCGCCATTGCCCTCACCTCGAAGGACGAGAATAATCTTGTTGTCTGCGAATTGTGCAAGAAGAAATTTCATGTGCCTGAAACGGTGGCGTTGTTGTCCGATCCCCTGAAAACAGATTTTTTTCATATGATGGGAATTGACAGTGTGGTCTGTGCAGTTTCCGCCGTGACCGGTATCATTGAGCAGCAGGCGTTTATTGAGGAAATGGCAAAAGTGATTCCTCTTGTGGAAGGACGTGTACAGATTTTGGAGATTCCGATCACTTCCGCCGATTTTGCCGCCGGAAAGCAGGTATGTGAGATAAACCTGCCGGACGAAGCCGTGATAGCCTGTATCCTTTCGGTGATAAGTCTCTGATTGCACGCGGCGGCACCCGGATACTCGCTTGCGACAGGCTTGTTCTTATTACCGGGACAGCACCGGACACCTGCGCTGATTGTGGAAATGATTGGCATGATTCTTGGAAGGCTGGAAATATTTATTGTGCTGACAGGATTCTGCTCCAGTGTAAAAGTGATGAAAGAGCGTTTTGCAGGGAGATAATTTTCATGGGTTTGATAATAGATTTGGCGAATTGAGAAATAAATTGCGGGTGCATATAGAATATGCGTCTGCTGTATTCTTGTGCGGCTTTGAATTTTGAAATCGGTTTGATACAACTCCGAGGCGTGGGAAAGCAGTCAAAATAAGTACAATTTACTTGAAAAAAGTTTTTGCCCTTGTTTGACACCAGTGTATCTCATCTGGTAGGGCATTGCCAAGCTGGAAGCGTGGCAGAGCAGGTAAACCGTCCCTGCCTGTATTCATCAGCCTGCACCGATGGAAAGCCGCAGTCTTGGCGGCGGTTTTTCCGTCCCTAATAAGACTAAGAAAAATAAAACGAAATAGAGCGATACTGACCCATCCATCCTTTCCCCTACCCCCACGCTGCCTGTTCCCGCCCCTGCTGGCAGGCCCAAGAGCCGTATGAGGATGGATGAGAGGGATGGATACCGAGAGCTGATAAAAAAAAATATCGGCTTTGGCCTCCGGGAACGAGAGGATTTGCGACAGCAGATCCTTGGCTTTCAGGGACAGCCGCTTGTCCCGCAGATGGAAATTCGACATGACTGTGCAGCCCTTGTTTTTCTCCACGCGGAATACTGGCATGGTTTTCCGCTCCTTTCGGTGTCTGGACATGAAGAAACGCCGTAGATTTTCTAAACCTGCGGCGTTGGCCAATTAGAAACGGCACCGTTTTTCACGATGCCGTTTCATTGCTATATTCAATTTTTTGTGTTCCTACACCCCATATCAATGACAACCGAAACCGTGATATAGTCCTCAATACGCTTATTGCGGAGTATATCGCCCTCGGCGTCAAACACCACATGGCGGGCAAAGTGCTGAAAACACAGGATTTCTACAAGGTTCCTCTTTGCAGCAACACGATAGTCTCCACATGGGCTGTTCGCGGGAACAGATCAACTGCTGTGGCACGTGCTGCGGCGTAGCCGTTTTCCATGAAAATCTTCACGTCCCGCCCTAACGTGGCAGGGTTGCAGGATACATACACCACCCGTTTCGGATGCATCCCCGCAATTGCGGCAATTACCTCCGGCGCGAGGCCCTTGCGCGGCGGGTCTGCGGTAATAACGTCCGGACGCAGTCCTTCCGCTGCCAGCTTTGCCGCAATGTCCGACGCATCGCCATTAAAAAACTCCACATTCTCAATCCCGTTCCGTACAGCGTTCTCATTCGCGTCCCGAATGGCCTCCGGTACAATCTCCGCGCCAATCACTCGCCTGGCCTTCCGTGCCAAGCAAAGCGTGATCGTACCTGCGCCGCAGTACAAATCCAAAGCGGTCTCCGTCCCCGACAGCGACGCAAATTCCAGCGCTTTTCCATAAAGGACCTCCGTCTGTGCCGGGTTCACCTGAAAAAACGACGGCACTGACAGCTTGAATGTTAACCCGCAAAGCGTGTCCATCAAAAAATTCCGTCCCCAGACGGTTCGATACCTGCTTCCTAAAATCACATTGTTCTTTTGCGTGTTGACGTTCAAAACCACCCCCACGGTCTCCGGTACAGCGTCCAAAATCATCGCTGTCAGTTCCGGTTCCCTGGGCAGGCGCTTCCCATTGACAACCACACAGCATAAACTTTCGCCCTGCCGGTTTACCCGCACATAAATATGCCGCAGCAAGCCCCGGCCCGTTCGCTCATCATAGGCCGGAACCTGATAACGCCGCATCCAGTCCCCTACGGCTTTTGCCGTTTTGTCGCAAACCTCCGGCTGAAGCAGACAACGCGCAACCGAAACCACCTGATGGCTTCTGGCCCGGTAAAAGCCAATTTCACCGCCGCTTCCAACCGGATACTGGCTCTTGTTGCGATAGCAAAGCGTATTTTCCGCGCCCAGAATTTCTTCCACCTGCACCCCGGAGCCGCCAAGCCGCGTCAGGGCGTCCTGCACGCGCTGACGCTTGGCCCGCAGTTCCTCAGCATAGCTTAAATGCCGGAAATCACAGCCGCCGCATTTTCCAAAATACGGACAATCCGGGTCCTGCCGGTCCGGCGAGGGATGACAAATCCCCGCCAGTTCCCCGACCGCGCTGGACTTCATAACCTTTGTAATCCGAAGTTCAACCGTCTCCCCCCGCACCGCGCCCGGTACAAATACCACTGCGCCGTTTATGCGGACAATTCCCAGCCCGTCGCTCGAGTATCCTCCTGCCAAGCCGGTATAAAAGGCCCCTTTTTCTAATTTCTCCATATAACCAATCCTTCAATGGAAACGCGTCTACGCCTCCCATTTTTCCAGCAGCTGCCGCAGCTGGTCGGCGTACTTGGCAAGAGACTTGTTGTCCCGGCCCTTGCTGCGCTTGATGAACTCCGTCAGCATGCCGCCAATGGACACCAGACGGTCGTAAGCCGGGGCGCTCTTCGACGTGCCTGCAATCTTCGCCTTCCGCTCCGGCAGATAGCCGACTTCCAGCATCGTGTTCGTTTCCAGGTCATACACTTCCGTGTACTGCGGCGCGTGCGCCGGAATGCCCATGCCATTCAGCGTCTGGGCGAAGAAGGGCGCGATTTCCCGATCGCCGTGAACGACAAACACCTGCTGCGGTTTTGGGTCCTGGAACCCCGAAATCCAGTGAATCAAATGGTCTCGGTCCGCGTGAGAGCTGAGTCCCGTGAAATTCTCCAAATGCGCCTGTACCGAAATTTCCTCGCCAAACAATTTGACGCTCTTGGCGCCCTCCAAAAGCTGACGTCCCAAGGTGCCTTCGCCCTGGTAGCCTACAAACAGAATGGTACACTCCCGCCGCCAGAGATTGTGCTTCAGATGATGGCGAATCCGGCCCGCGTCGCACATTCCCGACGCGGATATGATGACCTTTGGCGTGGGGTCCTCGTTCAGCGCCTTGGATTCCTCACTGCTCTCCGTCAGGCAGAGGTTCGGAAAACGGAACATATTCGTCCCTTTCCGCACGAGCCACACAGCGTCGTGGTCCATGTAGCCGCGGAGGTCGCTGTCAAAAATGGACGTTGCCTTTTTCGCCAGGGGCGAGTCAATGTAAACCGGGAAATCCGGACGGGAATGCACCATATGCTTTTCCTTGATCTCTCGGATAAAATACAGCAGCTCCTGGGTGCGCCCCACGGCAAAGGACGGTATAATCACATTGCCGTTTCGGGCCATGGTCTCGTCGATGATCTTTGCCAGATGGTCCGTATAGCCCCAGTTCTCCGGGTGATTGCGGTCGCCGTAGGTGGATTCCATAACGACGTAATCCGCTCCCGTGATTTGTACCGGGTCCCGGATGATGGGCTGGTTGATGTTGCCGATGTCGCCGGAAAAAACAATGCTCTTTTTTACGCCGTTTTCCGTCAGGTCCATGGCGATGAAGGACGAACCCAACAGATGCCCGGCGTCCACAAACTCGACCTCCACGCCCTCGCACAGCTGCACAAACTGCCCGTACTCACAGGTCGTCATGTACTGCATGACCTGCTGGGCGTCCTCTACGGTGTACAGCGGTTCCGTCCGGGGCGCGCCGGAACGCTCGCCTTTGCGGTTCCGCCATTCGGCGTCCTGCTCCTGGATGTGGGCGGAGTCCAGAAGCATGATTTCCAGAAGCTCCGCCGTGAGACGTGTGGTGAGAATCCGGCCTTGGAATCCCTGCTTTACCAGCATGGGAATCCGGCCCGAGTGGTCGATGTGGGCATGAGTTACCAGAACAAAATCAATCGTGTTCGCGGCGAAGGGAAATTCACCGTTGGAAACCTCGTCCCGGCCCTGCTGCAAGCCGCAGTCAATCAGAATCCGCTTTCCGTTGATTTCCAGGCAGTGACAGCTTCCGGTGACGCATTGATCCGCGCCGTAAAAGTGGAGCTTCATTCGACAGGCCCTCCTTATAATGGATTTTTGTATATCGTGTCAAATTCTCTGGGGCTTCGCTGGATACAGTATAGCACAATTTGACAAGATATACAACGAGAGATTTCCATTTTTCCCGCCGTATCAAATCTGGACATCCAGAGGCCCGCGTTGTATAATAAAGGAAAATGGAAGGGGTGCGGGTTTTGGACGATCTTTTCATTTTCTTTGGAATGCTGTTCATCGCCTGGGCAATGGCTTCCTGTAATTCTCATTGGTTTCCGTTTCTTTTGTCCGCGGATTTTTTTGTTCGGATTCCAGGCCGCAGACTGCAAACGGTTTTGATCTTCGGTTCTTATGGCTGGGACCGTAAGATTCGCGTTGCGCCTGAAGATCAGGACAAAATGTCTCTCACAGGGCTGATCACATACGCCGCGTTTGCTGCGGACATTTTGGGAATCATTGTTCTGCGTATGGTTTTGGCGTTTTGTATGCTCTCCCCGCCGCTGGCTGACCGCCTGTATCGTATTTACATGATTTTGGGAAAAAATTACCCAAATCTGGGCTTGGGACTCTTTCTTCTGGGCTGTTTGGATTATTACATCGGAAAATCCGGACGCCGCTGACCGTGCGGAATGCAAAGGAGGCTGCCGCTTTGGAAACACTGCTGATTCCCGCTCTGCTGGACCACCATTGGCCGCTTCTGCGCTGGGCCTTCGAGACGCCGGAACGCCGTGTTGTGATTCTGGAGAAGCAGACAGGCATCGAAGAACTGGGGCTGCGGTATCTGCACAACGACTTGTGTTACCCGTTCATTTTAATCGCCGGGCAGGTTCTCGCGGCTCTGCGGTCCGGAGACTACGACCTGGCACGGACTTCTGTTTTGATTTCCCAAGCCGCTGACGCCTGTCGGGGGTCCTGCTTAATCCGGCTCCTGCGGCCCGTGCTGGACCGGGAGGGCTTTGCACAAGTCCGTCTGCTGTCCCTCAACGCCCGGGGCCTGGAACGCAAATGCGCGCTGCCCGTAAGCCTCCCGATGGCCCGGCGCGCAGTGGCGGCGGCGTTCTGGGGCGATGCGCTGATGCTTACAGGCAATCAGGTCCGGCCCTTTGAGACCAATCCGGGCGATACAAACCGCGTCCTTCGCCGCTGGACGCAGACCCTTGCCGGCGATTTGCAGGCCGGCCGCAATCTGACGCCTGCAGGAATCCTCCGGCGCTGCCGGGAAATTGCCGCCGATGTACGGGCGGTTTCGGTGACGGAACGTCCGGTTCAAAAAGTGGCCGTCGTCGGGGAATTATATACAAAGTATTGTCATCTGGGGAACTGGAGCCTGGAACGCTATTTGGAAAATCATAGCTGTATGGTGGGCGTCAACGGTCTGACCTGGTACGCGCTGTACTATATGGATACGCATTTGCAGGAAAGCCCGCTTTTGATCCGTCTTGGCGGAATGTCGCTGATGGCCTGGACCCTGCGGTTTCAGCGGGACTTTTTGGAGGTCCTGCACAGCGCCGGCTTTTTCACGCTGCCGCCATACCTGGAGGTCAAGGCACAGGCATTGCCGTCCGGGTGCGGACTGGGCTGCGGCTGGCTGCTGTCGGCGGAGGCCACCGCCTGGGTGCGGGCGGGTTACCGGAAGGTCTTGAGCGCAATGCCCTTCGGGTGCCTCCCGGGGCACATCTACGCAAGAGGTCTTTACGCCCGCTTGCAGCGCGAATTGCCCGGCGGCCTGCTGGTCGGCGTAGACTACGACGCCTCCACGCGGGAAGGAACCGTACAGAACCGCCTCCGGCTGCTGCTGGATACGGAGCTCCCTCCCGCGGACAGCGTACCAAAGCCGCCGGACAGCGGCTTTCTTTTGTGAACATTTTGCGAAATCGCTGATTTCTTTTGCATTTTATAGGCAGGTGTGGTATGCTAATGCTGATTTCCTGGTAACATGCCATTTCATACGACATTCCATCCCTTTTTGGGATTGCTTGATTTTAGAAAGGAAGTAACAAAACACCATGGGTCTGATGAAAAAACTGTTTGGAGATTACAGTTCCCGGGAACTGAAATCCATCTATCCGATTGTGGACAAAATTGAGGCCATGGCCGACGAATACAAGGCCATGAGCGACGCCCAGCTGCAAGCCAAAACGCCGGAATTCAGGGAGCGTCTGGCGAACGGCGAAACCCTTGACGATATTCTTCCGGAAGCCTTTGCCGCCGTGCGGGAAGCCTCCGACCGCGTGCTGGGGCTGCGTCCTTACCGCGTGCAGCTTGTGGGCGGCGTTGTGCTCCATCAGGGCCGGATTGCCGAAATGAAAACCGGTGAGGGCAAAACCCTTGTCGCAACCCTCCCCGCCTACCTCAACGCCCTGGGCGGCAAGGGCGTTCATATTGTCACCGTCAACGATTACCTCGCCAAGCGCGACAGCGAGTGGATGGGAAAAGTGCACCGGTTCCTTGGCCTGAAGGTCGGACTGATTGTGCATGGTCTCACCTCCAAGGAGCGGCAGGACGCCTATGCCGCGGATATCACGTACGGCACCAACAATGAAATGGGCTTCGATTACCTCCGGGATAATATGTGCATCTATTCCACCGAACTCGTTCAGCGGGGCCACGCCTTTGCCATCGTGGACGAGGTGGACTCTATTTTGATCGACGAGGCCCGTACGCCGCTGATTATCTCCGGTCAGGGCGAAAAATCCACACAGCTCTATGATATGGCTGAGATGTTTGTCTCGAGACTGAAAAAACAGGTTGTCGTCCAGGTGGACAACAAAGAGGAGGAAGACACCGAAATCGATGCCGATTATATCGTCGACGAAAAGGCGAAAACGGCCACGCTCACCGCGCCCGGCATCGCCAAGGCGGAGGAATATTTCCATGTGGAGAACCTTTCCGATCCCTCCAACGCCACTCTGAGCCATCACATCAATCAGGCCCTGAAAGCCCATGGCACTATGAAACGGGACATTGACTATGTGGTCAAGGATGGTGAAGTCATTATCGTCGACGAATTCACAGGCCGTCTCATGTTCGGACGGCGTTACTCCAACGGTCTCCATCAGGCCATTGAAGCCAAGGAACACGTCAGCGTCAACAGCGAAAACAAAACCCTTGCAACCATTACCTTCCAGAATTATTTCCGGCTCTACAGCAAACTCTCCGGCATGACCGGTACGGCCATGACCGAACAGGAGGAATTCGGCACCATCTACAATCTGGACATTATCGAAATTCCCACGAACCGTCCCAATCAGAGAAATGATCACCATGACGTGGTTTACAAAACCGAAGCGGGGAAATTCCGCGCGGTCATTGAGCAGATCAAGGAGTGTCACGAAAAGGGACAGCCTGTGCTGGTGGGTACGGTCTCCATTGAGAAAAACGAGCTTTTAAGCAAGCTCCTGTCACGCGAGGGCATCAAGCACAACCTCCTCAACGCCAAAAACCACGAAAAAGAAGCCGAAATCGTCGCTCAGGCGGGCAAGCTGGGCACCGTGACCGTCGCCACGAACATGGCGGGCCGCGGTACCGATATTATGCTCGGCGGCAACGCCGAATATCTTGCGCGGGCCGATCTGGCAAAAGCGGGCTACTCCGAGGAAGTTATTATCGACGCCACCGGCTACGCGGACACCGATGATCAGGAAATCATCGCTGCCCGGAAGCTTTTTGCAGAAAAAATGGCTCAGCACAAAGCCGAAATTGCTGACGAAGCGGAAAAAGTGCGGGAAGTCGGAGGCCTGTTCATTATCGGCACCGAACGCCATGAGTCCCGCCGGATTGACAACCAGCTCCGCGGCCGTGCCGGACGTCAGGGCGACCCCGGCGAAACCCGTTTTTATATCTCTCTGGAAGATGACCTCATGCGTCTCTTTGGCGGCGACCGCATTACTAATATGATGGAGCGTTTCGACCTGGATGAAGATACGCCCATCGAGAACAAAATGCTGACAAAAGCCATTGAAAACGCGCAGACGACCGTGGAATCCCGGAACTTCCAGTCCCGTAAGTCCGTGCTGGAATACGACGACGTGATGAACAAGCAGCGTGAGCTGATTTACAGCCAGCGGCGGCAGGTGCTGGACGGCATGGACATCAAGGAAACCGTGCTGAACATGATGCATACGTCCATTTCGAACCATATTGCCATGGCCTTTGCCGAGCAGGATGCCCTGGATGAGCCGGCCTGTCTGGAAACACTGCGGGGCCTGGAAGGAACGTATTTTGTCAAGGGCGCCGTATCGGTGTCCAACGGCGCGGACAACGCGCAGGAACCTTTGACCGAACGCTGTATTGCCGCTGCGGAAAAAACCTACGAGGCCAAGGAACAGGAAATCACACCGACGATCATGCGGGAATTGGAACGCGTGATTATGCTGCGGGTGGTGGACGAATACTGGATGGATCACATCGACGCCATGGACGACCTGAAACAGGGAATCCGGCTGCAATCCTACGGCAACAACAACCCCGTTGACGTCTACAAGCGGGAATCTTTGGCGATGTTTGAGGAAATGGTTGCCGCCATTCAGGACGAAACCGTTCGCCGGCTGTATTCCGTACGGCTTCGCAAGGATGAGGAAGTCAAACGGGAACGCGTTGCAAAGGGCATGGTGGAGAACGTCGGCGGCGACGGAACCGCGCCCAAGAAACAGCCCGTTAAAGTTGTGAAAATCGGCAAAAATGACCCCTGTCCCTGCGGAAGCGGTCTGAAATGGAAAAAGTGCACCTGCCCTGAATACCACTCCAATTAACCGGGGATTCTTGTGGAAAGGAGGTCCCGAATGCCCCTGGAAACCCATGAACTGAACGGTGTCCCCTGGCTTGCAGCGCCGGTGCTGTCCGGCGTGCGGCACGGCTTTTCCACCCGTCTGGGAGGCGTTTCGCCTGCCCCCTGGGACAGTCTCAACCTTCGTCCCGGCACAGCCGACGGACGCGACGCCCTTCTGGAAAATTACCGGCGTTTCTGCGTCTGCCTCGGCACGGAGCCGGAACGGACCGTCTTATCAAAACAGGTCCACGAGACCACTGTCCGGGCCTGCGCCGCCGACGACGCAGGCAAGGGCTTGTTCCGTGACCGAGATTTCTCCGCCGACGCGCTGATTACCAACGAGCCGGGGCTTGCCCTGTTTGTGTTTTCCGCCGACTGCGGCACCATCCTGCTCCACGCCCCGGAAAGCGGGGCGGTGGGAGCCGTTCACGCGGGCTGGCGGGGATGTGCGGGCGGCATTGCGGAAAAAACCGTCCGGGAACTGGCGCGGCTTTACGGTGCAAACCCCGCCAACCTCCGCGCCGCGCTTGGCCCGTGCATTGGTCAATGCTGCTTTGAAACCGACGCTGACGTTCCTGACTCCATGCGCGCCGCTTTGGGAGACGCCGCGGAGCCTTACCTGAAACGGCGCGGTCCCAAGTGGCATGTGGATTTGGAAGGGCTGAACCGTCTGTGGCTGCTTCGCGCCGGGGTTCTCCCGGAACGCATCGACACTTCCGGACTTTGCACCGCCTGCCGTCCGGACCTTTTCTGGTCTCACCGGAAAATGGGAGAGGCCCGGGGCGTACAGTGCGCGGCGGTCGTCTGTCCCTCCTGATTCCGCCTTGAGGTGCGTCCATGAAAAAACACCTGTTTACGCTGCTCTGTGCAGCGCTTCCGCTGGTTCTGCTTACAGGCTGCTGGCAGGAGGAGCTGCCAGAGGAAGACCTGACTCCCATGCCTCCGGTTGTGGAAGAAGAACATCCGCCGGAAACGCCCCGCGTCGTTTTGCCCGAGACTTTCGCTCTGCCCTACGCCCCCAGTCAGACCCTCGACCCGGTGGAGTGCGCCGACGGAATGCAGCAGGTTGTCGCGTCTCTTTTGTACGAGGGGTTATTTCGTCTGGACAGCGCGATGGAACCACAGCCGTCCCTCTGCGCGTCCTATACCTACGACCCCGCCGCGCACCGTTATGTATTTACGCTGCGGGAAGGCGTCACCTTTTCCGACGGCTCCAATCTCACCGCCGCCGACGTCCGGGCAACCCTGGAACGGGCACGGCAGTCGGAACGCTATCGGAGCCGTCTGGCGGGCGTGGCGTCTATCACGGGCCGGAACGATACCCTTACCATTACGCTTACAGGACCGAACACCGGCTTTCCGGCTCTGCTGGATATTCCAATCGTGAAATCCGGCACTCAGAAAAACACCGTGCCGACCGGGACCGGACCTTACTGCTATGCTATGGAGGACGGTACGGCTTATTTGACGGCGAATCCTTCCTGGTGGAAGGGCGGCGGACAGCCGCTGGACCGTATTGCGCTGGTGGAAGCCGCCGGGCATGACACCCTCCTTTACCGGTTTTCCTCCCATGATGTGCAGCTGATGACTGCGGATCTCACCGGAACGCAATCTTCCGGAACCACGGGGAAAGTCGGCTGCATTGATGCAGATACGACGGTTCTGCAATACCTGGGCTGCAACACCGCCCGCGCTCCTTTGGATAATCTGGCCCTCCGCCGGGCGGTCTGGCGCGGAATCAACCGTTCTTATGTGGTCAGCGCGTTTCTCTCCGGTCATGGAAGCGAAGCGCAGTTTCCGGTTTCCCCTGCCTCGCGGCTGTATCCGTCCGCGCTGGAGGAAACCAATTCCGTTGACGCTTTTTCTGCGGCGCTCCTTCAAAGCGGTTACGTCTCCGAACGCCCTTTGACGCTGCTGGTCAATGAAGAAAACAGTTTCAAAAAGTCCATTGCGGAGTATCTGGCGGAGTCCCTTACAAACGCCGGGCTGCCTGTGGAAGTCCAGGTTTTGCCCTGGGAAGCCTATCACGCCGCCCTCGCCGCTGGAGAATTTGACCTCTATTACGGTGAAGTCCGTCTTACCGCCGATTGGAACCTTGCCCCGCTTCTGGCGACCGGCGGTTCACTGAATTACAGCCAGTGGAGCAATCCCCAGACCGACGCGCTTCTGTCGGCTTTCGCCGCGGCTGAGGACCGCACAACGGCCATGAACACCCTTTGCGCCCACCTGCAAAGCCAGGCCCCGATTTTGCCGGTATGCTTCAAATCGACCTCGGTTCTTTATCAGGCGGATGTAGTGGAAAACCTTACGCCTACGGCGGCGGAGCCTTTTTATAATCTTACCAGCTGTGTCATTCACCTCCGGGAATCCGACGGGGAATCGGACAGCTGATTTTCAAAGCAGGGCTGGACAGAAAGGAAATTCTTTCTGTCCAGCTTTTTTGTATGGAATTTTCCGGAGTCGAAACGTCACGCAGCTGGATCAGTGGGGCCAAACCAGGCTGACCGCACACAGGGCCAATGCTGCCGCCATGACCAAATCTGCCGTACGGCGGTGATCTGCAAAGAGACGCTGCATCGCAGCTCCTGCAAACAGCCATACCAGATTTGCAGCGGGGCCGGTAAAGGGCAGAAAGAGCCCTACCGCCAGAAGCGACCCAAAAGAGCGGCTGTACGGCAAAACATAGGACGCCAGCGCCACCAGACAGAATACCATGATCTTGACGTTCGTCAGCTGCACCAGAAGGCCCGTAAGAAAACCGGGCTGTGCGGCGGTTTTGCCCTCCGGGCCGCCGGAGGAAAGCAGCGTGTGCCATGCCATCCAGAGGAGGTACGCCGCACCCAGCCAGGAAAGATACTCTACATACGGGTTCAGCAGCGTGCCCAGGAAGTACGTGACCAGAACGGACGCCATAGAGACAATCGCAAAGCCCGCAAACAAGCCTTGCCATTGACGCAGCGCCGTGCTTCGGCCATACCGCAGGGCGGTCGAAAGGGAGCAGAGGTTTGCAGGGCCGGGCGTGATGGCTCCGACATAGCAGTAAAGCAGAAACGAGGGGAGTAATGCGAGGGGCATGATTGGCACTTCCTTTTTTGAGATGCCTCTATCATAGCAGAGAAAAATACATTTGAAAAGCGAAAGTTTTTGATGTATACTATCGAAAAATACAATGAATGGAGAGCGATGCATGGACCTGAAACAACTGCGGGCCTTTCAAGCCATCGTTGACCAGGGGAGCTACCAGCGGGCCGCCGACGCCCTGGGCTACACGCAGTCTACAATTACCGCGCAAATCCAGCAGCTGGAGGAATCCCTTGGCGTGACGCTTTTCGAGCGGTCCGGACGGCGAATGGTTTTGACCGATACGGGCCGTCAGGCGTTGGAGCAGGCGCGGGAACTGCTTTCCGTCGCAGACCGCCTGCTGGAAATCGGCAGCGAAAACCAGCGTCCTGCCGGAACCCTCCGGGTGGATATGGCGGAAACGCTGCTGTGCTACCAGATGCAGCCGGTGATTCGGACCTTCCGCGCCATGGCCCCGCAGGTGCGGCTGATTATTCGCAGCCGGAACTGTCTGCAAATTGCGGAAAACGTGCGCATTGGCAGCTGTGACCTCGGCGTAGGCTATGACATGGATTGGAGCCGGGACGCGTTGGAAGTCGAGTCCTTGGGCGAATATGAAATGGCCTTGCTGGCCGCGCCGGACTTCGCAGACCCGGATTTCGTGACGCCGGGTCAGTGCAAGCCCGTTTCCCTCGTGACCGACGAACCGGACAGCATCTTCCGCCGCCGTCTGGAGGAATATTTGCAGGGGCGGAATATTACATTAGATGTAACCCTGGAACTGTGGAGCATTGAGACGATTAAACGCTGTGTGATGTCCAACCTGGGGTTCACCTTTCTGCCGCGTTTTGTTGCAAAAGATGAGCTGTCCGCCGGTACCCTCGTTGCGCTGAACGCGCCTATTGCCGGTCTGCGGCTTCCGGCTCTGTGCGCATGGAGGAAGGGCCGGTGGAAAAATCCGGCAATGGAATTGTTCCTCCAACTTCTGCGGGAAAACCTTGGCGGGTAAGACGCCGGGCTGAAAAAAGACCGTTCCAAACCGGAACGGTCTTCGTTTTCTTATTTCAAAAACCCTTGAAGCCGTCGGGAGAGTACCAGGGCCAGGCCCAGCTTCAGGAGGTCCGGCACGATGAACGGAAACACGCAATACCCTAACGCGGTCAGCACGCTCACAGGACCGGCGGCCTGCGCGTAAACGACCACATACCATGCCGTACCAAAGGCATACAGTACCGTCAGGCCTGCAACGCACGCTATGGCCTTTACCGGAAGGGTTTCCCCCAGCTTGGCCGTGACCGCCCAATACAACAGCCCCTGGACGAAAAATCCGACGATATAGCCTCCGGTGGCGCCCAGCATCACGCCTAAGCCGCCCCGGAAACCCGCAAATACCGGCGCGCCTGCCGCGCCTAGAAGAAGATACGCTAAAATGGCGTATGTCCCGCGCCGTCCGCCCAGAACCAGCAGCGCCGTGAAGATGGCGAAGGTCTGCATGGTGAACTCGACCAGCGGCGCGGGCACCGGTACGGAAACCCACGCGCCTGCGGCAATCAATACCGTAAACAGCGCGATGTACGTCAGGTCCAGGGTCCGCAGACGGGATGCGGATGTTTTGGATGCAGCAGAACTCATGAATCTCCAAAATCCTCCTTTTTGTTTCTGAATGCATCATACCGCAGTTTTTCTCATTTGTCAACCTGTTTTTGTAAATCGGTTGACAACTTTGATAAAAAAATCCCGCGCCCTCCCACCTCTCTGGACGCGGGACCCCGTTAAAACTCTGTATGCTCACAAAGTTCCTTCGCTTTGGCCTGGATGGCTTTCATATCCTCAAACGTATCGGGCCGCTTGGTGACGTCCCGCAGCAGCGCCGCAGGATGGTAAATCGCCGTCATTTGTACGCCGTCCTTTTCAAACCATTGGCCATGCTCCGCTGTGATACGAAAATCCTTCTTGATAATGGCCTTTGCTGCAATACGGCCCAGGCAGACGACAATTTTCGGCTGAAGCAGATCCGTCTGACGCCGCAGCCAGTCGATGCAGGCGTCCTGTTCCACGTTCAGCGGGTCCCGGTTCTGGGGCGGACGACACTTGACGATGTTTGCAATATACACCTTCGTCCGGTCCAGCTTGACCATTTCCAGCAAATCGTCCAACAGCTTTCCCGCGCGGCCGACGAAGGGCTTTCCCTGTTCGTCCTCGTGCTGTCCGGGACCTTCGCCGATAAAGAGAATTTCCGCGTCCTCCGCGCCGTCGCCAAACACAACATTGGTCCGTGTTTCCGCCAGAGAACAGCCCTGGCACGCCAGACATTCTGCCCGCAGGTTCTCCCATGTATCCATACCCGTATGACCTCCTGTCGTTTTCTGTCAGTATACCATGAAATATCTCCCAGCGCAAGAGGCGAATAGTGATCTTTGCGCGGGAAACACTGTTCCAGGGAGGGATTACCTTGGAAAAATGGCTTCTGTATTTTTGGTTTTACAGCTTCCTTGGCTGGTGCCTGGAACGAACCTTTGCCGCCGTCAGCCGGGCGGAGTTTCAGGGGCGTCGGTGCTTTTTGCTGCTGCCGCTGTGCCCGGTTTACGGCTTTGGAATGCTGGCGGTTCTGGCCCTGCCGGATATGTACTGGACACCCCTGATTGTCTGGGGCGGGCTGACGGCCACGGCGGTGGAATATGTCTGGCACTGGGTTTGCGACACGCTGTTTGGCGTCTGGTTCTGGGACTACTCTCAGGTTCCCGGAAATCTGAACGGACGTGTATGTTTTCCGTTTTCGCTGGCGTGGGGCGTCCTGACGGCGGGTGCGGTTCGGTTTGTACAGCCCTTTGCGGCGGCGTTGGCGGAAGCGCTTCCAGCCGGGCTTGCCTACGGCTTCCTGCTGCTCTTTACCGCCGACCTGGTTTGTACCGTCTGGTTTCTCCGCGCCACGGGAGACCTCCACGGTCTCCGCACGGCCTTTTTTGCTTAGGGCTCCGGCGTCGGAAGTCAGGCGCGGACTTCCTTCATCCTATGAAAATCCGTCTGATACCGCAGGTGTCCGCCTTTCGGCCGCTCCGGACGGCAAAAGTCCGCTACCGGGGTCAGACGCTCTTTACCGGGAAAGCGGGTGTAAAAACAGGAGGTGCCGTTCAGATTTTCACAGTTCTGCGCTGGCAGGTTTCCCCGGTGCAGAACCGCCTTTTCCAGAATTTCCGCCATAAAGCCTATGCCGCCGCAGATAATCAAATCCGGCTCATAAAGCAAAAACCGCTGCCGAAGATAGGCTGCGTCGTTCCAGGCGGCTTGAAAGACTTCCGTATACTTGGCGCCGCGTCCGCCGCCGGTTTTTCCAGGTTGACGAAGCTCACACGTTTAACAGACGGTTTCGCTCCGCCTCAGAAAGAGCGCGGGGATATTCCCCGTCTTCTGGAATAGCCTGCGTTCAGCGCGCTGCATTGTTCCACGTTTGGGCGGTGGCCGTACAGCTTTTCCCTGTTCTGCCACATTTTCCTTCTTGTGATGACAGTATCTAAAGCGTTGGCGGTGAACTCGATGAAAAATGCAGACGACGTGTGTTGGCTGGTGTCCGGGCCAAGAGATGGTTTAAAAGAAATCACAATCCCCGAAAATGAATTGGGCTCCTCGATCGTGCTGGAAAAAGTGAATCCTGCACAGTGTGAAGTCCTTACTGTGGCAGCAGTTCAAATTAAAGTACAATACCGCATCTGTCAGTTCCCGCTTCTCTCTTTTACTCCTGCTCTTTAAAAACAACGCGAAAGCCTTCTGTCTTCCATGGCCTTACGATAGAAGGTTTTCGCGTTTTATCCATTGCCCAGCGGAAAAGTGCAGGCGGGCAACCAGATTTTTGTCAATAAAAATCCCTGCACTCCTGCCGGCCTTGCGAATGACGTTTTCCCTTTGCGCTTGCGGCGGAAACAGCGAGAACGAAGAACCTGCAACAGCTGTCAAGAATCACAGCCGTTTCTAAAATGATACGTCACTGGTTTGTAACCAAATTGAAATAGTATTACAGGCCAGAATATGCTATACTGGAAGTAACATAAAACCATGAGAAAGGAGGCGTTTTCATGAATCTTATGATTTGGGTCTGGCTGGGGGCAATTGTTGTATTCGGCGTGGCGGAGCTGATCACCGAGGGTATGGTGTCCATTTGGTTTGTAGCGGGTTCATTGGCGGCGCTGGTGGTTTCCATGGTGGACCTCCCGGTAAGCGTGCAGGTGCTGACATTCGTGATCGTGTCGGCGGCCGCCCTGGCGGTGAGCCGTCCGCTGGTGAAACGCTTTATGAACCGTCCCGGCATTCCGACCAATGCCGACCGAATTGTTGGTATGATGGCCCGCGTGGTGGAGCCGGTGGACAACGAAAAGGCGTCCGGCGCGGTCTACGTGGACGGCAAAACCTGGACCGCCCGCAGTACTGACGGACACAACATCCCTGCCGGGACCCAGGTGGAGGTCCAGCGGATTGAGGGCGTCAAGCTGATTGTGAACGTTTTGAGTGGAATGGAGGTTGCAAAATGAATTTTTGGTGGATTCCGATTTCGATTGTCATTTTCCTTCTGGCGGTTCTGATTATTGCAAATTTCCACATCGTAAAGCAATCCCGGGCTTACGTCGTGGAACGCGTGGGCCGCTTCTATGCGGTCTGGAACCAGGGACCGCATATCAAAATCCCCTTTTTGATGCAGGTCATCAAAAAGGTGTCGCTGAAGGAACAGGTTGCCGATTTTCCGCCCCAGCCCGTGATTACGAAGGATAATGTCACCATGCAGATCGACACGGTGATTTACTTCCAGATCACCGACCCGAAGCTGTACACCTACGGCGTCGAGCACCCCATGAACGCCATTGAGAATCTGACAGCCACCACCCTCCGGAACATCATCGGCGAGATGGAACTGGACCAGTCCCTCACCAGCCGGGATATCATCAACACCCGGATGCGCTCCATTCTCGACGAAGCCACGGACCCATGGGGAATCAAGATCAACCGGGTGGAGCTGAAAAACATCATTCCGCCGAAGGAAATCCAGAACGCTATGGAAAAACAGATGAAGGCCGAACGGGAACGCCGGGAGTCCATTCTTCAGGCGGAAGGCCAGAAGCAATCCCAGATTCTGGTCGCCGAGGGCGAAAAAGCGGCGGCCATCCTGAAAGCCGACGCCGCCAAGCAGGCCGCGATTCTCCATGCGGAAGGCGAAAAGGCCGCCCGTATCATGGCCGCCGAGGCCGAGGCGGAAGCCATTACCCGTGTGCAGACGGCTCTGGCGGAGTCGCTCCGGCTCCTGAACGCCGCCGCGCCAAACGATCAGGTCGTCAAGCTGAAAGCCCTGGAGACCATGCAAAAGGTCTCCGACGGCAAAGCAACGAAGATTATTATTCCCAGTGAGCTGCAAGGTCTGGCGGGACTCGCCGCCAGCGCAAAGGCCGTGTTTGAAGACGAAAAGAAGGAATAAACGCAGCGAAGTCCCGGCAAGAGCCGGGACTTCGCTGCGTTTTCCGTCACTTTTTCGAGGAAATGCACAGCGCATGACAAATCGATGGAATCGATTCCCCCTGAAAACTCGACGTCGGCGACAGCAGCGCGCCCGTAGGCGCAAATACGATCTTGTTCCATTTCCCCCGCCGCATTTCCGTCAGGAGGTATCCGTTCAGCACGGACGCCGAACATCCGCAGCCTGACGCGCCTGCGTGCATATCCTGCCGTTCCCGGTCATAGAGCAGCAGACCGCAATCCTGGAATTCATCGCCTAGTTCGATACCGTCCCTGGAGAAAAAATCCCGGACAATGGCATGACCCAGTTCCCCCAGGTCGCCGGTGATTACCAGGTCATAATCCCGCGGTTTCGTTTTCGTGTCCCGGAAAAACGCCGCCAGCGTGTCATATGCCGCAGGCGCCATCGCAGCGCCCATGTTGTTGGCGTCGGCAATGCCTTTGTCGGTAATTTTGCCGCAGGTGACGTGGGTGATATAAGGTCCCGGACCATCCTCCGCCAAAATCGTACAGCCTGCCGCCGTAGCTGTCCACTGCGCAGTGGGCGTACGCTGGCTGCCATAGGGCACGGGCATTCGGTATTGACGCTCGGCAGTGCAGAAATGCGAGGAAGTCATGGCCGCCGCCTTAGAAGCAAACCCGCCGTCAATGAGCATCGCCGCCAGCGAAAGCGATTCGCCCATGGTGGAACAGGCGCCGTAGAGTCCATAAAAGGGAATCCCGAACTCCCGCAGGCCAAACGAAGACCCGATACATTGATTCAGCAGGTCCCCGGCAAAAATATAATCCAGGTCCTGGGGCTTCAGACGCGCCTGCTCCAGCGCCCGGGCCAGCACCTTCTTTTGCATGGCGGATTCCGCCTTTTCCCAGGTCTTTTCCCCAAAGAAGGAATCATCGTTCAGTTCGTCAAAATAACCCCGCAGGGGTCCCTCGCTCTCCATTTTCCCGCCGATGTTGGCGAAGGAAAGCACCGAGGGCGGATGTTCCAGGGCAATGGTGCGTTTCCCGACGCGTTTTTGATTCATATTCTAACCTCTTGTCTCGTATTTTTTATTAGAATCCCCATCGACTGCCGGGATTATGCGTGCACCACTTCTGCTAGTGAGCGGTTTCCTGTTGAAATGTCAAAAAATTGCAGGGGCGGACCTATGCATCTGCCGCCCACGATATGGCGACGGGGCAAATCCGAAAGGAAAAAGCACAGTATGAAACAGGGAACCTTGATTTTTGACGAGCGCACCGACCGCTGCGACATTCGTTTTGGCCTTGGGGACTGCTACAGCGGGCTGCATTGCGGCGACACGCTGGAAGTGTTCACGGGCCGGAAGTGGAAGCCCACCCGGATTGAGTACGGCGAGAACTGGTATCTTGTGGGGATTCGCGCCGAGGATTTGAGCGGCTTACGGGTGAAGATTTGACAGCAGCGCGGCGGGGCAACCGCAGACCGCCGCGAAAGGAGGACGGTAAATGCAAGATGAAGTCAATGAAAAAGTAGTCGCCCTGTCTATCAAGGGGACAAAGCTGACCGCCGAAATGCTGCAAAAGGCCATGAAAGCCCTGTTGGCCAAAGGCAAGCAGCCCCACGGAAAACAGACCTTGCGCCAGCTTATGAAGCAAAACGCGGGTGTTTCCGACATCGAGATCACCGACAGCAATATCAAAGCCTTTGAGAGTACGGCGAAGAAGTACGGCATTGATTACGCGCTGAAAAAAGGACGCGACGGAGCAGCCGCCCCGTTATCTCGTGTTTTTCAAGGGGCGTGACGCGGACATGCTGACCGCTGCTTTCAAGGAGTTTTCCGCAAGGAAGCCGGCACAGGAGCGAAGGCCGTCTATCCGTAAGGCATTGGCGGCTTTCCGGGATATGGCGAGGCAGCTTAACGCCAGCCGCCAGCAGACCAAACACAAGGACAGGGAGGCATCGCTATGAAACCGGAGATTAAGAGCTTATCCCGAAATTAAATCAGTATACCTCACATCTCCTAATTTCGGGATTGGCTTTTAATTCTTCCTCTTTCTTAAATAGAAAAGCTGAGGAGCTGTTATCTGGCTCCTCAGCTTTTCTATATTCCACTACAATCAAATTCTGGCGTGTATTCCTCTTTCGCTGATGTGCGCTCCTGCGTGTAGCCGTCGGTTAGGCCACAGTTCTCCATATAGCAGACCGCTGCGCGGTACTCCGCTTTTGTTACATGCCGCTTGAGCACGCCTTCTGCGTTCGGCTGCGGCGTGTATTGACTCATCAGCGAGAGCAGCACCTCGCCGGGACGGAAGGTTCGTGATACCCAATCCAGCACTTGACGCGTGTTTTCCAGCTCGCCCGGCAACAGCATATGGCGTATCAATACGCCTGACTTTAATTGTCCGTCCTCTAGCCGGTACGGGCCTGTTTGACGGTACATTTCTTTTATTGCTTCCGTCGCCCACGTGAAATAGTCCGACGCAGCGCTATGCTTTCCCGCCAGTGACGTCAGCGCATATTTCAAATCCGGCAGGTAGATTTGCACCTTCCCTTCCAATTGACGCAGTGTTTCACGTTTTTCATATGCGCTGCTGTTCCAAACAACCGGTATCGGCCACCCGCTTTCTCCCAGCGCTTCCAGAATCGCTGGCGTGAAATGCGTCGGCGTTACCAGATCCAGACAGGACGCTCCACGCGCGGTCAGCTTCCCGAAGATCTCCCGCAAATGGGATGATGTGATCATTTTTCCCTTCCCGCCGTGGGATATCGGCGCGTTCTGGCAGTAGCTGCAACCCAGACTGCAGCCGGAAAAAAACACCGCGCCTGCTCCGTGTGCGCCCGTCAAACAGGGTTCCTCCCATTCGTGCAGCATCGCACGGGCTACAACTGCATTTGACGGCATCCTGCATACGCCGCCGCCTTTTTCCGGCGTGCGCTCCGCATTGCAGTTCCGCGGACATAAGCTGCATATCATATCACTTGAAAATCCGGGCCCAAGTCGCCTTCCATCCAGTGGCGGCGGCACAGGCCAATATATTTGTCGTTCGCGCCCAGTACAACCTGTTCCCCTTCTTTCAGCACTTTCCCGTTTTCGTCAAAACGCGCGTTGAACGTCGCTTTTTTTCCACACCAGCAAATCGTTTTTACTTCTTCCAGCTTGTCCGCCATCACTAATAATTGGCAGCTTCCAGGGAATAATTCCCCCTTGAAATCCGCCCGCAGGCCATAGCACATAACCGGTATGTCCAGGTCGTCCACGATGTGCACCAGATACATCACTTCTTCTTTCGTCAGAAACTGCGCCTCGTCTACGATGATGCACGCGTTTTGCTGCAGTTCCATCACCGTCAGCGCCTGCATCTCGTCAAAGTATATGCATGGGTACTCCAGGCCAATCCGCGACGTCACCCTATGCTCGCCGTCCCGCGTGTCAACGCGAGGCTTTACCATCAGCGCCTGCTGGCCCCGTTCCTCGTAGTTAAACCGCGCCATCAGCGCATTCGCTGATTTGCTTGATCCCATTGCTCCATACTTGAAGTATAATTGCGCCATCTTTTTGCAAAGTGCGGTCAGTCTCCTGATTCTTCGCACTTTTCCTCCTGTTCTTCTTTTTTTGCAAAGGGACCTGTAAAGGCATCCCCTTCTATGCTGTACGTTGTGTCAATTACCATTTTCTTACAGCCTTTACAATGCCACGCAATTGTGTGAGGAATCAGTCCGTCCTCGGTGTGGATGTGAAGGCCATTCTGAAACCGTACAAACGGAGAGTAACGGTATACCCCGGAATACCATACAACCGAATCAAGCAGAAAGCCTTGCTCCATCTCCTGCCCACACCAGGGACATTTCTCCGGCGGAAGGAGTTTTTTGGCGTCTTCCTCCTGCGCCGCTGCCCGACGCTTCTCAGTCCAGTCGTTCAGAAGTTCTTTCGGATTTTTTACCTTCTCTTTTGGCTCTATCGGCGTGTCCGTCTCCCTGATGACCGGTTTTTGCTTTTTGGGCTTCCGGTCCCAAGGGTCCTCACTCTTTTTCCAGAATGCCATCGTTTCCCTCCTGTCCCGCCACTTCCAACGCCTTTGCCGCCTCCGCGCAGTACCGGCTAAACGCGGACGGCACCGCGTGCGCCTTTAAGCCTTCCGCGTCCATCCAGACAAATCCCGGCGGGCCGCTTCCGCGGACCTCTGCAATGTAACCCGTCATGTGCCACTCTACATGGCTGAATATATGTTTCGCGTTCACTTTTGCCGTCCACGCTTTCGGGGTGAAGCCCCAGCTTTTGAGAACTCCCGGCGCCGCTGTTTCGTCAAGCGCGCCCTCTGCGTTGGGAAACTCCCACAAACCAGCCAGCAAACCGCTTGACGGTCGCTTGCGTAAAGCCGTACGGCCGTCTTGCAGCAGGACAAAGACCGTTTTCTCCTCACGCTTCCGCGCCTTCTTCGGCGACTTTACCGGCAACTCTTCCGCCGTGCCGCGGGCGTACCCTAAACACATCTCCCGAACCGGACAATACAAGCACTTCGGCGGGCCGTTCGGTACGCACACCGTCGCGCCAAGCTCCATCATTGCTTGATTGAATATCCGCAGGTCCGCGTCGGACTCCGGCAGAATTCTTTGCACCTGTTCCCGGATTTTCTTTTTCGTCTTTGCGTCCGTGATGTCTGAATGGTCGTCCGTCAGACGCGTTACCGTACGCAGAACGTTGCCGTCTACCGCCGCTTCCCGGCCTCCAAACGCCGCCGACGCAATCGCTGACGCCGTATATTCCCCGATTCCCGGCAGAGCCAGAAGCCCCGCGCAGTCCTTCGGGAAACCGCCGCGCGCCGCGACCTCCTTCGCCGCCTTTTGCAGATTCCGTGCGCGGCTGTAATAGCCAAGGCCCTCCCAAAGCTTCATCAGAGCTTCTTCCGGTGCGGACGCTAAAGCTTCCACCGACGGGAACGCTTCTAAAAAACGGGCATAATACCCTAACACCGCCGCAACCCGCGTCTGCTGAAGCATGATTTCGGATACCCAGATTCGGTACGGGTCCCGCGTGTGACGCCACGGAAGGTCCCGGGCGTTTGCACGGTACCACGCCAAAAGAGGCGGCGTCAGCGCGCTTAATCCTTGTTCCTTTGTTTGTCTTTTCGTTTCCATGCCTCTATTATAGCACATCTTTCCGTATTGCGAAATACTCAAATTCATATTACGATCCCTTTTCCGTTTCCTATCTCCCCCTCCAGCCGGGGAACTTAAAATTTTTTCGCTTTTTTTCATTTCTCTATTGACCTTCTTCCTACTGGATGGTTTATAATAAAAGCGAAATCGAGGTGAAAACGTGAAAATCAATGAGGTCGAAGCCCTTGTCGGCATCACACGCAAAAACATCCGCTTCTATGAGTCCGAAGGTCTGCTCGCCCCGCGCAGAAACGCTGAAAACGGGTACCGCGATTACGGGGAAATTGAAGTGGAGGTCCTGAAACGGATCAAACTGCTCCGGAAACTCGGCGTCTCCCTGGAGGAAATCCGGCAGATGCAGTCCGGAACCCACACTGTCGGCGATGGCATGCGGCGGCACCTCGTTTCCCTGGAACGTGACCGCGATAACCTGGAACAGGCAATCCGGCTCTGCTCCAGCCTCACCAATTGCCAGGAACGCCTCTGCGACCTGGATGCAGGGGCTGTCCTTGCAGAAATGGAGTCCCTGGAACAAACCGGCGCGACCTTCCAGAACAAACAGCGGCACGATGTGCGGATTCGCTACGTCGCCCCAGTCGTCATTACCTTGCTCATGATCCTTGCGATGGGCGGAATCCTCGCGGTCGTGTTTTATGCTTTCGCCGCGGCAAGCGCGGCGGAACCGCTGCCGTTTCTCTTTGCCGCGGTCGTTGTGACGTTTCCAGTGATGATCATTGTGGGCGCGGTGCTGGCCCTCGTGCAAAGAATTCGTGAAATCGGGAAAGGAGAGGAAGATGATGCGAAAAACTACTAGAAACGACAAGAAAATTGCCCCGGTGATCATTACCGTACTGGTCGTGCTTTACGTCCTGCCGCTGATCGTGTTCGCCCTGTTTGCCTTGTCGGAAATCGGCCGGGCCGGGGGAGTGATGACCTTGCTCTTTCTGCTGCTGTACCTTGTACTGGGCGGCGCGGTGATTGTGGGCGTCATCAGGGCTCTCCTGGAACGCCTGCGCGAAATCGACGGCGGGGAGGAAGAAGATGCAAGCCAATATTGATTCCAAAGCCCGCAGACGGAAAGAGGCCGTCAAAAACGCTGTTTCCAGCTCCCTTATGCAGCTGGCCGCCGGCGCGCTCCTGCTCTGGTTCCGTTCCCGGCTGGAACCGTCACGGCCTTTGGCAGTCCTGCTGCTGGCCGTCGCTTTACTGGATTTCGGGATTTTAATCCCGATCTGGATATCACTCAAAATTCGTCTGAAAGAAATTCAAGGAGGAGAAGAAGATGCTGCTGCTCAATATTGATTATGTTCCTGGAAAAGAAGTCGAAGCCCTTGGAATCGTCAAGGGGACCGTCGTGCAGTCCAAAAACTTCGGTAAGGATTTTATGGCCGGTATGAAAACCCTGGTCGGAGGCGAAATCGTCGGGTATACTGAAATGCTGAACGAAGCCCGTCAGATCGCGACCAAACGAATGGTGGATGAGGCTGAGGCCCTCGGTGCGGACGCCGTTATCAATATCCGTTATGGCTCGTCGTCCGTTATGCAGGGCGCCGCTGAGGTCGTTGCCTACGGTACCGCCGTCAGGCTGCGCTGATATGCGCGTCACATTCCTGGAACACAGCGGGTTTCTTGTGGATTTGCCCTCTGTGTCGCTCCTGTTCGACTGGTGGCGGGGGAAACTCCCGCCGCTGGACGAACGGAAGCCTTTGTATGTCTTTTCCAGTCACTCCCACCCCGACCACTTTGACCCGAAAATCTTTGCCCTCGATGCGCCTGGACGGGATGTTTGCTTCCTCCTGGGATGCGATATCAAGCTCACTCCACGCAACCTTGAACGCTGGGGCGTCTCTCAAGGCGCCGCCGAAAAATGCCGGGTTTTAAAGGGGAATCAATCCTGTTCCCTGCCTTGCGCGAACATCGAGACGCTGCCTTCTACCGACGAGGGCGTTGCGTTTCTTGTATCCGCTGATGGGCTGTTGCTCTTTCATGCCGGCGACCTGAACTGGTGGCACTGGGAAGGCGAGGATAAAGCCTGGAACAACAATATGGCCGCCAATTTTAAGCGTTACGCAGAACCTTTGCGGGGACGGCGGCTCGATTTGGCTATGCTCCCTCTGGATGCCCGTCTGCATGAGGACGGGTTCCGAGGCCCAAAGTATTTCCTCGAACTCGCGGACGTGCGGCGTTTCCTTCCGATGCATCAATGGAATGAATTCTCGTTTACTTCCGATTTCCTCGCCGCTTATCCGCAGTTCGCCGGGCAGACCGTGCCAATTGAAAAAAATGGTCAGACGTTCCGGTTCCCCTGACGCAAAAACACCCCCTCTTGCTTTGAACCGCCCCAATTTAAGCGGACAGCACGAAAAAACAATTTGGGGTAGGAAATATGAAGTTTTGAGCAGCGCAGGCGGGGCCGTTTCTTCGCCTGTATCCCTTGGGCCGCCTGGGCTTGCCGCTTGCTGCCCGCCATTTCACCTGCCGTTTCTCCAAACCACAGTGCTTTCCCATCTCTTTCCGCGTTTTTCCTGCTTCCCTCATTGCTATGATTTCTGGTTCTGTTAGCTCAATCTTGATCTATCTGCGTTTTCCCATGTAAATCCCCCCTGTGTAGTTTTATTTTCCTACACAGGGGGGCCTTTTGTCTATTGTCTGTTTTGCTGGTCCGGTTCCGTCAGGAGGGGGCGATTCCTTTTTTGTTGCTTACTCCGCTAATTCTCCGAGAATTTCTACGATTTCTTCGCAGGCGTCCTCTGCCTTTTCGGCCGTTTCTTCGTCAAAAAAACGACTCCCGCCCGCCAGCTGCTCGATCAATCCGATTAACGCCTCGACATCCTGGCTGCGCACGTACCCCTGCGCTTTCCATTCCGGAAGCGCTTTTCGTATTTCTTCCTCGATTTCACGGTATGCTCCTTCGTCAAACCGGTTCTCACACCGCAGCTTTACCAGAAATCCTTGCTCCGCATTGATGAAATCACTTAACTTTGACATGATGGCCTCCTTGCTTTAGTTCGGGCTGAATCCTGCTTCCGCCCAGAGGTCCTGCGCGTACGTGCCTCCCGCTTTTTCTGTAATCAGGTCATATATGTCGGAACACGCCGTCACCATCTCTGTGCGCAGACTGTCGCTGATTTCGTACGTCTTGCTCTTGCCGGATTCGTTGATGGCATCAAAACAGTTTTGCTCGTTCTCGGAACAAATCCCGCGACAATACATGACCGCTTCGTTTACACACTCCTGGATCAGATTCTGCGTCGCTTCGTTCAGACTGTTCCAGGCTTCCAGATTCATACAGATCACATATGGCGTATATATGTGATTCGTCAGATATACGTGGTCCTGAACCTCAAAAAATTTCGTGTTATAGATCAGTTCCGCCGGGTTCTCCTGGGCGTCGAAGGTCTTTTGCTGAAGCCCGGTGTACAGCTCCCCAAAGGCCAGAGGCCCCGGATTCGCTCCCAGTGCGCGCCAGAGCTCCATATGTATATCGTTCTCCATGACGCGGATATTCAAATCTTTCAGATCCGTAAGCGTCTCTATGTCTTTGTTGCACGTCAGCTGGCGGAAGCCGTTCTCAAAATAGCCCAGTCCTTTCAGACCCGCGCTCTCCAGGGAGTCCAGAAGTGCCTGCCCTGCCGCGCTGTCCAACGTCTTGTACACCGTCTCGCGGTCCGAAAACAAAAACGGCGTCTCAAACGCATTCAATGCCGGCGCCAATGGCGCGATGTTCGCCGTGGATGGGCCTGCCATTGTCACCGTGCCTTGTATACACTCCTCTGTGTATTCCCGGTCGCCGCCAAGCTGCTGATTCGGATACAGCTCTACTGTGATGACGCCGTTCGAACGCTCCTCAATCAGCTCCTTGAATTTCAAAAAGCTCGCGTTCTCAGACGTTGACTCC